>CAZDDH010000034.1:41321-52524 GCA_964504165.1 uncultured Rickettsiales bacterium | reverse complement strand
CGGCGACGGTGAAGATGGTGCCGTCATCGAACAACTCGGTGTGTCCCCAGACCCGGGCTTCATGGTCCGCTTCCCAGGTGTGCGCGATGTTTCCCTGCTTGTCGATCAGATAGGCACCGCCCGCGTATCGGCCCGAATACAGCATGTAGGATGGCCAGGACCGATCTTCGTCGTGGATCGTGATCTTCCCGCCGAAGGGAATCGGCTCAGCACAGCCGCCCCACACCGGCATCCCCAGCACGCATCCCGTCACCAACAGGGCCCATTGCCGCATGGGAACCTCCCCTAGGCCGGATACCGGCCCAAGCTGTGTGCCCTTACAGGTACAGACACGCGGCGGCAAAGAATAAGAAAAAGCGGAACGCGAAAGCCCGGCCCCTCTGCCGGTGACACATCGTGGACCGCGCGGTGTTTAACCCATAACGACCCATGGACCCCACACGAGACCATCCGAGACGATTCCTGCTGCTGATCCTCGCGTTCGTCTGCCTCGTGGCCGGCCCGGCCGCTGCCGAGCATGTGGGCCCGCCGGCGCCTGATGCCCCCGCCCCGTCCGCAGAGCGCCACGCCGCGCTGATGATCAGCCCCATCGGGCCGTTGGTCGCCGTGATCGCCAGCGCGGCGGGGACCCGGACCTTCGACGCCAACGTGCGCTTCCACCACGTGCCCCGGCCGGGGATGGGCTGGACCCTGCAGGCGGACGTCACCGATACGTCGGCCATGGACATGCACGTGCTCCACGTCAGCGTGCGCGGCGGCCTGCGGTTGTCGTTGCGCCAGCGCGGTTTGGCCGACTGGACCCTGACCCCGTTTGTGATCGGCGGCGGCACGACCCAGTCCGCCCTCGACACGCGCCTTGCCCGCTACGGGACCCTGGGCATCGGCGTGCAGATCGGGAGGACGTGGGCCTGGAAGCGGTTCGTGATGGAGCTCGGCATCGGCGTGTACGCCAAGACCCACGTCGGCTTCACGTCGGACGTGGAGGTCATGGCCGGCCAGGACGCGGTCTCCCTGTCGCCGGTGATGCCCACGATCACCTGGAGCCTCGGCTATGCGTTCTAGTGCCCTGGCCCTGGTGCTGCTGGTGTGCGGTTGCGCCGCCGAGCCCGCGGTGGTGGGCATCCCCTGCGTGCCGGGGGCCCCGGCGAGCGGCGACGTCTCTTTCGATCCCGGGTCGATGCTGTGCGTGCAGATCACCATGGACGAAGACGAGCACGCTCAGTTACTGGAGCAGTACCGCTTCCCCGGGGGCGAGGAGGACCAGTGGCCCGGAGTCATCGCCACCACAGCCCGGTCGTGCAGCGAACCGTACCCCAGCGAGTTCACGTACTTCTACGCCGACATCGCGGTGGACGGCCGCGCGCTCGAAGACGTCGGCATCCGCAAGAAGGGGTTCCTTGGTTCGGTGGAGGGCGCTGGCGACCGGCCGAGCCTCAAGCTCAAGACCGACAAGTACATCGACCATCAGACCCTGGGTGATACCGAGCGCATCACGCTGAACAACAACCACCAGGACCGCTCGCGGATCCGAACCTGCCTGGCCTATTCGGTGTTCGACGACGCCGGCTACCCGGCCCCGCGGTGCAACCTCGCCAACGTCTCGGTCAACGGCACCGCGCTGGGCACCTACACCCACGTCGAGGCCATCAAGAAGAGATTTTTGCGGCGAGCGTTCGGCAACGACGAGGGAGCGCTGTACGAGGGCACCTTGGCCGACTTCACCGGCCCCCACCTGGCGGGGTTGCCGGCCAGCCTGGGGCGATGGGAGGCCAAGACGTCGGACACGGATCCCACGGGCGAGGGGCTGGGGCGGATTGCGGACGCGCTCCAGGCCCCCGACGACGAGCTCGAACAGGCGCTGGGCGAGGTGCTCGACATCGACGCCTTCGTGCAGTTCTGGGCGCTGGAGACGCTGGTGGGCCACGACGACGGCTACAACGAGAATACCAACAACGCCTATGTCTACTTGGATCCGGACCGGGGCGGCCGCGCGGTCTTCATCCCCTGGGGCGCCGACGACGTGCACTACGGCTACGAGGATCCCAACGACGAACCGGCCTACGTCACCTCCGAGCTCGCCCGCCGGCTGTCGCGCCACCCGGATCTACGCCAGCGCTACCTCGACGAGCTACAGCGCCTGCTCGACGAGATCTGGGATGAGGAGGCCATGCACGAGCGCATCGACAGGTATTCGGTGCTCGTGGCCTCGGCCGAGGAGGATCTGGAGCCGCACCTCGCGCGCATCGCCTACACCCGCGACCGTGTGGACGAGCGGCGCGCCGTGATGCAGGCGTTCATCGACGCCGGTGGCGCCGAGGGTGGGCCGGAGACGCGGCCGTGCACGGGCAACCGCGAACCCGAGGACTTCCTGGCCCTGGGCGAGGTCGTCGCCGTATCGGCCATGGGGTGCTCGGCCACTCCGGTGACTGCGGAACGCTCGGGGATCATCGCGGCCGTGCTGACGGCCTGGCTGACGGTGCGTTCTCGCCGTTGCCGACGATCGTCGTGACGCTGCCCATCGTCTCGGAAAGTTGCCCTGGCTACTCCTGTGAACAACTCCTCTCAGAGCTGCAGGCGTTCAACAGCAGTCCCCCAGCAGGTGATAACGGATCGTCACCACGTCGCCAGGATCCGGGACGTACTCCGGCTCCAGGACCACCGCTTTGAAGATCGGTTGGAAGGACCAACCCTGGTGGAGGGGCACATGGTTGAGCTCCACCTCGATGGTGTCGGGCACGGGATTATGGGTCAGATCGAAGGTATCGTTGCAGCCCTCGGAGTCCCAGGCCAGCTGTGACAGCGTATTGGCCCAGTCCGGGTTTTCGAGGTAGTCGGCCAGGCCGCCCGTCATCCCTATCGCCTGGTTGTACCGCGATCCCAAGCTTTGCGAGATGAAGCCGTTCAGCACCACGTGAGCCGGGTTGATCTTGAGCGACTGGTAGCCGGTGACGTAGCTCTCCACCGGCCACTGGGACTGGTCTTCCTCGTCCGAAACGAAGATGACCCGCAGCCCGGCGTCCTCGCGAAGGAACCCTGCGTTGGGCTCCCCCATGTCGGTCATCGGGGAGGTCAGCGCCTCCAGGCCGTGCTGCAAACCCCTTTCCGAGCCACTACCTGTTGTTCCCACGGTCACCGCGTCCATGAACGCCCCGTGCACATCCGGTGTCGAGGGGGTCATGATCGGGAAGGCTCCCTGCAAGGTAGCGTTGTCGGTGGTGACCACCCCCATCTGGAAATCGAGGCTGTTGAGGTTGGCGACTTCGAAGAACGCCGAGATGTGGTCGGCCAGGAGGTACTGTTCTTCGAACATCGAGCATGAGTTGTCGATCACCCACAAAATATCCGTCTTGTTGTTGGCGCCCACTTCGTACTCGTCGACGATTTCGTCCCCCAGGTGCGCCTGGGCGAACTGGACGGCCGTGACCACGGGCCGGGCCGGATCGTCGCTGGTTATGTGCAGATAGCCCGTGTCGGGGAGCTCGTCGCGGGGGTTGTAGAAGATGGTGATTTCCGTGGTCTCGTCCGGGAGAAGCTGGGGGTCTTCGGTCAGGTTGGTGATGTGGGTCAGCTCGTCGCTGGTGGGTTCGAACACAACCTGGTCCACCGTCAACGGAGCGGAACCGGCGTTGCCGACGGTGATGAGCAGCTCTTGCTCGCCGCCGATTTCGTGATCGCCGAAATCCCAGGTGGCCGGGCTCAGCTCGATCACCGGAATCGAGCCGTCAGCCACTAGCGGCACCGTGTGCGCCGGGTCGTCGCCGGCGTTGCTGTAGATGGTCAATGCGCCGTTTTCCGGGCCGTCGATCTTGGGTGTGTAATCGACGTATAGCTTCGTCGAGAAGCCGGGAGGGAGCATGCGTTCGACGCCCAGATCGTCCACGGAGAAGGATGGGGAACCTTCGATGAACAGGCCCTCGAGGTAGAGCGTGTCCTGGCCGACGCTGGTGATGGTCACCGGCATGCTCGACGTCTCACCGGCGGCGATGGACTGGAAGTAGTGGGTGCTCGGGACGACCTCGATGGCGACATGCCCCAGGCTGGGGTTGCCGTGGCCGTAGGAATCCGAGACCGGTTCCGATGTACAGGCTGCACAAGACAGGGCGATCGCAACGGTCGCACCGAACATGACTCGCTTCATGCCACAACCCCTCGAGAAGGACGAGCCACGCCGCTCGCCGCACACACATTGGTTGGTTTGGCTACGGCGGTAAGACCTTCAGAAAATTCGCCAGTGATAGTCCCCGCCGGCTGGGCCATGGGAATCACGGAGATTTCAGATAGCGATCGAACAGGGCGACGAGTTCCTCGATGAAACCGTCCTCTTCCACGCCGTGTTCGGAGCCCTGATCTACGAGCCAGTGGCACCGCTCGTGCAAGGTCTCGACGATGAACACGGCGGTGAACCTGGGGTCGGCCAGCTCCAGGTCTTCGTCCGCCTCCAGCAAGCGGACGGTCGCCTCGATCCCCGGCTCCATCAGGGCGCGGATCTCGGTGTGAATCTGGTTCCTCAGCGCGGGCGCTCGGTGGAGGCCTTCCCGTTGCAGCCGGCCAAAACGTGTGTGTTGCCGCACGGTCATGGTCACGGCTTGCCGGATGGCCTCGCGGGTGGGGACGCCGGAGATCCTGGCGTCGTCGAGCTGGCGAGTGATGGCGGCGACATTCTTGCGGGCCTGGCGGCGGACCGCCCACAGCACGATGGCTTCCTTGTTGGGGAAGTACTGGTAGAGCGTCCCGATGGAGACACCGGCGCGGTCGGCGATCCGGTTCGTGGAGCCATGGTCGTAGCCCCGCTCGGTAAAAACCTGAGTGGCGGCCTGGAGGATGAAGGACACGGTGGACCTGGACCGGCTCTGACTCGGCTGTTTACGCATGGTTACGCGATCGGAACGGGTGACCATCGGGGGCCTCTAAATGCGAGTAATCAAGGGGCCATTTTACACCGTATTCTGAGGAGCAGTACCTGAAAGGGAATCCATGCCACGTATCCTCGAACCCTGCCAAATCCTTGCAATCCTGGGCCTGGTGATGCTCTTCGCCGGATGCCCTGAACGGGGTGGCGGTGACGCCGCAGACGACGACGCCATGGATGACGACGACACGGCGGATGACGACGACACGGCGGATGACGACGACACGGCGGATGACGACGACACCGAGGGGGACGACGACTCGTCGGACGACGACGACAGCCAGGAGGTGGACCAGGATGGTGACGGCTACGGAGCGGCCGACGATTGCGACGACAACGATCCGGATGTCTACCCTGGCGCTCCCGAGCAATGGTACGACGGCGTGGATTCGAACTGCGACGGGGCCGAGGGCCCAGACGCCTGTGACGAGCTACCGCCCGCGACCGCCATTCCCCAGATCCAGGACTGCACGTACTCGCCCCCGGTGGGGGTGTTTGCTCCCCAGATCGAGTGGCAGATGTCGAGCTTCGTGGACCATCCGACCTACGACAAGGTGATGAACACGCCGGTCGTGGCCAATCTCACCGACGACAACGGCGATGGGCTCATCGACGACCTGGATGTGCCGGACGTCGTGTTCACCTCGTTCGCGGGGGTTAACTACGAGGGGCCGGGCGTGTTGCGAGCCGTGAGTGGCGATGGCCTGGGCGAGCACTGGTCGATCCAGGACGTGGCCGGTGCTCAGGTCTACAGCATCGGGAGCGTCGCCGTGGGGGATCTGGACGCCGATGGCCTACCGGAGGTGCTCACCGTGGATACGGCTGGCCATGTGGTGTGTGTGTCCCACGAGGGTCAATACCAGTGGACTTCGGCCGACAACGGGGGGATGACGGGGGCGACGATTGCCATCGCCGACCTGGACCAAGATGGCACGGCGGAGATCGTGTTGGGGGCACGCATCCTCTCCCATCTCGGAGACCTGGAGGGAGAGGGCGCCTACGGCATCGGCGCCAACGAGCCCAACCACTACCACGTCTCCAGCTCGGTGGCGGACGTGACCGGCGATGGCTGGCTGGAGGTGGTCGCCGGCGACGCCATCTACGACGCCACGGGCACCGCCATCTGGACCAACGGCCAGGCGGACGGCCCCACCGCCGTCGCCGACTTCGACGGTGATTTGGGGGGAGAGATCGTGGTGATCAGCAACGGCGCCATCCGTCTGCAGGATGACGACGGGGCGATCTTGTGGGGCCCCAACACGTTGAGCACCGGCTCCGGTGGCGGGGCGCCGACCATCGCGGACTACGATGGCGATGGCTTCCCCGAGATCGGCGTGGCTGGCGACTCCACGTACGAGGTCTTCGATACCGACGGCACGCTCCTGTGGAGCAACGTCACCCAGGACCACAGCTCCCAGCGCACCGGGTCTTCCGCCTTCGACTTCGACGGGGACGGGGTGCTCGAGGTGCTCTACGCGGACGAGCTGAGCCTCTTCATCTACTCGGGCCCGGACGGGGCGATCCTCCACGAGGAGTCCGGTCACGCCTCGGGCACCGTGGTGGAGTACCCGGTGGTCGCCGATGTGGACGCCGATGGCAATGCAGAGATCGTGCTGGCCAGCAATGACTACTATCTCAACGGGTGGACTGGCATCACCGTCCTGGGCGATGCCGCCGACAACTGGGTATCGGCCCGCCCCATCTGGAATCAGCACGCCTACCACATCACCAACGTGGAGGACGATGGCCAGATCCCTGCCGTCGAGCCAGCCAACTGGCCGGCCTACAACTCCTTCCGCCAGGCCGGCCACAGCAGTCTCGATCCCCTGGACGCCCCCGACCTGTTCCTGGAGGATCTGGACGTATGCCTGGACTCATGCCCTGACGACATTCTGTGGCTGATACGGCCCAGCAATCAGGGCATCGCGGACATGCCCGCCGGGGTGTCCGTGGCGCTGTACGCAGAGGACGGTCTGGGGGACCAGACCCTGCTGACGGTGATGACCACGGCGGAGATCATGCCGGCAGGGACGGCCGTCGAGGTCCTGGAAGCCTGGATCGATACCTCGCTGCTCGCGGGTGCTGTCCAGGTGGTCGCCGTGATCGACGACCTCGGCGACGGGACGTCGGAGCACAACGAGTGCGACGAGACCAACAACCCGATCGTTTTACCTCTACCGGCCTGCCCATAGACGCTGGAGAACGAGCGCCTCTCTTGTTTGCCACCGCGACTCACGGCATGGGAGGGGGCGGTGAGTCGGGATGGACGCCCACCCGGGGCAACTTCTGACGGCCCTTGTTGCCGGGCCATGTCCCCCTCGGGTGGGACGAATCTTCTACGCTCGCGGGTCCATCTGGCGTCATGACCGAGGCCACGCCCACCCCACCAGCTACCCCCCGTAAGCGCCGCACCCTGGTGCTGCTGGCGATCGTTCCCCTGGCCGCTTTGATCGGGATCAACGCCCTGGCCTGGAGCCACGCCCGCGCCATGACCCAATGGGTCGAAGGGGGCGCCCGCACCGCCAATCCCGAGCAGCTGACCGCCGGTGAGCGGTTCCGTACCTTGCTCCTGGGGGTCCGGGTCCCCCGTCCCACCTGCACCTGCGACCCCTCCGATCTTGGATTGCCGTTCACCCGGGAGATCCTCGAACGAGATCAGGAGCCCGACCTGGAGCTGTGGCGCGTGCCGCTGGAGGATTCACGGGGCACGGTGCTCCTCGTCCACGGCTATGCGGGGGCCCCGGATCAACTGCTGGATCTGGTGCCACCGCTACGTGAACTAGGCTGGGGCAGCGCCCTGGTGGCCCTGCGGGGTAGCTGTGGTTCGGAAGGGGATGGCACGACCCTGGGCTACCGGGAGGCCGAGGACGTCGCGTTGGCAGCCGGGGCCCTGGACGGCCCGGTGGTCATCTACGGCTTCTCCATGGGGTCGGCGGCGTCGGTCCGGGCGGTGGCCCTGGAGCTGGCGGCGCCGGAGGGGCTGGTGCTGGAGGCGTGCTTCGACCGCCTGCGCAGCACCGTGGCCAACCGTTTCGGGTTGATGGGGCTGCCGGCGTTCCCCGGCGCCGACCTGCTGCTGCTCCACGGCAGCCTCCAGGCCGGCTTCAACGCCTACACGCACGACCCGGTGCGCTACGCCGCCGGGGTCCGCCAGCCCACGCTGGTCATCGGGGGTGAGGACGATCCCCGCGCCACCGCGGCGGAGCAGCGGGCCGTCGCCGACGCGCTGGCCGGGCCCTCCGAGCTGGTCCTAGTGCCTGGAATGGCTCACGCCGTGACCGCCCGGAAGCGGCCGGACCTCTGGCAGGAGGTCATGGGAGCGTTCCTCGAAGATCTGGCCTCACCCGCTCACCGCCGGTGAACGCAATGATCGTGAACGATGCAGGTGAGGTCGTCGGCGCCACCGGCACATAGCGCCTCCCACATCAGGGCATCGGAGGTGATGGCGGCGGTCTCACAGCTGCGCAGGATGGTCTGGAGGTGGCGGCGGGACAGGGGGCGCCAGATGCCGTCGGTGCAGAGCAGGAGGCGGTCCCCGGGGCACATCTCGAGCCGGTCGATCACCGCGGGTGAGTGGGGCGATCCCAGCGCATGGACCCGCTCGCCGTCGGTCTGATCCCGGCTCAGCTGGGCGACCTCTCCGTCTCGTAGCAGATAGCAGCGGCTGTCACCGACGTTGATGATCCAGGCCCTCGTCTCGTCGAGGACCAGGGCGGCGCACAGGGTCGTACCCATCCGGCATTCGCGCTTGCTCGCCTGCCTCGCGACGACCTCGCCGGCCCGCTGGACAGCCTGGGCCAGCACTGACTCGATCTGCCTGTCATCCTGCCAATCGCAGATCGTGAGGCCCGCCGCGCAGACGCTGTTCATCACCGCGATGGCCATCCGGCTGGCCATGTCGCCATGGCTCAGTCCCCCCAGCCCGTCCGCGATGGTCAACAGCTGGGCCCCCTCTCCCACGTCGTCGATGCACCAGCTGTCCTGGTTGTTTCTCCGGGCGAACCCCTTGCGTGAGCAGCCGGCGGCGCCGTGGGGTGACCGGGAGTCGGGGAAGAGCCGGGACCCGTGGAACGAGCGCAGATCGGGAGGGGAGAGGTGGTGGGCCAGCGGGACGTTGCCTCGGGGCATGGCAGCACTCCTTTTGCTCGATCAAGTGTCCCGAGCAACGAGGAGCGGCGCAGAAAACGGTGTCAAGAATAGGTCCGTGGCGGGCTCATCCGGCGCCGGGCCGTGCCACGGCCAGCACGTTCCCGTCCGGATCGGCGTAGTAGGCGGCCTCGTCACCCCAGTCCCGGGGGGCCAACGGGGACAGCTCGCGGGCCCCGGCGGTCTTCAGCCGCTCGATGACCCCCTCCAGGTCGGAGCATTGGAAATACAGCTCTGTGCCTGCGATTTCGCCTTCGGGGACGGCGGCAGGGACCACATTGGTGTTGCGCCCGAAGCTCTCCCGCTCGTAGACGGCGAGGCCGCGGCCGTCGGGCAGCTCGAACTCCACCAGGACGGGGACCTGGATGCGGATGGGCCAACCGAACACGTCCCGGTAGAAGGCCGTCGAGCGCTCCAGATCGGCCACGGCGAGGATGGTCATCGTCTGCTGCGGGGCGGTCACGGCGGGCTCGGGGGCCGCCATCGGGCTGGCCAGCTCCACCAGCGTGCCGTCCCCGTCCCGTACGTAGGCCACCACCTGGCCCCAGGGCTTCTCCACCGGCTGCACCACGGCGGTGGCCCCGGCCCCGACGGCGCGGTCGAAGGCCGCCTGCACGTCGGGGGTCACCAGCGCGATCTCCATCCCGACGGGCGGTTTGCTTGGATCCATCGCCTGGAATCCGCCTGGCAGCATGGCCTGAGCCTGCGCCACGGAGACGAACGCCAGCGCCGTGGCTCCGGTCTCCATCTCGGCGTAGGAGCCGCTCTCGTGCACGAAACGGCGCGCCAGGCCAAAGGCCTGCTCGTAGAAGGCCACCGTCTTGGCGACGTCCTTCACGTAGAGGATCGTGTAGCCCAGCTGCATGGCTTGCTCCTGTGTTGCGGGTGCGGCCGGCTCGTCGCCCGAGGCTGGCGCAGGGGAGGCGATCGCGAGGACGGCCCCGAATAGAACTACGTGGAAGAACGACATGGCCTCGGAGGGTAGCAGGCGGGGCAGAAGCCTTAAACTAATGAGCGTCCATTCTTCTTGCATCGGATACCCTGGCGCCATGGAACGAAACACCCTGTTGTCCTGCCTTCCACTGGTCGTGCTCGCGCTGGGTTGCGTGGAGCCCACGGAAGAGGATCCGCCCGCCACCTGCCCCGAGGCCGCGCCGGGGCCGTCGATGGTGATGATCGACACCGTCGACGGCACCGACTACTGCATTGACACCACCGAGGTCACCCAGGCCCAGTACGCCGAGTTCCTCGGCGACAGCGGCACCGCCCACGTGGAGCCCCCCGCCGAGTGCTCGTGGAACACCACCGTGGAACCCAACGCGGCGCTGGGGACCTGCACCGAGGAGACCTATGACCCGGTGACGATGGCCGACCGCCCCGTGGTCTGCGTGGACTGGTGTGATGCCTACGCGTACTGCGATTGGGCCGGTAAGCGGCTGTGTGGTCACGTGGACGGCGGGCCGCTGGATCGAACGCTCGACGGCCTCAATCACCAGCTGAGCCAGTGGTTCAACGCCTGCTCGGACAGCGGTGAGTACACGTTCCCTTACGGCAGCGATTTCGATCTGGACGCCTGCAACGCCTGGGACGGCGCGTATGACGAGACGGTCCCCGTGGCGTCGATGGCGGACTGCCATGGAAGCGGTAGGCTTGCTGACGTATTCGATCTCAGCGGCAACGTCTCGGAGTGGGAGGACGCCTGTGATGATCAGTCCGGCGCGGGCGACTACTGCCCGATGCGGGGGGGCTCGTTCCACGGGGGAACGGGCTCCGGCTCGGCCGACTGTGGCAGCGGCATGGAGTCCGTCCCCCGCAACAACTCGGGCAACTTCTCCATCGGATTCCGGTGCTGTGCGGATCTGCCCAAGTCGTATCTTCATTAGTTTCGTAAAACCCCACAAACCAAAAAACGCGCAAAGGCGGTAGGATAGCTGCGTCCCCAGGGCACAGAGGGAGGGTTCATGTTCACACGACGATGGTTCGGACTGCTGGCAGCGATGCTGTGGCTCACCGCACCCCAGCTGGCGTGCGAGGACACGGATGACGACGCGGTGGATGACGACACCGGCGACGATGACGACACCGGCGACGACGACGACACCGGCGACGACGACGAAACCGGAGACGACGACGACTCGGGAGACGACC
>CAZDDH010000034.1:0-41311 GCA_964504165.1 uncultured Rickettsiales bacterium | reverse complement strand
GGGGGGGGGGGGCCGGACCAGCCGGGGCACGCCCCCGACGCGGGGGACGACGAGGACCTCGTCGCCGACGACGCCCCCGGCGACGACGACGACACCGCTCCCCAGGAGCTGCGGGCCTTCCCCGGCGCCGAGGGCTTCGGCGCAAACGCCACCGGCGGCCGCGGCGGGCGGGTGATCAAGGTCACCACGCTGGACGCCAGCGGCCCCGGCAGCCTGCAGGCGGCCCTGGACGTCAACGAGCCCCGCATCGTGGTGTTCGAGGTCAGCGGCGTCATCGAGACCGACATCGTGGAGATCCCCCACGGCGACGTGACCATCGCCGGGCAGACGGCGCCCGGGGGCGGCATCACCATCCAGGGGCGGTTGTACGCCGCCTACGACAGCCAGGTGGGCAACATCATCGTGCGCCACCTGCGCATCCGCCCCGAGTACGACGGCTCGGACGGCAACCAGTTCGATGCCATCCAGTTCTCGCGCAATCAAGATGTCATCATCGACCACGTCTCGGTGGCCTTTGGCGTGGACGAGACCATCGACATCTACAGCGCCCACGACGTGACCATCCAGTGGTGCTCCATCGAGATGTCCGGCACGGTCGGGCACCCGGAAGGGGAGCACAACTACGGGCTGATCAGCGGCCCGGACGGCAGCCACGTGTCCGTGCACCACACCCTGTTCGCCCACCACAAGAACCGCTGCCCGGCCATCGCCAACGGGCCGTCGGACGTGCGCAACAACGTGGCCTACGACGTACGCCACGGCTTCGTGCACCACAACCCGGCGTCCGGGCCGTTCAACATCATCGGCAACACCTACCGCGACGGCAGCGAGGACACGCTGATCCCGTGGTACTTCGACGATGAAAACGGGGGCTCGGACCCGACGCTGGAGTATTACCTGGCCGACAACCACGTGGACGATCCCACCAGCGACTGCGACGGCATCGTGACCAACCCCTGGCAGGAGTGCAGCCAGGACCTGTACCTGGACGAGAGCCACCGGGCGGCGGCGGAGTTCGACTTCGCCGCCACGGTGCCCACCTACGTGCCGGTGACCACCAGCCCCAGCGCCGATGCCTACGACGACGTGCTGGACCGGGCCGGCGCCTGGCCCCGGGACGTGGTCACCGAGCAGTGCGTGCAGGAGACCCTGGCCCGCACCGGCGGCTGGGGCGCCCAGATGCCCCAGGACCTGATGAGCGGCCTGACCCCTACCTCCCCGCCCACGGACGCCGACGACGACGGCATGGACGACAGCTGGGAGACGGCCAACGGCCTGGATCCCTCGGACGGGACGGACCACGCCACGGTGATGAGCGGTCCCGGGTACACCGCCATCGAGGTCTACATCAACGAGCTGGCGGACGATCTGGTGCCTTGAGGGCGTTGATCAACGTCCTACAGACTCCCTCTCCATGGCCTGCGCCGTACTGATACGCGATTCATCGATGGATGCTTCGGGGTTCAGAGATGCCCGGTCGTCCTTGCGCACCTTCCAAAGGCCGATAGCACCCACGACGGTCCCGAGCACCGGCTTGGCCAGCAGCAGGATGTTGGCGACGGTCGTCAGCCGTGGAGCGTGCGTGCGTGTGTAGAACCTCACGCCGAGCGTGGACAGGCACACAACCACGGTCAGGAATTCGGCGATCAGCGACAGGATCTGGACCTGGACGATGAGCTCTTGCCCCGGAGGCATATCACTGAACAGGACGAGGATCGCGTAGGTGCGCCCCACCACCAGGAACAGCGACCATCCCGCCAGCAAGAACAGGGATGTGTTGTACCTCTTTTGCCATCGGGTCTTGTTCATTGGACCTCCGCCCCCTTTGGGATACGTCCTCATGAACCCGCGCCATCTCATCACGTTTCCGCGGTCCGTGTGAGCGCCAGGCGATAGGCATGACAGCCTGTTGATGGATGCCGTGCGACCCTGCCGTCGGCCTCTACTTGCTCCCGTGGGTCTGGCCCCCACAGAGATTCAACTTGCCGGGGCATACGGCGCGGACGTTGTGCAGACGGTGCGCTCCGCCATGGCCTGCGGGTGCCTGTACGCTGCCCACCACGGTCACCAGCTGCCCTTCCTCGATGCCCTCTACCTGATGGGCCACGACCTCGACCTCTACCCGGGTGCCGTCCCCAAGTTCCACCGCGTTGGTGGCCAGGAATGTGTCGCCTTCCTCCAGCGTGGCTCGGCTGAAAGGCCCGGATAGCTGGACCCATAACCCAGCGCGTCCGGTGAGCTGTTCGGCGGTCTCGGCAAAGGGCGGCGCGGGCAGCTCCTGGGGCGCCGGCTCGATGGCGACCTGCCCTGCCGCGAGGACCATGGAGTCCAGCTCCAGATGATCGGCACCGTAGGACTGGACGTGCTCAGCGGGCCGGTAGGGGCGTCCCTCGACGACTACTCGCCGGTCGACAAAGGCGTAGTAGGCGGGCTCGGGACGATAGGACAAGACGTATCGCGTCCCGTCGTCCAGCACGACCCACGTGCCCTGGAATCGCTTGCCTGCTGGTAGCGGCTCGATGACCAGCCGCCCCTCGACCTTCACCGGTTCACCGTAGCTGTTCTCGGCGTCGAGCTCGACGGGGAGCTCCATCTCCGGCTTCTCGGCCTTCGTGCCACAGGCCGCCAGCGAGAGCATCGACAGCCATACCAGCGGCCTCAGGCAACCCCAAATCTTGTTCACGGTCCCTCCTGAATTCCGGCCCGTACAGAATAGCCTACCCACGATTTCCATCGGGCTCAGTTGGTATCCAACCACACCTCGTTTTTGGTGCGGGTGCCGCCGGGACGCAGGCCCACGCTAGGAATGGATAGCGGCGTGGATCTGTTACCCCTCGATTTCTCTGATCAACGCTTCCCGGCTCCGCCACACGTGAATCCTCCCAGATGCCTGGATCGTTGCGATGAACGGAGCTGGATTCTCCTGAGCCGTCTTCCGGATTCCGGGCGTGAGTCTCGTGAGTGCATCGGCAATATCCGCGCCGGTCATTTCACCACCGGTGATCACGAACAATCGGGCACCGCAGTACGCAGCCATATGCCGTTGCAACCGGCGTTTGCGGATTGCGTTGTCCCTAGTCAGAGCGACCCAGCCACGACGGGTGATTTCAGGCAACCAAAGCTCGTCGGGTGCGTCCTGCGGGAAATGGTCGTCGTGGACCTCGACCGCAACGCCAGCCTCTCGCAGCGCGTTTGCGACGATGCGTCCGCCCAGACTGCGATCGAGAAAGAAGGTAGGGCCGACGGACACGCTCATGCCGCCGGCGACAGCTCGCAGCGGATCGCCTCTTCGACCAGAGATGGACTGCAGCCATAGTCTCTCGCGAGTTCTGCTGCTGACTCGCCAGCCTTGAACCGCTCGGCAAGTACGGCTGTTGGAATGCCAGTGCCGACGAGGACTGGCTGGCCGAATGAAACTCGGGGGTCGATCACGACGACTCGGGGCTGACCGGCGAGTTCAGCTTCCCTGTGACGCCGGCGAGTGAATGGATACAGCCGAGCTGCCAGCCCCGATTCGTCCCGGTCGATGCGGTCTAGATAGGCCTCGACCACATGACGCATTTCGAGTTGGCCCCTGGGCCCGGACAGCGCCAGCACGCTACCCCAGCTGTCGAGGAATAGGTCGACGCCATCTGTCTGCAAGTCGAGCCTGGCGAGTGGATGGGAGGTTTGGATCTCCCGATGTAGGTAGTCCAACGCCTCGCGGACTTTCTGGAGCGAGACCTTGTGAGTGCGCCGGATCGAACTGAGTACGTGCAGCTCGACGAGATTGGTGAACGACAGCATCGAGTCATCTGGATCCGGCCGCTCGATGACCGGGCGGAACACGTGACGACCCCCATCCTGGGTCCGGTACCGCTGGCCCAGCACCCAGGAACGGACAGTCGACCTGGGTAGCCCAAGATAGCGTGCCGCATCGCCGTACACGTATGTTGGCACGTCTCGCGGGTCGAATTGTTTTAGATGCAGAGACATGAATTGTCGCTCCTCGCCGCCTAGCTTGGCACGGAGTTACCGTGGAAGCAATCTCCTGTTCTTCCCGTTAGTTACAGCGTCGCTCTCCACCAGTGACATCATTCACTGAGCAACGCCACCAACGGCTGCCCACCCTCCTCCAGATGCTCCCAGATCGCCTCGACGTACGCCTCGGGGATCCGCGCCCCGCTGCCATCCAGCGGGCTGAGCTGGTCGGCGATGCACACCGGGGTGATGCGGCCGTTGCGTACGGTGGCGTCGGGGCAGTGGTAGCAGATACCCACGGCGCCGCGCTGGGGGTCCAGGCGGGGGGAGCGCTGCAGGACGATGTACTGGAAGCGCAGGTCCGAGGGCCGGCGTAAGCCCTTGAGGAAGCGGCCCAGCTCGGCGGTGCGGGAGGGGCGGATGGCCACGTCCATGGCCCCTGAGAGGCCGGCGAAGACAGGGGTCAGGGACGTGGGCGTGGTGGCGGCGAAGGCGTGGCGGCCGGCGACGCGTCGGTACAGGTCGCGGGAGGCGTTGGCCAGCTGGGGCGAGATGGCAAAGGCGGCGCCGGTACGGGCGTTGACGTAATACATGTACATCACCCAGGCCACCTCGTCGTCGTCCAGGCTGGTGGGGATGTAGGTCGTTGGGGCCACGCCCAGCTGATCGTCGATGGCCTGGCAGACATCGCACATCGATGCCTCCAGCTCTTGATCCGGCTGCTCGTGGAAGCTGTCCATGTCCACCGCCAAGGTGGCGAGGATGCCGTCGAAGTAGCGGTAGCGGTTGTGGTCGCTGAGCAGGCGCGGGAAGCGCTGTTCGTCGCCGGCGCGGACGGTGGCTGAGACGCCGAAGAAGATGCGGTGTTTTTCGAGCTTGTCGAACACCCGGCGTCGGGCGAGGTCGAGGTCCTGGTGCACGTGGCTCTGGCCCCGGTCGATGTGGACCATCACCCGGTCCAGTCCGGCGGCGATCAGGTCTTTGAGCAGCTGATCGTCCTCGTCCTCGAGGAAGGTCACGCCGTTGGTCAGCAGCAAGCACACGACCCCCCGGCTCTTGATGTACGAGACGATGTCCACGATGCGCGGGTGCAGGGTCGGCTCGCCCCCCAACAGGCTGATGCTTTCGAGCTTGCGGCGGCGAAGCCCCAGGTCGATCTCCGCCACCACCTGCTCGTAGCTCTTGATGTGGCCCCAGTCCCGGCTGTAGCAGTCGTTGCAGCGGATGTTGCAGGTCTTGTTGGGCTCGATGACCAGGTGCGGCACATCGCCGGCGGGCAGCTTGTGGGGCCGCAGGGGTCGATGCGATTGCAGCTCGTTAGCGCGCATGGCTAGCCCTCCACCTGGTCTCTGGGACCGAACAGTACCCACTCGTGAGCAGCCCAGGCCGGCGTTGGCCCGGGCTCACCCATGGTGGCCTGGCTCAGCAGCTTGTACTCCACGGGGTTGCCGGCGACCTTGCGGTAGAACCAGCGCTCCAGGGCGGTGGAGTAGGGCTGGACGTCGGCGACGAACTCCCCCAGCAGCAGCCGGGTGCGGTCCACCTCGATGGGGCCGGCCGGCGCCGTCATGGTCACCCGGGACGGGTATCGATCCTCGGTGCGGGGATGGTCGATCCAGTCCAGCAGCTCGGTGGGGACATCCTCCAGCCGTTGTGCCTCCCCGTCCCCCTGGCGCACCAGCACCCGGCTGACATGGGTGCGCCCCTCCGGGCTGGCGAAGCCGGGGCGGTTCCACACCACCAGCAGGTCCTCGCTGATGGCCCGGCCCCACAGCAGCTCCCGCAGGGGAAGCCGTGTGGGGAAGATGTTGCTCTGCACGTAGTCGCTGTAGCCGTGGCCCTGCAGCTCCAGCGTGGTGTCCCCCACCCGCAGCGTGCCGGTGAGGCGCCCGCGGGGCATGGGCACGACCCAGCGCAGGTGGTCCTTGCCCCGCTTCAGCAGCGTGCCGCCCTCGGTGGGGATCCAGGCCGGGTCCATCGGCTCGTAGCTGAGCCGGGCCGCCATGTCGTCCCGCTCGATCTCGAAGGTGGTCTGCTCGTCGCCCAGCTGCAGGTGCCCGCCGGGGAAGCGCACGCCGCAGCGGTCGTCGGCGATCTCCAGCTGCCCCCCCTTGAATGATGTGCGCGCCTGCTCCTCGCCGCCGCCGTGGGGGTACAGGCAGCACACGAACTCGGCGCTGCGGTGCCCCAGCAACGTCATCGGCGCCAGGTACAGGAAGAAGAAATCGCCGTCCGGCGTCTGGCCATCCAGGTACCACTTCTCGAAATAGCAGGACCAGATCGGGGCGATCAGGCCGTCGTTGATGGCGTCGGAGACGGTGGGCTGGGCGGTCATGGCGGTCCCCCGTTCACCCGGCCAGCTGGGCCAGGAAGCCCATCGCCAGCTTCATCGAGCCCTCGTGGGCCGGCAGGTAGCGGGAGATGTCGATGCCCTCGTCCCGCAGATAGCCCGCCGCCTCCCGCAGCGCCCCCATCGCCTGGGTGATCTCGTCACCGCCGATGGTCATCGGCGGCAACATGCGGATGACCCCCGACAGCGCCGAGTAGCCCACGATCAGGCCCCGCTCCAGGCACTCGGCCTCCAGGATCAGGCTCATCATCGGGTCCAGCTCGCCGGTGCGGGGGCTGACGACGTCCAGCCCGGCCATCAACCCCTTGCCCCGCACCTGGCCCAGGAAGTCGAAGTCGGCGGCCACGTCATTCAGCCCCGCCACGAGGACCTCCCCCATCTCGACGGAGCGCTCCACGAGCCCCTCGTCCCGGATGGTGCGCACCACCTCCGCCGCCACGGCCGCGCCGAAGGGATCGAGGGAGTGGCTGGACATGTTGGCCAGGGGCGCGGCGATGCAGCGCTCCTCCACGGCGGCGCTGGTGATCACGGCGGCCACCGGGTAGCCGGCGCCCAGGGTCTTGGACAGCACGGTGATGTCGGGGATGACATCGGCATGCTCCATGGCCATCCAGCGCCCGGTGCGCCCCAGGCCGGTCTGGGCCTCGTCGGCGATGAGCAGGGCGCCGTACTGCTTGCACAGGGCGGCCACGGCGCGGAAGAACGCCGGCGGCGGCGGCAAGATGCCCCCCGAACCCAGCACCGGCTCGACCAAGAAGGCGGCGATGTTCCCCGTGCTGTCCTCGGCCAGGGCCCGGGCGCCCTGCGCCACACAGCCGGCGTCGCAGGTGGCGGCTTCGTCGCCCACGGGGCAGCGCTGGCAGTCGGGGCACGGCAGCTTGTGGACGCCCGGGCTGCGGGTGCCGATGCCCTTGATGGAGCCGACGAATTCGGACATGGACAGCATCTCGTGGGTGGCGCCGTAGTAGCCGCGGCGCACCCCTACCAGCTCGTTGTGGCCGGTGGCGGCCCGGGCCATGCGCACGGCCAGCTCGTTGGCCTCGCTGCCGGTGGAGCACAGCACCACCTTGTCCAGCCCCTCCTGGCACACCGCGGCGATCTCGGAGCAGGCCTCGACCGCCACGGAGCTGAGGAAGCGGTTGCCCAGGTTGACGGCGCGGGCCGCCTGGCGCTGAGCCGCCTCGGTGAGCCGCGGGTGTCCGTGGCCCAGGGCCGCGGACAGCTGGCCAGAAGCCAGGTCGATGTAGCGCTTGCCGTCGGTGTCGGTGACGTGGCAGCCCTCGGCCCGGTCCACCAGCACCCGGTGGTAGGGGTAGAGCGTGAAGACGTGGTCCCAGCTAGCTTCGGTCATCTCAGCCTCTCAAGGTTTCGACGTAACGCTGCCAGCGCAGAGGGCTCGCCTGGGCGAACACCAGCTGGGCGACTCCCTTGCCGATGCCCAGCTGCAGCACGTCGTTGCGTTCGGTGGTGACGGTGCGGATGGCGGCCAGTGGCACCGTGCGCTCAGCGCCATCGCCCCCCGTCCATTCGATGCGATCGGCGAACAGGCGCACTTCGCCGCAGCCGATGCGGTGCAGCGGGCCCAGCCAGCCGCCGGCGTGGCGATCCTCGAGCCAGGTGGTCTCCTGGCTGACGATGTACGGCTCGGGGAGGTCCAGATCCGGCTCCGTACCGGCCTGGGCCGCCCATTCGGCGATGGTCTGCCGCAGGCCGGCGTCCTCTTCGGGCCAGTCCTGGGTCAGATCGCCGTTTCGGGTGTCCCAGCGGGCGTCGCAGGAGCGGCACACCAGCCAGTGCTTGCCGTCCATGCCCAGGCACTCCTCGTCCCTGCAGATGGGGCAACGCCACAGCGCCAGTTCGGGGCGTGGCCGCTTGACCCGGGTGAGGTCTACCGAGGTCTCGTCTGGGTCCCGCAACGCCACGATGCGCTCCCGGATCTCTCCGGTCAGCCGCTCGACGAATTCAGGATCGGACGGGGTGAGGCCCTCCACCACCTCCCGGATCAGGAACGGTTCGCCCAGGCGCACGGTCACCGGCGCGCCCCGGTCCATGCCGTCGGCCCAGCGGGGCCAGTGCCGGTGTGTGCCGACGAAGGCGGCCGGTACGACGGGGCAATCGAACTTGCCCAGGCTCCGCACCACGTGGGGCGGGAAGGGCTGCAGCTCACCGGACCAGGAGCGTTCGGCCTCGATGGAGATGCCCAGCACCTCCCCGGCGACGAAACGGTCCTCCAGCTGCATCGAACCGGCCGGGTCGGCGCTGTACCGACGGCGCGGTACGCCGCCCATCAGCCGGATGAACGCCCGGCCCAGCGGCTTGCGGTTGGACTCGGCGGTGACGGGGATGACGATGGGGCGATCGGTGCACAGCTGCCCGAAGACGAAATCCAGGTAGTTGTGGTGGTCGTGGAGGATGATCACCGGGCCCTGCTCGGGGACGTTGTGTTTGCCCTCTACCCGCACGTTGAACACCCGTTGGACCAGCCACAGGACCACCGCCCGGCCAGCACGGCGCAGAGAAAACGGCAGCACCAACCCCGTGTGCAGGCGATGGGCGCGGTAGTCCTGGCCAAAGCGCCGGTAGAGCCCGGGCTCCTCGTACAGGCGGACCCACGTCAGGTGCCACAGCACATAGAACCCGGGCACGACCAGCAGCGCCATGGACGGGGAGTCGAACAGCAGCCCCAGGCCGACCATCGCCGCCGCATAGCCGGTGTAGATGGGGTGCCGCCAGTAGCGGTATGGGCCGGTGGTGACGTAGCGGGTCGGCGGCAGCGCCGAGATGGGTAGGCCCTTGCCCTCGTTGTGCAGCGCCAGCACCGACAGCACGGCGATGGCACAGCCGGCGGGGATCAGCGGCAGGCCCAGCAGCTGGAACAGCAGCGGCACGCCACCATCCAGCGACAGGCCATCGTCGAGCCGGTGGGCGATGGAAAACAGCCCCAGCGGCAGGGCGATCCAGAAGATGACCACGTTCACCGCGATGATGATCGTCCGTTTCACATCGCACCTCGCCGCAGCCGCTTCGCCTGCTGCCGTGTTTGCGCTCGCTCTGCTTCCAGCTGTTGGTGTAGCCAGTGGATGAGGGTGGTCATGACCGACCGGCGTAGGGTGGGATCCAGATGGGTCATGCCCTCGACGATCTCGACGTGGGCAGCCGACCCCAGGGCCTGGCCCAGGTCCCGGGCCTGTTGGACCGGGATGACGCCGTCGGCATCGCCATGGATCAGCAGCACGGGGCATGACGGATCCGGGCGCAGGGGCAGGCGCGTGGTCAGCTGCATCGCATCCACGCAGCGCTCGAATTCCCGCAGGTAGGAGCGGCCGTCTTGCGTCCGTACCGGGAAGGCGCCGCGCTTGAATCCCCCCGCTGCCGGCAGGGCCTCGAAGGGATTGGCGTATCGCAGAGCCCTGTAGATGTGGGGCTGGAGCAACCCCAGCGCCTCGTTGACCGACGACGATCCGACCCGCAGCTCGTGGGGTGCGGACACCGTGACGGCCGCCGCCAGGTCCGAACAGCGAGCCAGCCGATCCAGCACCACCGCCGCGCCCATACTCTGGCCGATCAACACCACCGGCTCCTCGACGGCCTCCCGCGCCCAGCGCACCAGCACGTCGGTCCGGTCCCGGCAGGCCTGGAGGCCGAAGGGGTCCTCCCCGCCGCGGCCGTGGCCCGGCAAGTGGGCCGTCACCACCCGGTGGCCGGCCTCGGTGAGGCGCTCGATGAGGTACCACAGGCCGTACAACCGGTCATTGCCGCCACCGTGGCACAGCACCACCGTGGCCCGTGGGCTTGCCGGCGGCGGGGCGACGGGTTCGAACAGCAGCGCGACGCTACCGTCGCTGAGGTGGGTCACGCTCGCGTGGAAGGAATGGGCTCCATCACCGCCCTTGCACAGCCAGCGCTGCTCGGTGTGTAGCGGGCGCATCGACGCCAGCACCACGGCCAGCGGGATCCCCGCGGTGAAGCCGGCCGCCGGCCAGATCCACCCCCCGCCGCCGAGCCACACCGCACCGGCGACCGCCGCACACCCGCCGACGCCCAGCAGCGGCCACGTGCCCCGTGGGATCCCCCTGGGCAACCACAGCAGTCCCGGTGCGGCGCTGGCCAGCGCGAGGGCCTGCACGCCGAGCACGGCTCCGGCGGCGGCGAGTAGCAGGGGCAGCACGATGGGCTCCTACAGCTGACCGACCTTGTGGCCGTGAATTCCGAAGGCCACGAAGATCGTGAAGGCGAAGAACAGGATGTAGGGGGCGTACACCAGCGACGCTCCCATGGCCACGCCGAGCCCTACCGGATGGGCGAGGGCCGTGCCCCCGGCGCCAAAGGCGACGATCGCAGCCAGCGCCAGGCCGACTGCGAGGATCCCCACGGCCACCCACTGGTAGGTAGACAGCCCCAGCCACTGCCGCACGGGTATCCCGCGCCAGAACTCGATGATGAACCGGCCGCAGGCCCCCAGTACCAGGTACGTCGCGGTGAGCTGCCCCGGCACCAGCGGCATCAACATCATCGCGTTGAGGAGGAGGAACAGGGTCAGGTTCCCCGCCGCCGAGTAGGCCTGGGTCGGGTGGATGCGGACGCCGCCCAGATCCGAGCCCCAGAAGACCTTGGACTCGGGATTGGTGTAGCGGATGCCCAGGTGTGAGTCCGTCGGCCGGCCGTGGCAGCAGCCGTAGGTCAGGCACCCCAGCCGGCCCAGGGCGTGCCCCAGCGGCAGCGTCAGGGCGAAGGTGTCCAGGAAAGTCAGGCAGGGTAGGCCGTGGGCAACCACGATCACCATCAGCCCGGCCACCACCGCGATGAACCCCCCCTGGAAGGCGAAGCCGGGGCGGCGCAGCGTCTGCCACGGTGAGGCGACGAAGGACCGCCATTCCTGGACCAGCACCAATCCCCGGGATCCCACCAGGATCAGCGCCGGCACCGCCAGGAACAGGGCCGCCACGTACCGCTCGGGGGCCAATCCCAGCCGAATCTGCCACGCCAGCGTCAGCCAGCCCGCCAGGGCCGCGCCGACGGCGGCGAAGACGCCGAAGTTGACCACGGTGAAGTGCCGGGTGCGCAGGAGCACCACATGGTTGTGCAGGCCACGATGGGCGAGCTTGGACGCAGGCCTGGCGACCGTATCGCTGACGATGTTCATGCTGATGTCCAGCGCTGGACACCCGCTCCCGACCAGCGGTGTCCTTCTCCCGATGTTCCCAAGCAAGGCGCGTATAGCCCCGAGGGATACTCACTGCAAGGGATTTGCGGCGGACTTGCAGGGGCAGGGTATAAAGGGATCTGCGCGTCCGTGCTCGAGGAGTGGACACATGAGGCCCCATATCTCGTCGATTCTTTTCGTTTCGCTGGCCATCATGGCATCGTCGATCTCGTCAGGCTGCTCGCCCAGCTGCGGCAAGTACACCTCGCTGACCGGCCTGGAGATGGTCGTCGGCGAGGACGTCTATGATTACGACCGGGACGACATGTTCGAGACCTGCGGTTCGGATTTCGGAGCGTTCGGGGACCACGACCTCGATCACTTCCCGGAGGTGGGCTTCCTGGTGCTGATGCCCGACCACCGCAACATGGAGATCGACACCCACATCTGCCCTTCGCTGTACTACCACGTGAACTTCGACAACTCGTCGTTGGTGGAGGGGCAGGAGCTGTCCATCATCGACGGAGAGGCGGGCATCCACGCGGTCACGGCGGCGCAGCTGACGAGCGGCACAATCGAGGTTCTCAAATCCCGGGAAGCGGACGCCGAGTGCGAACCGTTCCGGGAGCAGGACTGGAAGCTCCGCTGGGATCTGGAGTTCGGCTCGACCCACACCGGCGTCTACTTCACCGCCGAGGGGGAGGACTGGATCGGCCTGACGATGCCGATGTCCTACGGGGATGAGGGGTGTTGAGCCACAGCCGTAGCGTCACCCACGCTGCCCCATAAAACGACAAGCACTCCGTCCGCCCAACCCATGCCATCCGTTCTTCGTGTGCCGGGAATAGACCCGTTTGCCGCCAGTAACCTAGGGTGATTGCGTTCAAACAGGGAGGACATCATGGACCATCTCCAAGGGCTCAAGAAGGTCAACAACGCATACGCCTGGTTCAACGGCCTGATCGGATTGATCTGCGCCATCGGCATGGCCGGGATGACGGTGTTTTGCTGGGGTGAGGACCCGCTCGTTGGCTGGATCATGCTCGGCACCACCGTCTTCACCGTCGTGGTGGTGGGCGGGGTCACGTGGCTGTATGTGGCCACCGGCAACCGCGTGGCCGAGGGCCGCTGGCGTATCGTGCAGACGGTCCTGGCCGTGCTCAACGTGACGTCCAATCCCCCGGTGGGCACGGCCTACGGCATCTATGCCCTGTGGGTCTGCTGGTCCGAGCCCGCGGCCAAGGCGCGCTTCGATGCGGGCGGGGCACCGCTGGCCAATCCCCCCGGGTCCGCCGGCGATCGCGGGTACAAGATCGTGATGAAGCTGATCGTCATCTTCAGCGTGCTGTTCGCGCTGCTGACCGTGGCCACCTTCGTGGGGGTGGGCTGGTTGATGTCCTGGGGCGGCCAGGAGACCGAATGCCTGGTCACCGACCCGCAAATCGAGATCACGGGTATGTACGGCGAGGAGATCCAGCGCAGCGACATCGCCGAACTCGACCTGCGGGACGAGCTGCCGACGATCACCTCACGCACCAACGGCTACGCCATGGGCGACACCCTCAAGGGCTGGTTCGCCACCGAGGAGCTGGGCAAGGCCAAGCTGTTCGTGCACGCCGACTCGCCGCCGTTCATCTACATGGAGACACCGGAGTACTGGGTGATCTATGGCAGCGACGATCCGGATCAGACGCGGGCCCTGTACGACGAGCTCGGCGGCGCGCGCTGATCAGGCCCCGTCCCGCCCCCCCTTCAGATACGCCTCCAGGGTGGCTTCCAGCGGGTCCGACGACACGTCGTTGCCTTCGGCCGGCACCGTGTAGACCCCCACGCGACCATCGGCATACCCCAGGATCAGCTGGTCCGCCGTGCGGGGCACCACCGCCGTGATCTCGCCGTCCACGCCGGTCAACAGCACCTTGCAGCCGTCCTTGCAGACCACCAGCATCTTGCCCTTGGCTCCCCAGGCGCCGCGGGCGTAGGGATCGGTGGCCATGGGGGCCGTCCCGGGAGGAAGGGTCATCGCCCCGTGGCCGGTGAGCAGGACCTCGCGTCCCTCGTCGGTGGTGATCACGGCGCCCCCACCGGCAGCCCACGGGGGCAACTCCTGGGCCTTGAACGGCTCGTGCTCGGCGATCCCCTCGACGCCGCTGAGGGCCTTGATCTTCGACAACTGGGTCCAGCCGGTGCCGGGCTCCGGGTGCTGGGGCTTGGGTGGGGGAGGGGGCTCCTCGTCCCAGTGGCTCGATCCCGACGGTAGCGGCAGCGGCGCCGGCAGCCAGGCCGCGTACAGGTGTCCGTCCTTGCCGCGCGCCAGCAGCAGATCCAGCGCCCCGGGCACCGCCACCACCTGTTTGAGCGGCAGGCACTGTTCCGGGTGGGTCACCGCGGCGGCGTGCAGGGCCGGCAGGACCGGCGGGGACCAGTCGCTGATCTGCTCCCCCTCCCAGCCCAGCGGGCTGCGCACGTAGGCCCCGCACTTCAGGTCCACGACCGCCTCGTGGGCGGCCACGTGCTTGCCCGCCGGCAGCACCACCGCGGCGCGCTTCATACGGGCCTGATGGGCTTCACCGCTGCGGCTCTGAGCGCTGTACACCGACGTGGGGCCGTTGGCGCCGAAGCCGGTGCGCGGCGCCAGCAGGATCGCTCCCACCTCGGCGTCCGGCACGGTGGACGGCAGGCCGCGCAGCAGCAGGGTGGGGCTGGCGTCGGCGATGACGTCGCCTGCATCCAGGGTCCGCACCGGCGACAGGGCGCCGCCGTCGGCGGGCCACACCACATAGCTGGCGTAGTGGTAGTCCAGCGCGATGACCAGGCTGCCGTCTGCCGTCAGGGCCAGGTACTGGCCGAAGCTGGTGGCGGACTCGGGGATGTCGGTGAGCACCTGGGGCTGCTGGCCTTCGCGCATGCGTACGGCCTTGGAGCCGTCGCTGCAGATGCCGGCGATCCAGTCGTCGTGGGCGGCCCAGTTGGCGCCGTTGCAGCCGATGGCGTCTTTCAACACCGCCGTGGCCGGGTCGGTGGCCGCCTTCTCACGGGCGTTGCAATGGTCGAAACAGTAGCGGGGCCCGTCCGGGCGGCCCATCACCGTGCGGCCGACGAACCAGTCCCGATCCTCGCGCAGCTGCTGGCCGTCCCACGCCACGATGCCGAACAACCCCAGGGCATAGCGGCCGTCGTCCGCCAGCCAGGCCCGGCACTCGTCCGAAGGACCCATCGTGTTGGGGGTGTCGGTGCGCGCCAACTCGCCGTCGGGGGACAGGCGCCAGATCACCTGGTCGCCCCGGGCGTCCCGTTCGTCTTCGTCCCGTTCCACGGGGGCGCTGAGCAGCAGGTCTCCGTTGCGGGCGGCGGCGCAGCCCCCGGGGTGGGTGGTCAATCCCGCCAGGCCGGCCAGGATGTCGGTGTACTGCTGATCCCCGCGCACCAGCAGGTCGGAAAAGCGGCCGTTCTCGCGGCGGATGGCGAAGTACACCTGCGCCCCATCGGTGGCCTCGTACAGCGGCCACTCCAGGGTGGAGTCGCTGTCCGGGATCCAGGTGACGTCGCCTTCGCTGGCCAGGTCCGTGGCGGGCAGGCGCAGGATGGGGATGCCGTCCTGCGTGCGCTCGGGCTCGGTGATGGGGCTCAGTGCCGGCCAGCTGTCGGGGAGGGTGGGGGGCTCCTCCGTGGCCTCGGAGCCGTCCCCGGTTTCGGGTGAAAGGCAACAGCCGGCCAGGATCAGGATCCAGGCGGCACTCAACCGATGGATGAGATGGGTCATGGTCTCCCCTGAGATGGGGGAATGGTATCTCAGGGGGCTGGGTGGATGCCCACTAAGTCATGAAGTAATGAGCGTCCCCTTTTCTTACTTCTTACTCGGCCGCGGCCTCTTCCGCCGCCGGCTCCTTCTTGTCCTCGTCGCAGCCACAGTCTTCGCCTTCCTTGTGGCCGGCGCAGGGCTTGTCGCCGTGGTCGTGACCTTCATGGCCTTCGGCGTGCTTGCCGTGGCCACCACAGTCGCAGCCCTTGCCCTCGAACTTCTTCTTGGCGGATTCCTGCAGCTGGGGCACCAGCTCGGCGTTGTCGGTGGTGATGATCATCGCCGTGCCCTTTTCCACCGCCTCGGAGGCGATGGTGACGCCTTCGGTGTGCATCGGGCAGTCGCAATCCTTGTGGCCTTCTTCGCCCTCGGGCTTGGCGTTTTTGTGCTCGATCAGGGCGGCGACGCCATCCTTGATCAGGCCCTGATGATGGGGGCAATCCGAGGTGAAGATCATCTTCACGCCGTTGTCCATGTTCTCGGCGACGCGGGTGACTCCGTCCTCGTGCAGCACGGACCAGGGGTGCGCGTCCTTGGCCTCGCCGTGGCCGTGAGCGCCGTGGTCGTGGCCGGAATGGTCGTGGCCAGCGTGGTCGTGCCCTTCGACGGCCCCTTCGGCGGTCTCGGGGGTGGTCTCATCGGCCGGGGGGCAGGCGCACAGCAGCAGGCCAAGGGCCAGGATCAGGGTCGAGATCAGGATTCGCATGGGTGGCTCCGTTTCGTTTTTCGAGTCCGGTTTTGGGGCCCTTTTACACGAGGTTGCTGGAGTTTCCCAGGTTTTGCCCCGGACGTTATTGACTTTCCATGATATGGAGCTACACTGACTGACAGTCAGTCGATACAGGGAGAACCATGCCGCGTACGTCAAAAGCCCCGGAGGTCCGACGCCAGGAGTTGCTGGACGCGGCCCTGGAATTGTTCCTCGAGCAGGGGGCGGATGCCACCGCCGTGTCCCACATCGTGCGCAAGGTGGGCGTGGCCCAGGGCACGTTCTACTACCACTTCGCCAGCAAGGACGAGCTGGTGGACGCCGTGGCCGAGCGGCTCACCGCTCCCCTCGGACAGCTGGTGGTTACCCTGGCCGCCGACGCGGACGTACCTGCCCCCCAGCGTGTCCAGCACGTCCTCAACGCCATGCTGGACGTCATCGCGTCCAGCCAGGGGCACCTCGAGGGGCTGATCCGCGCTGGCAACGAGGGGCTGCACCAGAAGGTCGGGGACGCCATGCGGGCCCGGCTCCAGCCGCCCATCGAAGCGCTGGTGGCCCAGGGTCAAGACGAAGGCAGCCTCGACGCTGAGCCGGTCCCCGAGACGGTGGAGCTGCTCCTCACCGCCATCGCTCATTTCACCAGGACGCAGGCCCACGGGGGCCAGCCGGATCGCATGACCCGGCTCCGCCAGGCGCTGGAACAGCTGGCCGCACGCGGACTGGGCATCCACTAGAACCCTCCACAGAAAGGAATCCGTCATGGAACACACCTTCGCAAGAAAAACGACTGACAGTCAGTCAAAACGCGCCTACCTGGGCCAACTCCGCGCCCACCACCGCATCCTGCTGGCCGGGCTGACCCTGGGCGTCGCCGATCTGGCGGCCCCCCGGGCCGCGGGCGCCCGCGGCCCGGACGGGGAGTGCCCCTGGGGCGATCGGATTGCCCCGGATGGGGCACGCAAGATCTTCACCTACGCCGGCAACATCCCCGCCACCCCCGAGCAGATCTTCCCCCTGCTGTGCCCGGTGCTGGAGTACGACTGGCTGGACGACTGGTCCTGCCAGATGCTGTATTCGGAGAGCGGCGTGGCCGAGGAGGGCTGCGCCTTCCGCACCAAGATCCAGGTGGGTGAGAACTGGATCTGCACCCGCTACGAGCCGCCGCTGGCGATCCAGTACGTGATCTGGCTCAAGGTGGGCTGGATGGTCCTCGATATCCAGCTCGCGCCCCGTGACGATGGCACCACCGATGTACAGTGGCGCAGGACCTTCACCGCCACCAAACCCCTGGGCCGCAAGCTCATCGGCAAGATGACCGACGAGCAGATCACCGCGCAGATGAAGGCTACCCACGAACAGGCGGTGACCTACCTGCAGCAGCAGGAGTAGCCCCTCAGTCCGCCGGCTCCCCGCAGCACCGGAAGCCGGTGGAATAGTCGTGGTAGCTGGGAGCGTGGGCGCCTGTGCGGTAGGTGCACCCTGGATCGTTGATCGTCACGTCCCCGTAGAACCCGCCGCGGAAGGCGCCGTCCGCGTCCGCCACCCACTCGTGCAGGTTGCCCACCATGTCCAGCACGCCGTAGTGGCTGACGCAGTCGGCGTGCTCCCCGGCGGCGGCCAGGGTGTCGGGCTGCTGGTTGATGCCCGGGTCGTTCATGGCGCTGTAGGTCCAGATCCAGTCGTCGGCGGTGCCGTAGTAGTCCACCACCGGATGGCCCGGATAGTTGTCGTTGCAGGTGCCGGGGGCCCACTCGTCGCCGTAGGGCCAGACGGATTCATCCGGCCCGCGGCAGGCCAGCAGCCACTCGTCGGACGTACACAACCGCTTGCCGGCCTGTTCGCAGGCGGCCGACGCCTGGTCCCCGCTGATGTAGCCCTGGGGTACGGCGCCCTGTTCGGCCCGCGCCTGGACCTGGACGCCGTCCACGGCCTCGTACGGGGACCACGGCGTGGTGCCGCTGCCGGTCACCTCGTCGCAGGCGGCCTCCCAGCGGTCGATGCAGAACCGCAGGTCCAGGCTCTCGATGAGGACCATCTCGGCGGCGCAGGGGCCGGCGGGCTGGGTGTCGTCGTCGGCCTGGTCCGACACGTCGGTGTCGTCGTCGGCCTGGTCCGACAGGTCGGTGTCGTCGTCCCCGTCCTCGCAAGATCCCACCGACAGCGCCAGCGTGGCCATCAGGACGAGGAAGGGCAGCCATCCTGGGGAGCGGGTAGACATCCACGGATCAGCATACAACCAACGCCCCGCACATCCGATTTTTGGCCCTCGATCGTTCTAGCCTGTGAACCCCGGCGTACACTGAACCACGGAAACGAGACAGACATGAGCCACACCCACGATCAGCGCAACGAGACAGCCGCCCCGGCATGGGTCCCCGCCGACCTCTTCCCCTACCAGAGCCGATTCATCGACATCGACGGCCATCGGGTGCACTACATCGACGAGGGCTCGGGGCCCACGCTGCTGTTCGTGCACGGCAACCCGACGTGGTCGTTCCTCTACCGGGACATCGTGCGGCAGCTGTGCCATCGCTTCCGCTGCGTGGCGGTGGACCATCCCGGCTTCGGTCTCTCCGCGGCGGCAGACGGCTATGACTACCTGCCCGCCAGCCATTGCCGGGTGCTGGAGGCCTTCGTCGAGGCTCTGGACCTCACCGACTTCACCGTGATGGTGCAGGACTGGGGCGGCCCCATCGGCCTGGGGGTGGCCGGGCGGCTGCCGGACCGGGTCCGGGCCCTGGTCATCGGCAACACATGGGCCTGGCCCATCGACGGCGATCCCCACTTCGAGCGCTTTTCCAAGATGATGGGCGGGCCGGTGGGGGGCTTTGCCATCCGTCACTTCAACGCCTTCGTCAACGTGATGATCCCGATGAACACCAAGCGCAAGAAGCTGTCGCCGGAGGTGATGGCCGCCTACCGTGGCCCGTTCCCCTCCAGGGACTCCCGTTGGCCCACCCGGGTCTTCCCCCGGGAGATCCGCGGCAGCTCGGACTTCCTCGCCGAGGTGGAGGCGGGGCTGGCCGCCCTGTCGGGCAAGCCGGCGCTCATCGTCTGGGGCGACAAGGACATCGCCTTTTTGGACAAGGAGCGGGAGCGGTTCGAGGGTTTCTTCGCCAACCACCGCACCGTCCCGCTGCCGGGGTCGGGGCACTACATTCAAGAGGACGCCCCCGACGAGATCTCCCAGGCCATCGAGGCCTGGTGGGACCAGGTGGTGGCGCCGGCTGCAGCGGAGGAGACCGATGCCTGACACCGCCATCTTGGCCCAGGCCTACCAGAACAACCGCGGCGAGCTGACCACCTACCTGTCGCGGATGGTGGCGCGAGGCGACGTGGCCGAGGAGCTAGTCCAGCAGGTGGCGGTGCGCATGCTGGAGGGAGCCGGCGTGCCCTCGGCCGCCTCCGAGCTGCGGCCCTGGCTGTTCCGGGTGGCCACCAACCTGGCTATTGACTACCTGCGACGGCACAGCACCTGGCGCGAGCAGATGCTGGACGTGACGCGGGAGAACGCCGAGGGGGACGCCGGCTTCATGGCCGCGTCGCAGCTGCTGGTCGGGTCGTCGGAGATGAAGGCCGTGGCCCGGGAGCACCTGGTCGTGTGCTTCGCCTGCACCCTGCGCAGCCTCAAGCCCGAGCAATCGGCCGCGTTACTGCTCAAGGAGGTCTACGGCTTCACCGTGGCCGAGACCGCCGGCGCGATGGACGCCACCTTTGGCCAGGTGAAGAACTGGATCCAGACGGCCCGCGCCACGCTGGAGGCCCGTTACGACGGTACCTGTGCCCTGGTCGCCCAGCAGGGGGCCTGCTTCCAGTGCGTCGAGCTCGACGAGTATTTCGCCGCTGGCCAGGGGGATCCGCTGGACGGGTCACCGAAGGATCTGGACGCCCGTCTAGCCGTCCTGCGCGGCCAGCGGGACGCACCGCTGGGCCCGTGGCACCAGCAGATGATGCGTCTGGTGGACGAGGTGCTGGGCAGTCGATAGCCCACCATCGACCGGGGCCGCTCCTGCAACACCGCGTTCCGCGCTAGAATGTCCGTGTTCGAATTCGGATCCCGGCGGTGGAGAACATCTCGATGATCCCACGGATTGCCTCTCGGAAGATGATGGCGGCGCTGGTGTGGACCATGCTGCTGGCCGCGGCCCCGGCTCATGCTGAACCGCCGCCCACCCCCTACAAACAGCTCACCGTGGGCACGGACCACAGCTGTGGCCTGACCGCCGGCAACGAGATCCAGTGCTGGGGCGAGAACGTACCCCCCGGCGCGCCATTCCCCGGCGAGACCTATCTCCACATTTCCGCGGGCAACGGCGTCACCTGCGGCGTGCGTACGGATGGGTCACCGCGCTGCTGGGGCCGGAGCATCGAGCTGTACTCGGAGATCGTCACGGGCCAGCCCGAGGCGTCGATCCAGCTGGCCCAGGTCAGCGCCGGCCGCGGCGCCCTGTATTGTGCGCTCGACCCGGCGGGGGAGGTGGTCTGCTGGGGGGACGTACCCTTTGATATGTCGCTGGTCCCGGACGGCCCCTACACCGAGCTGAGCGTGGGCGGTTGCCACGCCTGCGGTCTGCGGGGGGACGGCACCCTGTCCTGCTGGGGATGCAACGACGACGGCCAGGCCAGCGCGCCGGGCGGGTACTACGACCACGTCAGCGCCGGCACCCGCCACACCTGCGCTGTGGGCCTGGACGCCCAGGTGCGCTGCTGGGGCCACGAGGACGTGGGCCAGTGTACCCCCATCCCCGGGCCCTTCGACGAGGTGGCCAGCGGCGACCAGGCCACCTGCGCCCTGGGGGAGAACGGCAAGGTCTATTGCTGGGGCCGCTATACCGACGTGCTGGGCTCCCAGAGTCGCGGCAACGAGACCTACGTGGACTCCTGCGAGCACCTGTACGCGGGCGCCGAGCACTTCTGCTGCACCCACGGGGACGGGTCCTACACCTGCTGGGGAGAGAAAGGCGGCGGACGGCTGGGGGTGGACAACGGCCTGTGGGGCGTGGGTACGGTGACGGACATGGGCGGCATCGAGAAGAAGATCAACAAATCGATGAGCAAGCTCACGGACTGCTACGCCGCCGAGCTGGCCCGGGACGCCAGCGCCAAGGGTTTCTTGGAGGTCCGCTTCACCATCGAGCAAGACGGGAACGTGGGAGAGGCCGCCGTGGCCTACACGACCTTCGCCAGCGCCCCGGTGTCCGCCTGCGTGCTGGAGGTCTTCGACGGCCTACGCTTCCCCAAGCACAGCGATCCTGGCGTGCAGGTGATCAGCTACCCCATCGTGTTCCAGACCCAGTGACGGGCCCGTCCACCGTCAGCGCAGCTCGAAGGTCGTCCCCACCGACACCCGCACCTCGATAGAGCCCGGGGCGAAGGTGCCGTCCGTGGCGTCGATGGCCGCCGTGTCCCCCCGGTCGTCCCAGCTCCAGTTGTTGGCCAGCATGGGGCCGTAGCCCCAGTCGGACTGCTCCTCCACGAGCATCACGTCGCCGATGTTCGCGCCCAGCTCGCTGGCCATGGCCTGCGCCTTCTCCCGGGCGAGGGCCACGGATTTGAGGCGGGTCTCGGCCCGGATCTCGTGGATGCGGGAGGACTCCAGCGTGTAGCGCACCTCCATGTCGGCGCTGCGGATCAGCCCGGTGAGGAAGGCGTCGAACTGGCTGGTGTCCCGCTCCTTGATGGTGATCTGGCGGGTGACGCGGAACTGCTTGAAGGCCCCTTGGTTGCCGTAGTGGTCGTGGTCGTACTCCTTGGCCACGCTCAGGTAGCCGGTCTGCATGTCCTTGTCCTCGACCCCCAGCTCCCGGGCGGTGGCCAGCAGCGCCTTCATCTGCCCGTCGCTGTCCTCCTTGGCCCGCCCCAGATCCCGGTGCTCGCTGGTGGTGGTGACGTGCCACACGACGATGTCCGGCACGGTGTGGGTGACCGCCGTGCCGGTGACGGAGATCGTGCGCTCCAGCGGCGGGTCCAGGGCCCCGGGAGTCGCCGCGCAGGCGAACACCAGCAGGGGCAGGGAGATGGCGTAGATCAGGGGTGAAAGTCTGGCTGGCATGGTGGGCTCCTCCCGGCGTTTGGCGGTTGCGCTTTGGTCACCATGACAGTTGACTGGGCGGATCCTTCCCTGGAGGACGGGCTTGTTACTGAGGCGTTACGTACGGGCCAGCTACAACGGCGTCCGGATGCCGAATTCCGTATACTGATCCCAACGAGGGAGGGTGCCATGACGATCCGTATCGTGTTGCTGATCACCGCCATGTCCCTGCTGCTGGGGGGCTGCATGTCCCGCCTCACCGGCAACGAGGGTAACTTTGAGTTCTCCTACTGGACCGACGACAAGGTGACCGATTTCAACAAGCCGGTGGCCGTCGGGGCCTACCTGGACCTGGAGGTCCACGACGTGGGCTGGCACCAGGCCGTGGACCTGAGCTCGGCCAGCTTCGACGACCAGACCGTGCTGATGGTGGACAGCTTCGACGGCAAGGACATCACCATCGAGGGCATGGGGGCCGGCGGGGCGCTGCTGTCGGTGGAGGGCACCACCACCGGCGACCAGCAGCTCACCGACTCGGTGAACATGCTGGCGGCCGTGCCCGAGGTGCTGGTCCTGCGCCACTCCTGTACCAGCTACGCCGACGCCGCCTACCTCACCGAGCAGCGGGTGTGGCTCCCCTTCGAGATGGAGAAGGTCAACGGCCAGCCGGTCATCGGCTACGGCTACTACCCGGTGACGGTCGATGGCGACGCGGCCGTCCTCGACGTGGACGACAGCACCCAGATGCACATGGCCTTCGACACCGCCATCACCATCGGCTGGGTGGAGCTGCAGTCCGACATCGACGACACCACGCTGAGCCTCGACGTGGTCACGGCGATGGACATCACCGACGTGGAGGATCCCATCCCCTTCGTGCTCGAGGACATCGACGTGGGGGACAAGAACGCCTTCTTCGTGCGCCCCATGACCAACGGCCGGGTCGTCTGCCAGGCGGACGTCACCAAGGAGGTCCAGTCCGACACCCCCGACATCTGTGACGTGCGGGACCGGGACCCGGAGCAGGACGGCAGCGACGCCTCCTACGAGTACGGCTGGTTCGAGATCGAGGGGATCGCCGCCGGCATCTGCCAGTACACCGTGACCTACCCGGACGGATCCAACGGGCTGGGCGTCTCCGCGCAGTTCGAATACGAGATCGAGCCCTAGAGAACCTCCAGCGGGCAGGGGATCCGTTCGGCCATGTAGATCGTCACCTCGGTGGCGTCCATGGTGGGGTGGAAGTGGACCTCAGACGCCACCTCCTTGTCGGGGGTGACCTCCAGGATGCGGGCCTGCGTGATGCCGCTGAACAGGTTGCCCACGGTGATGAGGGTGTTGCCGTTGGCCAGCCGATCCGCATCCCCGTAGGCGTCGGCGTACCAGATGTCGTCCACCCCGTCTCCCGGGTACTCCCAGACGACCTCGGCCTCCATCTGCTCCTCGTCCAGCGCGTACTCCATCACCCGCGTGTAGTACCGGGCGCCCTGGCCATTGTCGTAGACCAACATGTGGCCGTTGGGCAGGAACGTGGGGGCATGCTGGCCCGCGAACCAGGGGTCTTCGTGGGCGCCGACCATCTGGAAATCCAGGCCCTCCCCCAGGGACCACAGCAGATCGCCGCTGCCGCGGTCGATCTTCAGCACGGCGTCTTCGGACCGCACGCTCAGGTAGGCGACGTCTTCCTCCAGATCCACCCGCGCCATGTTGCACCAGCCCGCCGAGTAGGTATCGGGGTACAGGGCAGCGGTGTCCCACTGGAAGATGGGCTGGAAGGAGGCGTCCATCTCCAGCAGCATGTCCGAGTCGTCGCCGCCAACGGCGTGGAAGGCGAGGGTCAGGTAGTTCCCGTTGGGCAGCTTCTGGAAGGTGTGGTGCATGAAGCCGGTTTGATCGGGCATGACCTGGGCCGGCCCTTCCCAGACCTTATCCCCGGCCCAGTCGAAGGCCAGGGGCCGGGAGTCGGCGGACAGGGTCCCGCCGACGAGGATGTGCTGGCCGTCGTCGATGAGGGACGCCTCGAGCCCGTTCTTGGTACCGATCCCCGTCAGATCGCGGTACCACACCGGCTGCCCCTCCTCGTCCAGCATCACCAGCAGCGGACGTTCGGTTTCCTCCGCGGGGCCGCTGAGGATCACGCTGGTCAGTGTCCAGCCCTCCTGGATCGACTCCGGATCGTGGGTGACCAGCTCGGTCAGCCCCGCGACGTTGGGGAGTATGTCGGTCTGCATGTCGACTCTGGACAGCCAGGCCAGGGCACCGTCGCCATCCTCACTGAACGCCTTCAGCTCGTAGGTCGTGTCCCTCCTCAGGCCGTAGACCAGGATCTCGTGTTCCGTGACCAAGGTGTCGTCCTGGACGACGAAGGTCGTGCCCCCTGGTTCATTGAAGTGCACCGTGGACGTGCCCGGCTCCTCCGTAAGCCATCGAGCTTTACAGCTCAGCCGGTTGTGCTCGGGGGGGATACATTCCAGTGGGCCGTTTGGGATTGTGGTGTCGTCGTCCCCCGTGTCGTCGTCCTTTGTGTCGTCGTCTTCGTCGTCGCTGTCGTCGTCTGTGGGGTCGTCAGAGCGGCAGGCTGGCCCCAGGAGTAAAAGAGCAACGATGAAAAAGGGGGCGTGACGGGGACGGCGTCCCATGGAGCTACCTCGTGCGGATTACCAGAACGAACCGGGGTAGTCTCCCACGTACGAGTCGCCGCCGCCATCCACTGCGTACGCCGGCACCCCGCCGTTGCAGCTTTCATCGCCGTCGAACCGGAAGGCGATGCCGATGGCCCCCTGCACGCCGTAGTAGCCGGTGAGGGGCTCGGAGTCGCACTCATCCTCCAGGGAATACACGCCGAAGGAGTTGCAGGTGAACATGCCAAAGCCGTTGGACATCACGATCATGTCGCTGGCCAGCTCCACCTCTTGACTGGCGGTCAGGCCGGTCTCGACCCAGCCGTGCATGTAGACGTGGTTCCACACCGGTTCAGTGGGGGAGGGCCCCACGTAGTGCGCCTCGAATCCGCTCTCCGAGTTGCCCCACTCGCCGTACTCCAGCATCCCCAACCCGGCGTCCATGGTGCCGATGATGTCCTCGTCGGTGAAGCTGTAGGAGATGCGGCCGTGGAAGAAGTACTCGTCGTCCTCCACGGTGTGTTTGGCCGCGTCCGGGCGGATGTAATACATGTCCGCGTTCCAGATGTAGATGTGGAAGCTGCCCGCGTCGATGTCCAGCATCGAGTAGCCGCCGACGAACTGTGTGGAGCCGGCGGTACAGTCGCCGATGACTTCGGTGAGCACCTCGTCGGGGGGGCCGCTCATGTGGACCGTCGGGCAGTCCTCGTTGCCGTAGTCTGCCGTCAGCGCCTCCATCGTGTCGATGAGTGTCATGGCGAATTCGGGCCGAGTGTAGAGCATGGCCTCGCCCACGTGGTCCAGGCTGGTGAATTCGATCCAGGGGGCCAGATTTTCGGGCACCTCGTAGGGATCCTCTTCCGTCGTATCGTCATCCCCCGCCGAGTCGTCATCGCCCACATCGTCGTCGTCGGCGGCGTCCTCCTCATCCTTGCACGCGGTAACCAGAATCCCGATAGACATGAATACAATCAGATATCGCCAACGCATCGTTCACCTCCACATCCAACTTAACCGGGGCCCCGCGCGCGAGCCAAGATATCGGCCGCCGGTCACATTACTTATGACGCGGCCATGTCATTAGATGGATACGGAGACGGGAGCGTGGGCTACCAGAATGAGCCGTTGTAGTCCCCAACATAGGTCTCGTCGCCGCTGTCCACGGAGTAGACCGGCACCCCGCCGTTGCAGCTGGTGTCGCCGTCGAAGCGGAACTGCACCCCGATGACCCCCTGGACGGTGTAGTTGCCCGTCAGCGGCTCGGAATCGCACTCGTCTGACAGGGAAAACACGCCAAAGGAGTTGTTGGTGAACATGCCGAAGCCGTTGGACATCACGACCATGTCGCTGGCCAACTCGACGTCCTGGTTGGCGGTCAGTCCGGTCTCCACCCAGCCGTGCAAGAAGACGTGGTTCCACACCGGCTCGGTGGGGGAGGGCCCCACGTAGTGCGCCTCGAAGCCGGTCTCCGAGTCGCCCCACTCCCCGTACTCCAGCAACCCCAGCCCGGCGTCCATGGTGCCGATGATGTCGTCGCCGGTGAAGCTGTAGGAGATGCGGCCGTGGAAGAAGTACTCGTCGTCCTCCACGTCCTGTCTGTCGGCGTCCGGGCGGATGTGATAGCGGTCCGCGTTCCAGATGTAGATGTGGAAGCTGCCGGCGTCGATATCCAGCATCGAGTAGCTGCCGACGAACTCCGTGGTGCCGGCGGTGCAGTCGCCGATGACCTCGGTGAGCACTTCGTCGGGGGGGCCGCTCATGTGGATGGCTGGGCAATTCTCGTCGCCGAATTCGGCGGTCAACTCCTCCATGGTATCGATGAGCGTCATGGAAAACTCGGGCCGGGTGTAGAGCATCGCTTCGCCCACGTGATCGAGGCTATCGAACTCGATCCATGGGGCAAGCTCTTCGGGCACCTCGTAGGGTTCCTCTTCCGACGTGTCGTCGTCGTCGTCCGCGGCGTCGTCGTCCGCGGCGTCGTCATCGTCGACGGCGTCGTCGTCGTCTCCGCCCGTACACGCTGCGACCAGCAGTCCGATGAGGGATAACAGGAAAAGATAGTGCCAACGCATAGCTCACCTCCAAATGTGGGTTTCCCCGGCGTTCTATCGATACAAACGTCTCGTTCATGACTTCGTGCGAACCTCTTCTGTGGTTACAATTTGCCCCTGGGAGTGGCTGGAGATGATGTTGAGCCGGACGACCTGTGCATTGGCCATTGCGACGATGGTGGCGACGTTGCCGGGGTGCAAGCCCGACGGTGAGCCGGACGACGACGCGGCCGGTGACGATGACAGCGCCGCTGCTGACGACGACGACTCCACCCCCCCCGAGGTGGACTGCGAGGAGATCTGGCAGGTGCAGGGCCCCGGTGGGTTCTACGAAGACAACCCCACCTACGACGATCCGCAGGACGACACGGATGAATGGACGTTCTCGACCCCGGCGGACCAAGGGATGGACGGGGAGCTGATCGCCGGCGCTGTCGCCGAGATCGAGGACCGGCCCATCTTCTGGAGTTTCCTGGTGCTGCGCCACGGCGCCATCGTCAGCGAGTCCTACTTCAACGGCGCCGAGGCGTCACACAGCAACAACGTGCACTCCGCCTCCAAGAGCGTGCTGGGGGCCGCCACCGGCATCGCCATCGAGCAGGGGTACTTGGACGGCGTGGGCCAGCCCATCTGTGCCCTGTTGCCCGAGCACTTCGCCACCATCGACGACCCGGCCAAGGAGGGCATCACCATCGGCCACCTGCTGGCCATGTCCAGCGGTATCCAGTGGGTAGAGGACTCCACCGAGTACGTCATCGAGGACGAGCTGGACTGGATCCAGGCGATCCTGGCTCTACCCCTGTCCCACACCCCGGGGGAGGCGTTCAACTACAGCACAGGCAACACCCACCTGTTGTCCGCTGTGCTCACCGAGGCCACCGGCCGCAGCACCTGCGAGTACGTCCACGAGGTGCTGCTGGGCCCGCTGGGGATCACCGCCGAGCACTGGGGCCGGGATCCACAGGGCACCTTCTCCGGTGGCTGCAACGTTTACCTCACGCCCCGGGAGCTGGCCCGCTTCGGGCAGGTGATCCTCGACGGCGGGATGTGGGCCGGCGAGCCGCTCGTCCCGGCGTTGTGGGTGGACGACTCCATCGCCGCGCAGATGGACGCCGGGCAGGGCTACAGTTACGGCTACCTGTACTGGCTGACCACCATCAGCGGGCACGACGTGGCCATCGCCTGGGGGTACGGGGGCCAGCTGGTGTACGTGGTGCCCAGCTTGGACATGGTGGTGGTGTTCACCACCAATACTCATGACTACTATCCGGACTATGACGGGTACGGGATCCTCGAGCAGTACTTGATCCCCGCCGCCGGCGGCTGATCACTCGCAGTTCAGATAGGCCGACCCCGAGCGCCAGTCCTCATCGTCATGGTGCGCCACGATCAGGGTGCCGCCCTTGATGGCGTCTATGACTTCCGCGGCCACCGCCTCGTCCAGCGCCGGGCAGCCCCAGCTGCGCCCGATGCGGCCGTGCTGGGCGATGAACGCCTCGCTGACGTAGGACGCGCCGTGCATCACGATGGCCCGGTCCCGGGCGTTGTCGTTGATGCCGTTCTCCAGCCCGTCGAGGCGCAGCGAGTAGCCGTGCTTGCCCTTGTAGGTGCGGGCCGTGCGGTAGACCCCCAGCGAGGACTTCAGGCTGCCCTCCTCGTTGGAGAAGTGCTTGGCCCGGTTGGCGCCGGTGTTCTTGCCGTGGGCCACCAGCTCGTTGAATTGCACGGAGCCGTCATCCAGATCCAGCACCCACAGGCGGCGCTCGGTGGAGGGGAGGGAGTAGTCGATGATGGTCAGTGTGGTGGCGTCCTTTTGGCGGACATCGCCCTTCTTGACCGCACATGCGTGGGCGGCCAGCGCGTCGTCCAGAACCTGGTCCGCCAGGCCCTCGTCCTCCAGGGTGACGGTGGGGGAGTCCTCGGCGGTCGTGGCAGGTGGCTCTTCGCCCTCACCCGCGCCACAACAGGCGGTCACGATCATCAGAGCGGACAGGACGAGCAGGCAACGCTTCCGGCCAATCTCCACGGGGCACCTCGCCCACGTTCGACCCGCGAGGGGTGGGGACTGTTCCAGGCGTCAGGTGGTGCGTTTGGAGGCGAGCATGCCGCAGGCGGCGTGGGTGGCGGTCCCCCCCGAATAGCGGCGCACCACCGGCACCCCCAGCACCTGGAGCTCGTCGCGGAAGGCCTGGAGTTCGTCGGCGGTGGCCTGGCGGAAACCGTCCGGGCGGATGTCGTTGACGTCGATGAGGTTGATGCGCAGGGGCAGATCGCCCATCAGCCGCCGTAGGCCTTCCACCTCGCTGGCGTCGTGGTTGACCCCACCCAGCATCACCCACGCGACGGTGATGCGGCCCCGGGAGCGGCCCTTTCGCTCCCGCAGGGCGTCGGCCAGCTCGGCCACGGTCCAGTGGCCGGCCCCGGGCATCAGCTGGGCCCGGCGCTCGTCGTCGGTGGAGGTGAGCGAGACGATGAGCCGGTAGGGGAGGCGGGCTTCGGTGTAGCGGCGGATGGCCGGCACGATACCCACCGTGGAGATGCTGATGGAGGTGGCGCGGATGCTGCACCCACAGGGGTCGCACAGCACCCGGGCGGCTTGCAGGACCTCGGCTTCGTTGAGCAGCGGCTCCCCCTGGCCCTGGAACACGGCGCCGGTGACGCGGCCGGGGGTCTCCTGGCGTACGATCTGGAACGCCGAGACGATCTCCCAGGCCCGCAGGTTGCGGGTGAACCCCAGCCGCCCGGTGGCGCAGAACTGGCAGCCCATGCCGCACCCCACCTGGGAGGACAGGCAGATGCTGTAGCGATCCTCCTTGTGCAACGGGATGCGCACCGCCTCGGACAGGGCGCCGTCGGGGGAGCGGAACAGGTACTTCTCGAACCCATCCACCGGGTCGTGGGCCCGCTCCAGAACCTCCAGCGGCTCGCGGTCGATGAGGGCGTCCACCGCTTGCTCTACCTTGCGCGGTACAGGGACGCCCGTCGGGAACCCCTCCAGCCCACGGGTGACGACGTGGCCCTGGATGCGCCGGGACTCGGCGTCGCGGATCGCCACGCCCCGGCCCCGCAGGTACTCGGCGAGGTCCTGGGGCAGCATACCCAGCAGATGGGGCCGGTCGGTCATGGCAGCGCTTGTATCACGTCAGTCTCCGTAAGGGAGGACTTAGATGCCAAGTGCATATATACTGCCGCCCATGAACGATACCCCACGAAACGGAGCCCCGGCCGACGAGCAGGCCTTCCTCGACGATTACGATCCCACGGTCTTCGATCGGCCCTCCGTGGCCGTCGACGTGGCCATCCTGTCCGCCTACGGGGGCCACCTGCACGCGGCGCTGGTCAAGCGCACGGAGCACCCCCACCGCGGCCGCTGGGCCTTACCCGGTGGGTTCATCCGCATGGACGAGTCCCTCGACGAGGCCGCCGCGCGCGTGCTGGCCGGCAAGGCGGGCATCCACGACGTCTTCTTGGAGCAGCTGTACACCTTCGGTGCCGTCGATCGGGACCCCCGCACCCGGGTCATCACCTCCGCCTACTACGCCCTGGTCGATGCCCAGCGCTTCGTGGCCATCGCCCCCGAGCCGGCGCGCATCGTCGTGCCCTGGCCCGGCGAGGCCGGCGGCCCCGTCGATCTGGTGGGCGGCGACGGCCAGGCCCTGCAGCTGGCCTTCGACCACGCCGATATCCTGGGCATGGCCGTGCTGCGCATCCGCGGCAAGCTGGACTACACCCCCATCGGGTTCCAGCTGCTGCCCCCCACCTTCACGCTGCTGCAGCTCCAGGACGTGCACCAGACCGTGCTGGGCAAACGGCTGAACAAGGACTCCTTCCGGCGGCGCCTGCTGGCCACCGGGCTGCTGGAGGCGACGGGGGAGCGCCAGCAGGACGTGGGGCACCGGCCGGCGGCCCTCTACCGATTCCGGCAGCGTACGGAATAAATCACCGTGACGGGCGTAGCTGTACCCGAAGACAACATCGTCCCGCGTCTGGACCGCAAGTTGACAAACGTGTCCGCGCGGTCGCCGGAGCGGCTGCTAGTGTGCGAACCATTCGTGGGCATCAACGGGAGGCAAGAAGCATGAACTCCAAACCCAACGGCGAGCTGCGCCTGGCGCTGCTCGGGCTGATGATGATGGCGGCATTCGTCTGGGCGGGTTGCCCGTCGGACGCCGATGACGACGTCGTGGACGACGACGACGACGACGCGGCGGACGACGACGACACGGCGGACGACGACGACGACGACCTCTGGGAACCCCGCTTCGATGCCCTGGTAGAAGCGCTGCTGGTCGATCTGGACGCCTCGGACGCCCCCGGCGTGTCGGTGGCGGTGATGGAGGGCGGCGAGGTCACCTTCGCCCGCGGCTTCGGCAGCGCCCACCCGGACGAGCAGCTGCCCGTGCACACGTCGACCCTGTTCCAGATCGGTTCCACCACCAAGATGATGGCGGTGGCGGCCCTGCTGCAAAAGGTCGAGGCCGGCGAGCTGGCGGTGGACGATACGGTGGATGTGCTGCTGCCCGAGCTGGAGTTTTATCTGGATCCCACCTGGACGGAGGACATTCAGGTGCACCACCTGCTCTCCCATCAGGGGGGCTTTTGCGACTACATCCCGTGGGATGGATCCTCCAACGACGGGGATCTGGCCGAGCACACCTACGGCTTCTACGCCAACAACCTGTACCTGATGAACCCCCCGGGCGAGTTCTGGAACTACTCCAACCCCAACTTCAGCCTGGCCGGCCTGATCACCGAGGAGCTGGACGACCGCATGTGGCCCGACATCGTCGAGCAGGACGTGCTGCTGCCGCTGGGCATGGATCGTACCTATGCCCGCAAGTCCTCGGTGGAAGAGGACGGGGACTACGCCGTCAGTTACGGCTACTACGTCAACGGCAACAGCTACTCCACCGGCACCGTCGAGATGGAGGCCGTGGAGGACCCGGCCTGGGCCCGGCCGGCGGGCATGGTGTGGTCCACCCCCAGCCAGATGGTGCTGTTCGCCCAGTTCCTCATGGACGGGGATCCGGCCGTCCTGGACGATACGCTGCGCCAGGAGATGGTCAGCGAGCAGGTCAACACGTTGTATTTCGAGGACGAGATGCACTACGGCTACGGCGTCTTCGTCGAGCGGGGCTACCTCACCGGCAACAACGACTACTACGACGTGCCCGTGTACAACCACGGTGGCAACACCCTGTCGTTCACGTCGATCCTCACCGCCCTGCCCGAGCAGGACTTCGCCATCTCCATCCTCAGCAGCGGGTACGGCACCAACTTCTACGGCGCGCTGGACGTGGCCATCGAGACCCTGGCCGGGGTGCCCGACGCGGTGGATCCCCCGGAGATCATCATCGACCCCGAGCGCTTCACCGACCACGAGGGCGAGTACCTGGACGTGTACAACGTCGGCGAGGTGATCATCACCCGCGAGGGGGACTCGTTGATGGTGGAGATGCCTCTGTTGGAGCAGTACGGTTACACCGTGGATCCCGAGCTGATCCCCGTCAGCTCGGAGATCTTCTACCTGGGCATCGACGGCGACTACTACGACGTCACCTTCGTCGGCGACGGGCCGGGGGAGCCCTCCCGGTACATGCGCAACCGCAGCTACGTGGCCACCCGGGACGAGTCGGGCAAGGCCCGCGCCGAGATCGCCACCAGCCGCGAACAGATCGACGCCACCCTGGCCCGGGCCCGCATGGCCAGCCCCGTGCGGCTGCCCCGCGTGCCCCAGCCCTGATCCAGCCCTCCTCAGGCCCCGATCTCCCCTTTGTTCCCACCGTGAGCCCTGCTACCCTCGCCCCGGGAGGTCCCCGTGAATCGTCCGTCAACCCCGTGGTCTCGCGTACTCCTGTCTTTGCTGCTGTGTGCCGCCCTCTGGGGGTGCCCCACGGATCCCGTGGAGGATGACGACGATGACTCCGCCGATGAGGACCCGTACCGGGACATCGACGAGCTGACCTTCGCCGCCTTCGAGGAGTGGGCCCGGCCCACCACCGACTACATCGAGATCAACGAGGAAGAGCTGGGCCACAGCGACTTCCTGCACGGCATCTTCGACCTCGCCGCCTTCGACGACCGGCTCTACATCGGCTACGGCGACGCCAACCTCAACCTGGGGCGCGTCACCCCCATCGAGCTGCGCTACTGGGACACCCTGGAGCCGGACGCGGTGATGTCGGAGTTCGTGGTGGATGAGGAACAGGTGGACCGCTACCGGCTGGGGGACGGCATGCTGATCATCCCCGGCGTGGACGCCACCGAGGACGACCTGCTGGGCAACGTCTATACCAAGCGCCCCGGAGGGGACTGGTACAAGAGCCGCACGGTGGAGTTCGCCTGGCACGTGCACGACGCCGTCGCCCAGGGGGAGACCCTGTGGGCCTGCGGCAGCGGCGGCACCATCGAGGACTACGAGAACTCGGAGGTCAACGCCTTTTTGTACCGCTCGGACGACGGCGGCGAGAACTTCGTTATCGACCAGCAGCTGCCCCATCCATCGCCGCCGGGGGACCAGCGCTTCACGTCGCTACTGGCCCTGGACGACGAGCTGTACGTATTCGGCTACATCTCCAATACCCAGTCCATCACCGCCTTCCACAACCGGCGCTACGCCGGCGGCGACCTCGACGAGGTGGAGGAGCTGGACCAGGTGTGGGTGACGGACACCATCCCGTTGGATGGCGACGCGGGCCTGCTGATGGGCGTCGATCTGGGCTTCATGGGCGGCTGGGCCTATTTCCACGCCACCGCCGATGACGTGGACGAGGTGGAGGCCCTGGCCGACTACACCCCGGTGGACAGCTGGCCGCTGGGGGACGGCCGCGTGCTATTGGCCGTGGTCGAGGGGGACGAGTACCCCACCGGCGAGGGCCCCTGGGAGCTCCACGTGCTGCTCACCACCGACGGCGAGGACGCCCAGATCGTCCTGTCCCAGACCCTGGACATCTGGCCCAACACCGTCGCCCTGTGGCGGGAGAGCCTGTGGCTCGGCATGGACGACGGATCGGTGTGGCGGGCGGAGGGGTCCTGACGGCTATTCGGGGCGCTCGGGCCAGCCGACTCCCTTGGTATGGCCCTGCAAGGTCGCGGCGGTGCGGGCGGCCCAGATGAGCCATTGCCCGTCGCGGCGTGTCAGGACCATCGTGGATAACCCGTCCACCGGGTAGTTGGCGGGCAGGTCCTCGCCCTCGACGTGCCAGAAGCTGTCCGCGATGGCGTTGTCGATGCCCTCGAAGCGGATCTGGGCCACGTCCAGCTCCATCCGGGCGTCGGCGTATGCCGATTGGAAGGCCTTGGCGTAGAAATCCGCGATCGCGGCTCGCCCCTGAAGTCGTCCACCCGACAGGGTGACCAGATCGGCGTCGTCCCAGAACAGGCCCGCGACGGCCGCCGAGTCCGTGGAAGCGAAGGCCTGCCCGTAGGCCTCGGTGAGGGACCGGATCGCTGCCGAGCTAGCCTCCTTATCGGCCCTGCGTACCAGCTCCCGCGTGTTGGCGATGAGCCCGGGGCCGAACTCGGTCCCGTGGCCGGGGACGACCCACCGGGGGTCCAGCTCGGCGGCGACCTCGACGGCGTCGCGCCAGGAGCGCAGGTCCGCCTCGGCCACGTTGCCGGTGGAGTCGCCGTCCTTGATCATGCAGCCGCCAAACAGCACGCCCCGGTCGGGGAAGAAGACCAGGATGTTGTCGGGGCTGTGGGCGGCGCCGGGGTGGAGGATTTCCACGGTCTCGCCGCCGATGAGCATGGACTGTTGCCTCCGTGGGGCGAGGACGTGGTCCGGAGGGGTGAGCACCACCGACTGGAGTTGTCGAGTCAGTACCGGATCATCGGCGAAGTGCTCGAGGAGCTGGTCCATCATGCCTTCACCCTTGCTGGAGAGCAGATCAACGGTCTGTTCGCTGCCCCAGATGGGGATCCCGCGGGCCGCCAGGGCCTGGTTCCCGCCCAGGCAGTCGATGTGGTAGTGGCCGTTGAAGGCCACCATCGGGCGCGGACCGAACGTCTCGTCGATCCAGCCCAGCAGGCGCTCGGTATCGCCGGGGGTCGTGGGGGTGTCCACCAACACCAGCGTGCCCTCGGCGGTCTCGACGAGCAGGGAGTTGGCGGCCCACGGCTCGGTGGTGACCACCCAGCTCCCGGGGGCGAGGGGGTGGACGACCATCTGGCGGCCCAGGTCGATGGGGTCGCCGGAGGGGCGGTTGGCGTGCTCACCCGAGGCGAGCGCCGGGGCCAGGACGATGGCAAACAGGACCGAGAACCACGTACGCATCAGGAACTTCTACATCATCCCGCCGGGCGACGCCCGGTGATCAGCACCTCGGGCAGCATCATCAGCCGTTTGGATTTCAGCCCCTCGAACCCCGCCTCTTCGAACCACCCCCGCATCGTGGCCTCCGGCCAGGCACGGGTGCCGCTGACGAGGAAGAAGAACAGCTCGTTGTAGCCGCTGATGAAGCTCAGATTGCCGCTGAATTCCCGGTGCTCCGAGTCCAGCACGGCCAGCGTGCCGCCGGGGCGCAGCGCCTCGAAGCCCCGCTTCACGGCGGCCTGCCCCTCCTCGTCCGTGGAGTTGTGCAGCACGTTGAAGATGAACACCAGGTCGTAGCCGTCGCCCCAGTCCGACTCCCGCAGATCCCCCTCCTGATAGGTCACCCGGCCGCTGAAATCCTCTTCGTCCACCAGCTTGCGGCCGATCTCGGCGGCCTCGGGCAGGTCCAGCACGGTGGCGGCCAGGCCTTCGTGCTTGCGGCACATGGCCACGCTGAACATGCCGTGGCCGCCCCCCACGTCCAGCAGCCGCCGCGGCGGCTCGGCCAGCTTGACCTTGCGCACCACCTCCTTGCCCGCCATCTTGGCCATCGTGGCCAGGCCCCGCATGTAACGCTCCCAGAACCCGTCGGGCATCTGAGCGTCATGGAAGCGCCGCATCTCGCCGGTGCGAACCGCCTCGTCCAGCCCGCCTAGCTGGTCCCAGATGTCCTGATAGAACAGCAGCGTGTCCACCATCGAGTTCTTGGACGAGCGTAGCAGCCACTTGCGGGTCTGCCCGGCGTTGCTGAAGCGCCCGTCCCGCCGCGTGACGTAGCCAAAGCCGTTGAGGGCGTTGAGCAGCGTCTCCGTGCCCAACGCATCGCAGCCGGTGGCCGCCGCCACCTCCTCGGCGGTCTTCTCCCCGCCGTCTTCCATCGCCTCGAAGATCTCCAGGCGGATGGCGGCGATGAGGGCGCGGGAGAAGCCCATGCCCCAGGCGCCGATGACCAGCGGTGTCGGCACCACCCCCGACATCATGGCGATGGATTCCAGTGGATTGTCTGCTTTGACGCCCAGTTTCATGACCACCTCCCTCCCCCCTATTGTGAGGGCTCGGCGGGATCAGGGATACAAACTCGTTACACGCACCGCACCGATCCCCACCTACGCTGAAAGCAGGCACTGAGTTCGTGTACCGAGGGAGAACGATGATGACCACGATCCGTACCCTGGCCACCCTGATCACCCTGGCCACGCTGTGGCTCCCTACGGCCAGCGCCCAGAACGCCGGCGGGCACCTCGCCGGGCACCACCTGCCCGCGTTCGCCGACAACATCATCGTGCCCCAGTCCGCCGCGTTCCGGTTCTCCAGCGGCCCGGCCGTGGAGATCACGGCGGTGGACGTGGGTGTGGTGATCCTGGAGCAGGCGGCCCTGACCACCATGGACATCAGTCTGCGCAACCCCGGCGGCGCCATGCAGGAGGCGGAGATCTTGCTGCCGGTCCCCGCCGGCGCGGTGGTGCGCAGCATCGACTTCGAGGGGGAGGGCGCCGAGCCGTCGGCCCGTCTGCTGCCCGCTGCGGAGGCCAAGAGCACCTACGAGTCCATCGTGGCCACCGTACGTGACCCGGCCCTGCTGGAGTTCGCCGGCTACAACCTGGTGCGCTCCAGCGTGTTCCCCGTGCCGGCCGGCGGCACCCAGAAGGTGCGCCTGACCTACGAACACCTGCTCACCGCCAGCGGCGGCCGCGTCGATTACGTGCTGCCCCGCAGCGAATCCCTGTCCTACCGCGTGCCGTGGTCCATCGCCCTGCGCGCCCAGGCCCGCACCCCCATCTCCACCGTGTTCTCGCCGAGCCACGAAATCGAGACCATCCAGCCCGTGCCCCATCGGGTCTCCGTCCGGCTCGCCGATCAGGCCGCCAGCCAGCCCGGCCCCTTCCGCATGTCCTATCTTCTGGAGGACGACGGGGTCAGCGCGTCCCTGTTCGCCTACCCGGATCCGGCGTCCGGAGGCGGGTACTTCCTGATGCTGGCGAGCCTGCCGACCGCCGCCACCCAGGACACCGCCCCGGTGAAGCGCGAGGTGACGCTGGTGCTTGACCGCTCCGGATCCATGGCCGGCGAGAAGATCGACCAGGCCCAAAATGCCGCCCTGCAGGTGCTCGCCGGCCTGGAAGCGGGCGAGACGTTCAACATCATCGTCTACAACGACTCCGTGTCCTCCTTTGCGGCGGCGCCGGTGGCCAAGGACGCCACCACGGCGGCCCAGGCCCGCGACTACATCGCCGCCATCCGCGCCAGCGGTGGCACCAATATCCACGACGCCATGCTGGAGGCGCTCCAGCCCGAACCCACCGAAGGCAGCCTGCCCATGGTGCTGTTCCTCACCGACGGCCTGCCCACGGTGGGCGTCACCTCCGAGGCCCACATCCGCAGCGCCGTCGAGGCGGGCAACTCCCACCAGCGCAGGGTCTTCTCCTTTGGGGTGGGCTACGACGTCAACGCGCCGTTGCTGGACCAGATCGCCCTCCAGTCGAGGGGTACGGCCACCTACGTGCTGCCCGGCGAGAACGTGGAGGTCAAGGTCTCGTCCGTGTTCCGCAAGCTGGCCGGGCCGGTGCTGGCGGACGTGGAGCTGGCCGTCACCGACGCCGCCGGCCGGCCGGACCACGGGCGCCTGCTGGACACGGTCCCCGGCGCCCTCCCCGACCTGTTCGAGGGGGACCAGCTCGTGCTGCTGGGCCGCTATGTGGGCAGCCGCCCGCTGCATTGCACCCTGTCCGGTTCCTACCTGGGCCAGCCCCGCCAGTTCCGTTTCGAGTTCGGGCTGGACGAGGCCACCACGCGCAACGCCTTCGTCTCCCGCCTGTGGGCCAGCCGGCGCATCGCCGTGCTGGGGGAGGAGATCCGCCAGCGGGGGGCCGAACCCACCCGCCTGGCCTCGGCGGCCATTCCCGCTGCGATCCCACGGGGGGGGAGCGATCCCCACATCGACGAGCTGGTGAACGAGATCGTCCGGCTGAGCACAGAGTTCGGCATCCTCACCGAGTACACCGCCTTCCTGGCCGAAGAGGGCACGGATCTGGGCGACCGCAGCGACGTGATGGCCCGGGCCCGCGACAACTTCAACAGCCGGGCCATCGGCACCCGCTCGGGTATGGGCGCGGTCAATCAGAGCTTCAACAACATGGCCCAGATGAACCAGACCGCGATGAACTACGACAACGAGTTCATCGACCACAACATGAACCGGGTGGCCATCACCTCGGTCCAGCAGGTCAACGACCGGGCGTTCTTCCGGCGCGGCGATCGCTGGGTGGACAGCCGGCTTGCACAGGACGTGGGATCGGACACGCCGGATCGGGTGATCAAGTTCGGCACCCGCGAACACCTGGCGCTGGTGGAAAAACTCGTACGTACGGGCCGCCAGGGCAGCGTATCCTTGCAGGGCGAGATCGTCCTGCTGGTGGATGGCGAATCGATCCTGATCGAGCGGTGAACAGGCGGGGAGTATGGCCAAACGACGTGTACTGGTAGTGGAAGACGACGGGGCGATCCGCCAGGGCATGGTGGACGCGCTGGGGTTCGAGGGGTACGAGACCCTGGAGGCCGCCGATGGCCGCAAAGGCCTGGAGCTGGCCCTCAAAGGGGGCTACGACCTGCTGCTGCTGGATCTGGTCCTGCCCGGCGGGGACGGGTTCCAGATCCTCGACGAGGTGCGGGCCACCCGGCCCACCACGCCCGTGATCATCACCACCGCCCGGGGCGCCGAGAACGACCGGGTGCGCGGGCTGCGGGGCGGCGCGGACGACTATGTGGTCAAGCCGTTCTCCGTGCGGGAGTTGCTGGCGCGCGTGGACGCGGTCCTGCGGCGCTCCGCCGAGCGGCCCAGCGATGTGGAGACCATCCCGCTGAACACGGGGGTAGTGGATCTGATGCGCTGCGAGGTCCGCCACGACGACGGCGAGCGCCACGAGCTGTCCGAGCGGGAGATCCAGCTGCTGCGCTATCTGGCGGCCCATCCGGGCCGGGCCATCTCCCGGGACGAGATCATCTCCCGGGTGTGGCGGCTCAACCCCCAGGCCGTGCCCGGCACCCGCACCATCGACATGCACGTGGCCCGCCTGCGCGAGAAGCTGCGGGACGATCCCGCCGACCCGGCGGTGATCCTCACGGTGCGCGGCAAGGGCTACATGATCGGAGGCGCGGACGGATGAGCCGCCCCTGGAAGACACTGGGCGTCGTCGGGCTGTGCCTGGCGGTGGTCTTCGCCACGATGGCCTGGATGAGCCACACGGTGCTCACCCTGGACCGGGCCGAGGAGGACGCGCTGTACAACGCGGCGCTGGAGGAGAGCGTGCGCCTGTCGCTGTGGCGCATGGACTCTGCGCTGGCCCCCATCATCGCCCGGGAGAGCGCCCGCCCGCCGTTCATCTACCAGGCGTTCTACCCCGCCGCCCACGCCCGCTCGTTGATGTCGCCGGAGGCCCAGGAGGGGGACGCCACCGTGCCGTCGCCCCTGCTCACCGAGCGCTGCCCGTATGTGCTGCTGCACTTCGAGATCGACGCCGAGCAGGGGGTCACCTCGCCCCAGGTGCCCGGCGACGGGGAGGGGCACCAGCGGGCGCAGCAGTTCGCCACGGCCGAGGAGCTCGGCAGCTGGTCCGGCCGCCTCGGCACCATCCGCGGGTTCCTGGATCTGGATTCCGTCGCGGTGGCCCTGGCGGCCTCTCAGCAGGACACGTTGCTGGCCCTCAGCGTGCCGGAGGATCGAACCACCGTCACCCGCTACGAGCCGGTCCGTGCGACCAAGAAAAAAATGGACCCGCCGCCGGCGCCGGATCCGCCCCAGCCGGATCCGCCCCAGCCTCAGCCCGAAGAATCCGCACCGCAGGCCGTGGCCGAGTTCAACAAGCTGGCCGACCGCCAACAGGCGGACCGGGCCGAGCAGATGGCCCAGCTGGCAGACAACAACCAGTTCAACCCGGCCAACATGGAGCAGAGGAAGCACGCCCAGGACGTGGTGTCACGCAACCTGGACAACGAGGCCTCGGCCCCCGCCCAGGTGGCCCAGCAACGGTACTCCCGTGGTGGCGACCAACAGGCGGCTGTCCCCATCTTCAACCAGCAGGTCGAGCCCGAACCCCAGGAGGAGTTCAACGAGGACGCGCAGGTGCTGCTCAACGCCCAGGAGTTCATGGAGCGCAGCTCCATCGCCAACGACACCATCGTCTTGCAGCAGACCGCGGTGAACTACTACATGCCGCCTACCGAGCTGGTCACCGGGTATGTGGTGCCGCTGTGGATGGGGGACCAGCTGCTGCTGCTGCGGCGGGTCTCGGTGAGCGGCACGGAGCGCATCCAGGGGTGCTGGATCGACTGGCCGGCCATGGAACGAGGCCTGCTCGACGACATCCGCGACCTGTTGCCAGGGGCCTCCTTGGAGCCGGTCTCCACGGGCACCATCGACGAACACGGCCGCATGCTCGCGGCGCTCCCGATCCGGTTGATCCCCGGCGAGCTGCCCCCCGTCGTGACCCCCATCAGCTCCCCCATCCGCACGTCCTTGGGGGTGGCCTGGCTGGGTATCATCGTCGCCGTCACGGCCGTGCTGATCCTGCTGGCCGGGACCCTGTCGCTGAGCGAGCGCCGGGCGGCCTTCGTCTCGGCGGTGACCCACGAGATGCGCACGCCGCTGACCACCTTCCGCATGTACACCGAGATGCTTGCGGCGGGCATGGTCACCGGGGAGAAGCGGGCCCAATACCTGGAGACCCTGCAACGGGAGGCCGACCGGCTGGGGCACCTGGTGGACAACGTATTGGCCTACGCCCGGCTGGAGAAGGGGACCTCGCCGCGGCAGCTGGCGGCCGTGCCGGTGGCGGAGCTGCTGGGCCGGGTCCAGGCCCGCCTGGAGGATCGCGCGGCCCAGGCCGGTCGGGTGCTCGTCGTGGAGACCGGTGAGGAACCGGACCTCGCGGTACGGGCCGACGTGGCCGCCGTGGAGCAGATCCTGCTGAACCTGGTGGATAACTCGTGCAAGTACGCGGCGGATGCGGACGACCCCACCATCCATCTGGCCATCCACGCCCGCGGTAGGCGGGTGGCCATCCAGGTACGGGATCACGGCCCGGGTATCGATCCCCCGGACCGGAACCTGTTGTTCGAACCGTTCACCAAGTCGGCCAAGGACGCCGCCGGCACCGCCCCGGGTGTGGGGCTCGGGCTCTCCCTGTGCCGCCGGCTGGCCCGCGACATGAAAGGTGACCTGCTGCTGGACCGGTCCACGACGGACGGCGCCGCGTTCCAGCTGGTGTTGAAGCGGACGAGTTGACCCCCTGGTTGCATAACCAGTGAGCGGTTTATATAAGGTGCGGCGCCTCT
>CAZDDH010000033.1:9868-53071 GCA_964504165.1 uncultured Rickettsiales bacterium | reverse complement strand
ATGGCTCACCCCTACATCTTGTGGCAGGAGGCGCTAACCGTCTACCCCCCTTCGGCAAGTACCGGGTCAAACGGCGCATCGGTGAGGGGGCCTTCGGCAGCGTCTACGAGGCCGAGCTGGCCGGGCCGATGGGGTTCTCCAAAGCGGTGGCGCTGAAGATGCTGCGGCCGCATCTGGTAGATGGCGAACCGGCCTTCGTGCAGTCGATGATCAACGAGGCTCGCATCGGCGGGCTGCTGCACCACGCCAACATCGTGGACATCCTGGAGTTCGGCCAGGAGGGCTCCCGCTACTACCTGGCGATGGAGTTCGTGGACGGGGCGACGCTGTCGGACATCATCAAGCTGTGCGGGATGCGAGACGTGCTGCTGCCGCGCTTCGCCATCATCGACCTGGCGCTTCAGGTCTGCCGTGGGCTGCACTACGCCCACACCTTGGAGGACCGGGACGGGCAGCCGCTGCACCTGGTGCACCGGGATCTCAAGCCGTCGAACATCATCGTGGACCGCCAGGGCACGGCCAAGATCCTGGATTTTGGCATCGCCAAGGCCGCCTCCAACCTGTTCGGTGCGACCGCACCGGGGCTGGTCAAGGGCACGCCACGCTACATGTCGCCCGAACAGCTCGATGGGATGGAGGCGCTGACCCCGGCTTCCGATGTCTTCTCGCTGGGGCTGGTGCTGTACGAGGTGATCACCGGCGAGGTGCTGTTCCAGGCGGACACCATGCCCGAGCTGGTGGCCAAGATCTGCGAGCTGGATCTGACGGACCACTTGGACCGGGCCGAGGCCAGCTTCCCGGGGTGCCGGCCCATCCTCGAGCGGGCCCTGCAGCGGGATCTGAAGGACCGGTATCCCGACTGCCTGGCCCTGGCTCAGGACCTGCGCGAGCTGGGCCACCAGCACCCAGCCGAGGCGGAGATGGCGGAGATCATCGGCCGGCTGATGCCGGTGGTGGACCGCACCCAGAGCCAGATGATCAGCGCCGGCTCCTCCCGTACGCGGTCGGGGCGCTGGGTGGGGGGAGGCCCGAGCCCGGCGGACGAGGCGACACCGCTCGGAGAGCCGGAGACCCTCAGCTTGGCGGCGGCGGAGTGGGACCGCTTCTCGTCGGTTTTCGAGATGCCCCGCGAGCCCCGGGCCGACGGCGACGCCTCGACCGGTAGCCCGGCGCCCCCCCGGGTGAGCCGGGCCAGCGCCGTGGTGCTGGCCATCGCGCTGGTGGCGCTGCTCGCCTCCTCCGTGGCGCTGGTGGCTGCCTGGCAAGGGTGGCTCGCGCCGCCTGGCAGCGAGTGGGACGGGGTGGTGGAGACGCCCGCCACCGGAGCAGAGCCGTCCTCCACCGCTGCTGACGCGGGGCCGGAGGCCAAGGAGACCGGGGAGCCCGCGACGCCGGCATCCCAGCCCACCCCGATGCCCCCGGCCGAGGTTCGCCGGGAGACCGCCCCTGAATCCACGGTGGAGGCGGTCGTGGAGCCTCCACCCATCCCGCCACCAGCCGAGGAGGCAGCGCCGGTCGAGGAGGCAGCGCCCGCCGGGGAGCCAGCGCCGGTCGAGGAGGAAACGGCGGCGGCGGAAGCGCCGTCCCCGGAGGAAGAGCCTCCCGGTGATCCCCCCGTCGAGGAGGGCCCGCCCCTGGCCCCTGGCACGGTCTCGCTCTACACTCAGCCGTGGTCGGTGATCCACGTGGACGGGGTCGAACTGCGGTCCGGCAACCTGCTCAAGAAGCATCCCCTCGAGGGGGGGATCCACCGCATCCGGTTGGTCTGCCCCACCCGAGACAACGCGGAAAAGACCTTCGAGTTCACCGTGGATGGCGCGGACCTCAACCTGGGATGTTGGGATTTCGGTACGATGGCGCCCTGTTCGAATCGCTGAACATTCAATAGTGGCGAAGGTAGCCCGATGGAGCAGACCCAAAAAGGCGGCGATCGATCCGTGCTCTCCGTGCTCGCGGCGATGGAGGGCCAGGAAAAGCTGGTGTTTACCAGCTCCCTCACCATCGGCCGCCACCCCCTCAACGACGCGGTGCTGGGCCACCCCCGCATCAGCAGCCGCCACGCCGTGGTGGAATGGGACGGCAGCCGGTGGGTCATCAAGGATCTGGGATCGCGCAACGGCACGACCGTCAACGGCCGGCGCATCCGCTCGACCCGCTCCCTCAAGGAGGGCGATGAGATCCGCTTCGGGTCCGTGTCCGGATGGCGCGTCGAGGTGTTGTCCACCCCCGCCGAACCTCCGAGCGTGCTGGCCTATGTGGATATCGCGGCGAGTTCCCTGCGCATGCCGGTGACCACCGATCGGTTCCTCATCGGCACCCGCGGCGCCTGTGACCTGGTCGTGCCGGAGTGGCGGGACGAGGAGCAGCCGGCCATCCGCCTGATCCTCTACGCCGAATCCGGGAGCCTGTGGGCCGAGCCGGTGAGTGGGGTGCCGGGCATCGCCATCGCCGGCGGCGAGGACGCCTGGGAGCCGGTCCGAATCGAGGCCATCACCGAGGTGATGCTGGGCCCCACCGGCCTCAAGCTGACGCCGGTGACCGAGCTCCAGGAGCTGGGCCGCACCGAGACCGCTGGCCACCGGCCCAAGTACTACGACCTGGATCTGCACCTGACCCTGGAGGGGCCGGCCGAGGGCACCCTGAAGGTCATCCATGGTGGGGAGCAATGGTCCGTCACCACCGGGCAGCGCTTCATGCTGCTGTACCTGCTGGCCCGCACGGGGGGTGGCTGGCTGGACGACCTGGATCTGCGCATGCAGCTGTGGGGTCGCATCGGCACCCGGGACATGGACCCCTCGTCCCTGCACAAGCTGATCCACGATACGCGCCAGATGTTCCTGGCCCACGGCATCGACGGCTGGTTCATCGAGAAGTCCCAGGGCCGCACCCGGCTGCGGCTGGAGTCCCGGCGGATCCATGTGCACGAACCGCCTCAAGAGGGATCCGAGCGTGCGTAGAACCGCGGGTTGCATCGCCATCCTCGCCCTCGCATTGACCGTCTGGAGCGGTGGGCCACGGGTGTGCTGGGCCGGCGAGGTGGCCCTGTACGCCGGTGTCGAGCCCACCCCCGACGCCGCTGGCGACGTGGCGGCGTTGCTGGCACTGCTCTCCCCCCCGGTCCTCACCGACGGGCCGCCGGTCCACCTCGCCGAGCTGTTCGACGCCAGCCAGCTGTCGGTCTTCGGCGCCACCAGCGCCAACCGCTGCGTGGGGGAGCTGATGGACCGGGAGGCGTACCTCGCCGAGCTGGAGGCGGTGCTGGAGGCCATGCGGGGCCTGGAAGAGATCCGCCCGTTGATCCACCGCATCCGCTTCTCCCAGAGCTGCCTCATCGAATCCGTGGAGCCCACGGAGCTCGCTCGGGCGAGCTTCTACGACGGGGTCGCGGCGGCCGCCGCCGGTCAGGAAGAGGCGGCCCGGCAGGCTTTCGAGGAGGCCCTGGCCGTCGATCCGACCTTCCCCTGGGATCCCAACTTCCCTCCGGACGCCGAGCTGATCTTCGCCCATGCGGCGGTGGCGGCTTCCCAGCAGGCCAAGACCGCGGTGCGCGTGGTGGCCCCGACGGGGGCCGCGGTATGGCTGGATGGACGGCGGGTGGAGTCGCCGTACGAGGGCGAGGAGGTGCCACCCGGGCGTCACCTGGTCCAGGTCAAGGCGCTGGGGGAGCCCGCCGTGCGCGGTGTCACCGTCGTCACCTCCGCTGGCGGCGAGGACGTGCTGGTGGTGCATCCCACGGCCTTGCGATCCGGCGTGATGGCGGTGGAACAGACCGTCGAGGCGGCCCGGAGGCTGTTGGGCGAGATGGTCCAGCAAGATCCGGCCAGCGCTCCGGGCCACCTGGTGCTGCTGGCCCCCGAGGTTGCCGTCTGGCGCTGGGACGGGGCCGCTGGCTCCCTGACGCGCCTGGAGTCCTCCCAGCCGCCGGCGGAAGGGACGGACACCCGGCGGCCCCGGCCCAGCCCGGCGGCCCCGATCCTGCTCTCCGCCGGTGCGGCCCTCGCCGCCGCCGGCGGTATCGTCACCTACGTGGCGACCGGCGACTACAACCGCATGAGCGCCGACATCGAGGCGGGCACCCTCGACTACCCCCAACCGGACGATCCGTCACCCGAGGACTGGCCCAACTACGTCAAGCTGCAGCGCAAGGCCAACACGGTGTACATGGGGTACGGCATGCTGGCGGTGGGAGGAGCGGCCATGGTGGTGTCCATCCCGGTGGGGGTGGCCACGGCCGCCCGGCGGCAGGCCACCATCCAGGCCGGCTACTACGAGATTCCGGGGGACGCCGGGTCGGGCGTCGAGCGGGGATTCACGGTCAGCTTCACCGTGAGGTGAGCTGGGAGGCCTCCTGAGCCGCTGGCTGGCGTCGCCGCACGACGAACTCCAGCAGCTGCACCCCCCGGGCAAAGGAGATGGACGCGAACCCGTGGGCCAGCACGGCCTGCAACGGCGGGGTCTGCCCGGTCCAGTACATCCAGCAGTAGCGCGACGTCCCCCAGTACTCCAAGAAGATCCCGGCGGTGGCCCCGGCGATGAAGATCACGATGTCCCGGCGGGGGCGGGCCCCCACGAAGGTCACCACGATCATCAATGCCAGCACGCCGATAGACCACGGGTGGGTGATGGCCGGGCGCATCAGGGTGCAAAAGAACAGCACGAAGGCCGGCACCACGACCCAGTAGGCCGGCCCCAGCCGCGGAATCCAGGGCATCAGGAAGCGCAGCAGGCGGGCGAAGCGCTCCACGGCGATGGCGGCGATGGGCCAGGCGGGCAAGATCCACAGGGGCGGGCGCTCGTCGGTCCAGTACTTCCACAGCAGCGTGTTGGTGCCCCAGCCCTCGATGACCAGCCCCCCGATCAGCCCCACGGCGATGAGCTTGCCGTCCCGCTTCAGCTGCGGATCCCACAGCATGGCTGCGGTCATGGTGACCCAGATGGCCCCCAGCAGGGGGTCCCACTCGGCGGAGGTGTCGATGAGGAACGGGCAGGTGACGGCGACGGCGACGTACACCAGGCCTGCAGTCGCCAGCATGATCACGCTGCGGCGGCCGAAGCCGCGTTTGAGCTGATTCATCAGATCCCGCCGAGTCATGCCGCCTCCGCGTGGCCGTTTGTCGGGCCGCCACGAGCCCCGCAGTTTACCGCCAACGGAGCCGTTCGTCGCTGTCTCCTCCCGTCAGCCGGTCGGTTGACCTGCCCCCACCGCTGAGAAAGGATCGCCGGGGGAGCAACCATGGCCCTGTCGATCCTGATCACCCAGTGCCTGCAGCGGGACTTCGTGGACCCGGTGCGGCGTCACGACACCCTTCCCAACCTGCTGCACGTGGGCTCGGCCGAGGCGGAGCGGCTGCTGGGCCCCGAGCCCGCTGTCGGGCCGGTGGCCCAGGTGATGGCCTGGGCCCGGGAACAGCCGGCGGACGAGCTGCGGGTGTTCCACATCCGCGACTGGCACGACCCGGCGGACGAGCGCCAGCAGGACCACCTGGAGCGCTTTGGCGGCCATTGCATCGTCGGCACGCGGGGCTCGGAGTTCGTGCTGGGGCTGGTGGATGAGAAGCGGCTGGCGCCCAACGAGCAGGTCCTCGACTCCCTGTCGCTCAATGACTTCGAGGGCACGGATCTGGACGACCGACTGCGGGCCCTGCGGGACGAGCACGGGGAGATCCGGGTAGCGGTCATCGGGGTGTGGACCGAGGCCAAGGTCAGCTTCCTGCTGTACGACCTCGCGACCCGCCTGGGCATCGAGTCGTTGGCCACTTGCAGCGCGCTCACCGCCAGCGCCTCGCGCCAGCAGCACTTCAACGCCCTGGAGCAGCTGCACCAGATCCTGGGTGTGCAGGCCTTCGACTCGGTGGGGGAGCTCGTGGACTGGCTGCGGCCCGGCTCTCACGTGCAGCTCACCCCCTCGGTGCGGCGCTTCGGCACCCCCGTGGAGGTGGTGGAGGGCCCCCCCCTGCAGGGCCCGGACGCCGACATCGTCGGCCACCTGTACCGGGACAGCGCGACGGTGAAGCTGCGCCAGCTGGCCGGCGGGTTCTCCGGCGCGATGGTGTTCGGCGTCAAGAGCTGGGACGCGCGGGGGCACGAGCAGGCGCCGTCGGTGATCAAGCTGGGGGACCACCAGCTCATCGGCCACGAGCGGGTCGCCTTCGAGCAGGTGGAGGAGGTGCTGGGCAACCACGCCCCGTCCGTGCGCGGCTTCCTCGACCTCGACGACCGGGCGGGCATCAAGTACTCGTACGCCGCCATGGGCTCGGGCAGGGTGACCACCTTCAAGGCGCTGGTGGAGTCGGGCCCGTCCCAGGCGCGCATCGACGCGGTGCTGCACGACGTCTTTGACCAGATCCTGGGCCCGTTCTACGCCGCGTCGCGGTACGAGCGGCTGCCGCTGCTGGACCATTACGGGTTCCAGCCCAAGTGGGCGGGCCACGTCCGCCGCAACGTCAGCGCCATCGTCGGCCCGCGGGTGGACGACGAGCAGCTGGAGTTCCCCGGTGGCTACCGGGCGGGCAATGTCTGCCGGTTCTACGAGCAGTTCCTCAGCGAGCCGTGGTTGCCCCGCACCGACTACCACTACCGCTCGACGATCCACGGGGACCTCAACGGCGCCAACATCATTATCGACGATCGCGAGAACGTCTGGATCATCGACTTCTTCCACACCGGCCCGGGGCACGTGCTGCGGGATCTGGCCAAGCTCGAGAACGACCTGCTGTACATCTTCACCCACATCGAGACCCCCGACGAGCTGGCCCAGGCGCTGCGCATCACCCGGGCCCTGCGGGATGTCCAGGACCTGGCCGCCGAGCTGCCCGCCGAGGTGGAGGGGCTTCAGAGCCCGGAGTTGAAGCGTGCCTGGCAGACGGTGCGCACCTTGCGCGGCATCGGTGCCCGCCTCTGTCGGGAGGACCGCCACCCCTTGCAGATGGACCTGGCGTTGCTCCGCTACGCGGTGCACACGCTGAGCTTCGACGAGTCCTCGCCGTTGCAAAAGGAATGGGCTCTGGCCGCGGCCTGCGGATTTGCCGACGACGCCGAGCAGGGCATGCGGGCCGACTTCAAGCTGCGAGTGGACTGGCTGGACGACGAGTTGCTCGAGGGCCCGGGCCGGCTAGGGCTGACCATCTGCCCGGGGCGCAGGGATCGGGGCCGGGATCTGGCCGCCGACCTCGACGCCCTGGCGGAAGCGGGGGCTTCGCGGGTGTTGTGCCTGTTGGGGGACGAGGAGCTGCGCTGGGCCGGCGTCGCCGACATGGAGAGCCAGGCCGTCGAGCGCGGCATGGTTTTCCGCCAGGCGCCGATTCTGGACCAGGGGGTGCCAGGCCACGAAGACGCCCGCGAGCTGGCCCGCTGGTGCCTAGGAGCGGTGGCCGACGGCGAACGGGTGGTGGTGCACTGCATGGGGGGCCTGGGCCGGGCCGGTACCGTCGCCGCCTGCACGCTCGTCGAGCGGGGTCTGGCCGCGGAGGACGCCATCGTCGCCGTGCGCCGCGCCAGGGGCGCGCGGGCTGTGGAGACGGCGGGACAGGAGCGGTTCGTGGGGGATCATGCCAGGGTGTGCGGTGAGGAGTGAGCCCCCAGTACGAAGAGTACCCGGTACGAAGTGCCCGGTACGAAGTGCCAAGCATTTAGGGTACGAAGTGCCAAGCATTTAGAAAACCTTTCGAAAACCGAGCTGCCCACCGTGTCCCCGAATCGAAAAGGAAGCCTCAAAACGCCGCACGTGGGCAGAAAACAACAGGAAAGGGTCCTGAGGGGCTATTGGAGATGTCAGTCGATGACTCGCGATAGGCAATGAATGTCGTTCAATGTGGTGGTGAGCGCACCTCTCCATCTGAGCCCGTCGTTTCGAGCTCGGAGCGGTTTGCTCGAGGTTCGGAGAGGAGAGCCGTCAGGCAATCCTACGCCGGCACGAGACTCGGATCCCCACGGTTGGTGTAGAGCAGCGGGGGGCGGAAGCAAAACAGGGGGAACTCGACGCTGAGCTTGCCCGCCAGCCAGGCGCGGGAGGACTCGTGGTATTCGTCGAGGAAAGCGCGGTATTGGCGGATATAGGCCTTGCGGCGCGCTCGCGTGGAGGCGTGACACAGCGGGGCTGGGCTCTTCTTGGAAGCATCGGGCGTCGTGTGGGGGTGCTGGGCGACGATCTTCTTGACGCCCAGGGGCTTGGTCCCCGCGGCCCGGTGGCGGGCTCGGGTGGCGCGGGTGACCTCCTCGACGGTGTCGAGGACCCGGGCGCGGTATTCGCGGTGGGTGAGGTCGGCCCAGCAGGGGATAGGGGTGAGGGGGACGGCGACCTCCTCGGCGAATTCGTAGGTTCCGAACTCCTTGCCGGCCCGACCGGCGTCGTACTCGGCGGTGCGGTCGAACCACAGGCCCTTGGGAGTGGTACCGTCGATCATGGCGTTGACGCTGGTGGCTCCTGGCCAGTGGCGGGGGTCGTAGACCAGGTCCTCCTTGCAGCCCTGTTCGAGGATGTAGTCCAGACGCGCGACGAGGGCGGCGTCGTCGAGAATGGGGATGGGCGTGTAGCGCCGGTCCCACAGCGCACCCTTCCAGTCGTAGATCTTGCCGCACTCCTTGGTGATGTTGTTCTTGAGATAACTCATGAACAAGGCCATCGAATCGACGTCGGGGATGGTGACGAGGAGGTGGAAGTGGTTGGACAGGAAGACGAAGGCGTGCAGTTGGATGCCGTACATGGCAGCGGCCCGGCCCAGGACACCGAGGATGATCAGGGTGACGAGCTTGGAGGGCTTGAGCAGGAAGCGGCTCTGGATGGTCCTGGAGGTGATCTCCAGGGTGGTGCCGGGCTCGAAGTTTCGGAGCGGTCTGGCCATGACCGTTGAAACAGCAAGGCCTGTGCCAGATCGTATGGAACACCGTAAGCCCTTGTTTTCTAGAAGCAAATCTATCGATGGGCTTTCTGGAACCCCTCGTGAGATCGTCCAACCGTCCGGAATCCGGTCCGCCCGTCCGGAAATCGGTCTGCTGGTCGAGAGGGCTGGGCGAAATTCTTCTCGTACCAGCTTGGTCGCGGGTCTATTGGGAAAACCACACGTGGAGCCCATCATGAACTGGCGGTATTCGCGACTCATGCTCTCGGCGGTCTTGATGACGTCGTTCATGCATGTCCACGCCTGCCTCGACGACGACGACCTCGAAGGCGACGAAGATAGCGAGGACGACGACGCCGGCGACGACGACACCGGCGACGACGACACCGGCCCATTCACCTTGACCGTGACCCAGGGGTACGGCAGCGGTTCTTACGCGGCCGGTGCCGAGGTCCATGTCTGGGCCGCGCACGCTCCGGCCACGCAGCTGGTGACGGCATGGTCCGGGGACACCGAGCTGCTGCTCGATCCCGGCGAATGGCACACCTCCATGACGATGCCCCAGCGCGACATCGAACTGCATGCGGAGATCGGGGAGCTAGACGTGGCCCTGACCGTCGAGCCCCTGGATGGCCGGGACCGGCCCAAGACGGTGCGCCATCACATCCCACCCCAGCCGGTGGGGATCGTGCTGTTCGCCCACGGGACGTCGGGTAGCGGCGAGTTCATCGAGAAGATCGAGCCGTTTTACCTGGCGCGGGTCCTGATCGACGCCGGGTTTGGAGTGTGGGCCACCGACGCCGAGGAGACGGACGATGGCGAAGAGGACGCCCGCTGGGACGCATCGCTGGATCCGGACAATGTCGATCTGGCCAACGTGGAGCTGATCCTGGCGCAGTTCGTCGAGCGCGGATGGATCGAGGAGAACACACCCCGCTTCGTCGTGGGGATGTCCAACGGCGGCTCCTTCGCCCTCACCGCGGGCGCGGCCCTTGGGCTGGACGCCGTGGTGTCCTATTGCGCCAGCGGCCGCACCGCCTCCGCGGAGATCACCACCGCCCCCACCGCCTGGTTCCTGTGCGAGTACGACCATACGGCGGACAACGAATCCGCCCAGGCGAACCACCAGCTCCTGCTCGACCGGGGTGTGCCCACCGAGCTCCACATCCACGGCCCCTCGCCGCTGCACGACGCGCGCTTCGAGCGCATTCCCGGGATCGACGGCCCGACCTCGGCCGCCATCGCTTCGGAGCTACGCGCGCTGCACGCGAATCCCGATGGATACCTCGCCGACGATGTCGACACCATCGCCGACGCCGTCGCGGCCAATCCCGCCAGCTACCCCACCCTGTCTGGATTGGCCGGAACCGACCAGAAGCTGGTGGGGAATCAGGTGATGATTCTGGTCGCCGATCACCAGATGTACGACGACTATGCCCGGCGGACGCTGGCGTTCCTGGAGCCATTCCGCTAAGTCGGCGTGGTGGTGCCCGGCGTCCGATACACCGCTGCCGGCCGCGCCGTATACAATCCCACCATGCCAAGAACCCAACGCTCCCTGATCCTCACCATCGGGCCGTTGATGGTCCTGTCCGCGGCCCTGGGCGCCACCGTGGCCCTGGGCGCCCGCCAGGTCCTCGCAGCCGACGCGCCGGCCGCCGTGGTGCTCTCCACCGTCGACCAGCCCATCTACGCCCTGCAGGACGGTAAGCTGCGCGCCCAGATCCTGCTGGATGAAGCCTCCTCCGGGGCCACCGCCGCTTCCATGACCCGCCTGGTCGCCCAGCCCGGCGCCGGCGCACCCGAGCACACCCACGACGGCGACGAGCTGGTGTATGTGCTGCACGGCCGGGCCGTCACCACCGTGGGCCAGACCACCCACGAGCTCACACAGGGCATGGCCATGCGCATTCCCAAGGGGGCCCACCACACCCTGACGGTCCCCGAGCAGGATTCCCCGCTGGAGGTGCTGGTGATCTACGCGACCCCCGGAGCCGAGCAGCGCTTCAAGGCCGGCACGGTCGTCCCCCCCGAGGGCAGCTGACCATGCACCCGTGGACCATCGGGATGTGCCTCATCGGCTTCGCCGCCACCGTGGGCCTGGTGACCTGGACCACCGGCTGGGTGAAGCTCAAGCGCTTCCACGGCATGCTGCTGGTGCCCAACGTGGCCTGGACCATCTTCGCCGCGGCCACGGTCACGATGGCCGACCGCTCCACCGCGTTTGATCAGGGCATGGCCCTGGGCGTGCTGGGCCTGCTGGGCATCGCCGGCTACATCTCCCCCAAGCCGGAGGACGAGAGCTGGGCCGTCACCGTGCACGTGCTGCTGGGGGCGATCATCGTGGTGTGGTACGGGGTGTTGGCCTACAACTACGCCCGGCTGCCGCCGGTGCTCTAGTGCGGGCTAGCCTTCGCTGCAGGTCGTGGTGATGTCCGGGCAGTCCAGCTCACACCCGGAGTCGCAGTCGTTGAGCTGACAGGTGCCCACGCCGGTGCACGTCATCGTGCAGTCGTTACCCGAGCAGCTCAGGATCGTCGTGCCCTCGCCGCTGGAGTCTACGTCGCAGCCTCCGCCGGCGCAGTCCAGGGTCACGGTGCCGGTGCCGTCTGCGTCCAGGGAACACCCGCCCCCGTCACAGGTGAAGTCCGACTCGCCCGTGCCGCCGAACTCGAAGTCGCAGTCGCCACCGGGGCAATCCCAGTCACAGGTGCCCGTCCCGTCGCAGCTGCAGGTGTCTCCGGGCTGACAGACGCCCTCTGCGCAGCCGGCGATCAGGGCGGTGGCGGCGAAGAGGCCCATGATGGCGATGATTCCGATCCACAAATTCTTCATGACTGACTCCTTACCAAGCAAGGTTGCGTGCCTGACCCGGTACAGAGCCACTGACGAGGGGATCGGTGCAAAAATTCTAGTAGTGGTTGTCGACCCACTCTTGGAGTTGGTCGAACCCATCGACGGTGCCGTCCCGCAGCTGGTTCTCCCAGAATTCGTGATCGTCGCCGGTGCCGGGGATGTCGGCGTGGCTCCACAACGCCTGGGTGCGCCAGTGCTGGTCGGTGTCGTCCGTGTAGGGGATGAGGATCTCGATGCTGTAGGTGAAGCCCACGGTGGCGCCGTCGATGCCCACCTCGGCCTGATCCTCGAACCAGCTGCGGATGATCACCACTCGCCGCTGCTGATCCCCGTCGTCCCAGTCCAGCTGGCGCATGTCCAGGTACAACGTGTACTCGGCGGTGGTGAGGGTGTAATCGCTGACCACCTCGTTGGAGCAGCGCACGAACTCCTCGGTGCCCGCCAGGTAGTCGTCCAGCGAGGTCAGGAAGGTGCGCTCGTACTCCTCGAACTGGGGGAAGACGTCGTTTTGGTTGGGTTGCAGCAGCACGTCTTCGACGATCTCGACGGTCATCGGCATGCGCCGGGCCACCACCAGCGAAACCGCCTGCTCCCAGTGCTCGTCGGCGGGGTAGGCCACGAGCTTGCCCATATCGATGAGCTCGGTGACGTCGTCGTTGACCAGCATGGACGTGGACAGGCCGGTCTCCAGGTCGCACTCGGGGCGGGAGTTGACGCCGTCGCCGTCCTCGGTCTCCTCGCACTCTTCGAGGAAACCGGTGTAGGTCTCCAGCGCCAGCTCCAAGGTGGCCGGGTCCTCGTCCTCGAAGTGCTGGAAGAAGAACAGGATCGGATCGTCGATGTCGAGGGGGGCGTCTTCCAGCCCCGGGCGGCAGCCGGCAGCGAGGATCAGGGCCAGCGCCACCAGGATCAAGAGGGGGCGATTGGATCGGTGGAATGTCGTGGGTCTCATGGGAGTGATCTTACGACGGGATCGCTCGACCCTGCAGCTGCCACGTCCCGATCAGGGCGCCGACAGATCCCAGCTCAGCGAGTACGCCACCGTGGTGCCCTCCATCGCCTCCATCTCCTCGGCATCGAGCTTGCGGACCACCGCGACGGTGCGGTCGTCGCTGAGGTCGAATCCGGTGGCCTCGACGAAGCGGCCCCGGGCCAGCACGACGCGGTGCTCGGAACCGAAGGCGGCGAACTCCTCGGTGTTGAGGTCCAGGTAGGTCTGGTAGTCCTTGGGCTCCAGCGTCATTTGGATGTCCATCGTGTACCGCTCGCCGTCCTGCTTCACCGAGGCGTCGCCCTCCATCCACTGGGCGTCCAGCAGCATGTGGGCCAGGGCGTCCGGATCCTCGAAGCGGGCCTCCACCCATAGCGTGTAGGGCCGCCGGTCTCGGATCAGCCACGAATCCATCTCCGTGGGACCGAAGGCGTCCAGCTTGGTGGTCCAGGTGTCCTCGCGGGTCTCCACGTCCACCAGGTAGTCCTCCTCTTCCTTGTCGCGCTTGGCCGGGTTCTCCTCGTCGGAGCGTACGTAGTCCTGCAGCACCCGCCAGGTGATGGACCCGTCCTCCTCGATGAACAGGGTGTGGGTGGTGCGGTCCAGCACGCAGCCGGAGAGGGTCGCTACCATCAGGCTCGTCGAGGCCAGGATTCCGATCGTTTGTTTCCACATGATGAGTTCCTCCTTGCCCACCAAGACGGTGTCCGCCTTCCACACCGAACGCCGCGCGGATATTCTTGGCGCCGGGATCCATGGACAGGACCATCACCACCGACCACCTGAAGCGCGCCCGCCAGGGCTCGAATCAGGCGCTGGACGAGCTCTTCGGCCGCTGCAGCGGCCGCCTGCTGGCCCTGATCCGCCTGCGCATGGGCCCCAGCCTGCGCAGCCGCCTCGAGTCCCGCGACGTGCTCCAGAACACCTGGATCAAGGCGCTGCGCGCCATCGAGACCTTCGACGGCGACTCCCGCGAGTCGCTGATGGCCTGGCTGGGCCGCATCGCCGCCAACGAGATCAACGACCTGGCCGAGTTCCACGGCCGCCAGCGCCGGGACGCCCGCAAGGAGGTGCCCGAGGACGCTGCCCCTGGCGAGCTGGTGGCCCAGGTGCGCACGGCCACCGCCCGGGTGGCCCTCGGCGAGCAGGCCCGGGCCCTGGAGGCCGCCCTGGAGCAGCTGTCCGAGCCCCAGCGCGAGGTCATCGTGCTGCGCCGCCTCGAGGAGCTCAGCTTCGCGGAGGTGGGGGAGCGCATGGGCCGCTCCGCCGACGCCAGCCGCATGCTCTACGCCCGGGCGATGACAGCCCTCACCTTGGCGGCCCACAGCCGCAGCGGGGACGCCCCATGAGCCCCGTCGAGGAACTATTCGCCGCCTGGGTCGAGGGCCACGTCCTCGGTGAACCCCCCGATCCGGCTGGGCTGTGTGGCAACCAGCCCGAGCTGCTGGCCGAACTGCAGGGCCTGATCCGCCGCTACCAGCAGCTGGACCGCAGTCTGGGATTCGATACGGACGGCGCCGACCCAGCCGGGTCGCCGGGCACCGGTACCCCGGACGGCCCCCTCCCCGAGTTCGAGGGCTTCCGCACCATCGAGCTACTGGGCCGCGGGGGTATGGGCCAGGTCTACAAGCTCCACGACAACGAGCTGAACCGCACTGTGGCGGCCAAGGTCATCCGCGAGGGAGCCGACCTTGCCCCCTCCCTCGACGCGTTCTTGCGCGAGGCCTCGGCCCTGGCCCTGTTCCAGGACCCGCGGGTGGTGCAGATCCACGAGTTCCGCGCCGGCGCGACCCCGCCCGTGATCATCATGGAGCACGTGGACGGCTTCGAGCTGGGCCAGCTGGCCCCGTCCCTGGAGTACGCCCAGCGGGGCCGGGTTCTCGCCGAGATCTGCGAGACGGTCCAGACGGCCCACGAGCTGGGCATCCAGCACCGGGATCTCAAACCCTCCAACGTCATGCTCGACGCCCGCTTGCAACCCAAGATCCTGGACTTCGGGCTGGCCACCGCCGACCCCAACGCCGGCCACGGGCTGGGCACGCTGCCCTACCTGGCCCCCGAGCAGCTGGACCCGGCCTCGCCCATCACCGACCGCACGGACGTCTACGCCCTGGGGGTGATCCTCTACGAGGCGCTGTGCGCAGAGCCCCCCTTCGACGGCCCCTCCGACGACGCCCTCCTCGCTGCCATCCGCGAGGGCCAGCCGCGGCTCCCCGTGGAGTTGCAGCCGGACGTCCCCGAGCCGCTGCAGGCCATCGCGCTGAAGGCCATGGAGCGCGATCCCGAGGACCGCTTCGCCACCGCCCGCGAGATGGCCCGGGAGCTCAAGCGCTACCTGGACGGCCGCCCGGTGCAGGCCCGCCCAACGCTGTACGGCACCGCCCTGGAGAATCGGCTGGCGCCCCACCTGGGCCAGCTGGACCAGTGGCGCGATCTCAAGCTGATCTACCCCCACGAGCTGGCCCGTATCCGCGCCGCCTACGACCGCCTCACCAGCCGGGACGACGACTGGATCGTGGAGAGCCGCCAGCTGTCGTGGTCCCAGATCACCCTCTACATGGGCGCCTTCGTGCTGGCCCTGGGCGGGGGCCTGTTCTTCATCGCCCACCGCCTGCTGGAGGGGGGCGAAGGGCTGGTGGGTCCCCTGCTGGCCCTGGGGCTACCCTTCGCCGGCCTCACCGGGGCCGCCGTCGCCCTGTACCGCCGCCAGTACCGGGCCGTGGCCGTGGCCTTCTTCCTCGCCGGAGTGACCCTGCTGCCACCCCTGCTGCTGACCGCCATGGGCCACCTGGGCCTGTTCGGGGCCACAGCCGAGACGCCGGGGCAGTTCTTCCCCGGGGAGCTGCTGTCCAACCGCCAGCTGCAGATCGCCGTGGGGATCACCGCGCTGTGGGCCGGCTTCCTGGCGCTGCGGACCCGCACCGCTGCGCTGAGCACCGGGTTCGTCACCTGCGTGGTGCTGCTGGCCCTGGCCCTGTTCACCGATTGGGGGCTGGCCGACTGGTTCGCCGAGGGCCGCTGGGATCTGCTGTCGTTCCACCTGGCGCCGATGGTGCCGCTGTTCTGGGGCGCCGGCCGCTGGCTGGAGCTGAAGGGCCGCACCTGGGCCACCCGGCCGCTGTACTTGTGGGGCCTGGGCCTGTTCGTCGTGGCGCTGGAGCTGCTGGCCCTGGACGGCCGCGGGCTGCACTACCTGGGCATCTCCCTCACCGGGCTGCAGGCCGGGGAGGTGGCCCACCCCCAGCTGCTGGACACGGCCGCCTTCATGACCGTCAGCGGTGCACTGTTCTATGCCACGGGCCAGCTGCTGGAGCGCCACGGCACGGAGCTGATGAGGCAGGGGGCGGCCTGGCTGATGCTGATCACCCCCTTCGCCATCCTCGAGCCGTTGGCCTGGCTCAACGCCACCGGGGACTACGCCCACGTCTTCGACTGGCTCTATCTGGCCGCGGCTGTCGGCATCACGCTGTTGAGCCGTCATCGCCAGCGCAAGGCCTTCTACTTTGCGGGCCTGGGGAACATCGGGCTGTCCTTGCTGCTGATCTCCGATCACCACGAGTGGCTGGACGCCCCATGGTGGGCCTCCTCGATCATCGTGGTGGGCTTGCTGGTGCTCTGCACCGGCCTGGCGCTGGACCTCCGGGCCCGTCTTTACGGGCGCCGCTGACCCAAATCGTGGCTACTCTCCTCCCCATGGAAGCCGGCGCGGTATTGCGACGGTTGGGGCGCTCGACGCGAAGGAGGGGATCCCATGCACCTATACGCTATGCCTCGGTGGCTACTTCTGGCCTCGCTCGCCATCGGAGTGGGCTGCACGGCCGGCTCCGACGACGACCACGCGGTGGACGACGACTCCGGCGGTGTGCCGCCCAGCGACGATGACACCAGTGATGACGATGACGCGGTGGACGACGACACGGGCGACGACGACTCCGGGGACGACGACACCAGCGACGACGACGACGACACCGCGGACGACGACACCGGCGACGACGACTCCGCCGCGGTCTTCGACTGCGCGACGATTCCGCCGGATCCCCTGTCCGAGACCATCATCGCCGGCGCCACCGGGTACCACGGCCTGGCCTTCGACGGTGCGGGCCACATCATCGGCAGCGACAACTCGGCCCTGATCCGGTCGGACTATCAGGGCAACTGGAGCCTCTTCGTGCCGGGCCAAGGCATGCTGGAGCAGATGGCCACGCTCCCCAACGGCGACCTGCTGATCTCCTCGGCCGAAGACGGCGCGCTGCGGCGGGTCACGGCCGGTGGCACCGTCACCACCATCGCTCCGGACATCTGGGCCTACGGCGTGGTCATCGGCCCGGACGGCCTGATCTACGCGGCCAACTGGGACCGCATCTACCGCGTCGATCCCACCACCGGGGCTGCCGCCAGCTGGGCGACCCTGCCCTACGGGGAAGCGCCGCACGCCATCGACTTCAGCGTCGATTTCACGCGCATGTACGTGGGCACCGTCAACAACAACATTGGCACGGTCTATAGCCTGGAGCTGGATGCCAATCTCGAGCCTACGGGCCCCGCCACCATTTTTGCCATCGATGTGGGATTCGGGTACCACGACGCCGTCGGTGTGGACTGCTGCGGCAACCTCTACGTGGCGGACTATTACGCCAAGCAGCTGTTCCGCATCTCCCCCGCCGGTGCCATAGATCGCTATGTGGACTGGAGCCCGGATGCCACTGGATACGGCCACGGGTTGGTCTGGGGCGACGGCGTGGGCGGCTGGCGCACCGACGCCATCTACCTGCCGTTACCCTATGGAAACAATCAGGTGGTGGAGATCGTCATCGGCGTCCCCGACCGGCTCTTCCCGGGTACGGTCCTCAACGCTCCGTGACTCTGGTTCGCAAGGATTTCACTTCTCCTTTTGTCGCCGGGACCGTTATGTGACAGTAAGGGTACTCGACCTGAAGAAGGGAACCTCTATGCGTTTGGCTACCCATCCTTTGTGGATTTTGCTGCTCTCATTGTCTCTCGTCTCGGGCTGCGTGGGCGAGATCATCATGGATGACGACGACGCTGCGGACGACGACACCGGCGACGACGACGATACGGCCGACGACGACGACAACGACGACGACGACGATGACGACGACGATGATACCGGCGACGACGACACCGGCGACGACGACACCGGCGACGACGACACGGGTGACGACGACGCCGGCGACGACGACACCAGCGCCGTCTACGACTGTGCAGCGATCCCCGCCGCGCCCATCTCCCAGACCGTACTCTCCGGCGCCAAGGGCTACCACGGCTTGGCCTTTGACGGGCAGGGCAACATCATCGGTAGTGACAACTCGGCCCTGATCAAATCGGACTACCAGGGGACCTGGAACGTTTGGGTCCCGGGTCAGGGAACGCTGGAACAGTTTGCCCCGTTCCCCAACGGCGACATCGTCGTGTCATCGGCCGACAACGGCGCCCTCAAGCGGATCACCCCCGGTGGCACGGTGACCACCATCGCTGCAGACATCTGGGCCTACGGTGTGATCCTCGGCCCGGATGGCATGATCTACGCGGCCAACTGGGACCGCATATACCGCGTCGATCCGGACACCGGGGTGGCCACCGTGTGGCTGACGCTGCCGACCCAGGACTATCCGCACAGCATCAACTTCAACCTGGCTTACACCCGCATGTACATCGGCACCGTCGCCAACGGCTGGACGGGTAAGGTGTTCTACGTGGATCTGGACGCCAACCTCGATCCCACCGGCGACGCCGACCTATTCGCCAGCCCGGTGGGCGATGGATGGCACGACGCCGTCGGCGTGGACTGCTGCGGGTACCTCTACATCCCCGACTACTGGTCCAACAGCCTCTATCGCATCTCCCCGGATGGGGATACGGAGCTCTACTACGAGTTCCCGGGGAGCTCCCAGTACGGCCACGGTCTGATCTGGGGCGACGGCATCGGCGGCTGGCGCACCGACGCCATCTACCTGCCCATGCCCTACGGCAACAACGGGGTCCAGGAGCTCGTCATCGGCGTCCCGGACCGGGACTTCCCCGGCACCGTGCTCAACCTCCCGTGAGCCCCGAGACGCGCCGGACGAATTCGTCCCGACCGCCGGTTTGAATTCTCCCTTTCCCCTCGTTCCAGTTCAGTGAAGGTAGGAGCACTCGAGGCGAAGAAGGGAATCGCTATGCGTTTTTTGGCCAGCTATCCATGGGTTTTATTACTTTCTCTGGTGTTCATCGCCGGCTGTCCGGGCGAGATCGGCGATGACGACGACGCCGCGGACGACGACGCCGCGGACGACGACGACGCCGCCGATGACGACGACACCGCGGACGACGACGACACCCGCGACGACGACACCGGGGACGACGATACCGGCGACGACGACACGGGCGACGACGACGACACCGGGGACGACGACGACACAAGCGCCGTCTACGACTGCGCGACCATCCCCACCGCGCCCCTCTCCCAGACCGTCATCAGCGGCGCCAAGGGCTACCACGGCCTGGCCTTCGACGGGCAGGGCAACATCATCGGCAGCGACAACTCGTCCCTGATCAAGTCGGATTACCAGGGGACCTGGAGCGCCTGGATCCCTGGGCAGGGCTGGCTGGAGCAGTTCGCCCCGTTCCCCAACGGCGATATCGTCATCTCCTCGGCCAACGACGGCTCCCTCAAGCGCGTCACCCCCGGCGGCACGGTGACCACCATCGTCGCGGACATCTGGGCTTACGGCGTTATCGTCGGCCCGGACGGCATGATCTACGCAGCCAACTGGGACCGCGTCTACCGCGTCGATCCAGGCACCGGCACGGCCACCAATTGGCTGACGCTACCGACCCAGGACTCCCCGCACAGCATCGAGTTCAACCTGGACTACACCCGCATGTACATCGGCACCATCGCCAACGGCCAGATGGGCAAGGTGTTCTACGTGGATCTGGACGCCAACCTCGATCCCATCGCCGCCGCCGACGTCTTCGCCACCCAGGTGGGCCAGGGCTGGCACGACGCCGTGGGCGTGGACTGCTGCGGGTACCTGTACGTCCCCGACTACTGGTCCAACCGCCTCTACCGCATCTCCCCCGCCGGCGTACCGGAGATCTACTACTCGTTCCAGGGCAACCAGTACGGCCACGGGTTGATCTGGGGTGATGGCATCGGTGGCTGGCGTACCGACGCCCTCTATCTGCCCATGCCGTACGCCAACAACGGGGTGCAGGAGCTCGTCATCGGAGTCCCGGGCCGCGACTTCCCCGGCACGGTGCTCAACGCTCCCTGACAGGCTTCCCCTTCCCCGGGGCCGGCCCACTTGCCCACCGATCCCCAAACAGCACCAGCACCGCCGCGCCGATGAGCACATAGCCCACCCCCGTGGACCAGCTGAACCCTTCCCCCCACGCAAAATAGGCCACCACCCCCGCGAAAAGCGGCTCGCTCAGTGTCAGCACCGAGATGCGCCCGGCGTCGATGTACTTGAGCGCCATGTTCAGCGACGTGTGGCCGATCATCGTCGGCACAAGCGCCATCAACAAAAACGCGAACCAGGTCCCCCGCTCGAAGCCCACCACCGGCAACCCCAGCAGCGGCAGCGCCGCCAGGCAGGCCACCGCCGCCACCCCGTACAGGGCCGGCACGTAGACCCGGTTGTCCAGCTGCTGGCGCAGCCGCTTGCCCAGCAGGAAATACACCGTGAACAGCAGCGAACACAGCACGGCCAGCGCGTTGCCCGCCGTCTGCTCCGGCCTCAGCTGCAGGTCCGCCAGGCCCATCACCACCACCCCGACGATGCCCATCACGATGGCGACGACCAGGCGCTTGGTCACGCGCTCGCCGAAGAACAGGAAGGCGGCCGTGGCGGTGAAGACGGGGTTGATGGAGAAGAACACGGCCGCGTTGGCCACCGTGGTGAGCTGGACCGCCCAGATCCAGGTGATGAAGTGGGCCGCCAGCGCCAGCCCCGCCCCCACCAGGTAGACCCACTCCAGGGCCGAGAGCTGGCCCAGCGTGCCCAGCTTGCGTCCGGCCAGCGGGGTCAGCAGAGCCGTGGCGATGACCAGCCGCCACGCGGCGATGGCCACCGGGGAGGCGTCGGCCAGGCGGATGATGTTGCCCGACTGGCTGGCGGCGACCAGCCCCAGCGCCAGGAAGATCACGACGGAGCGGGGGACCATGGGCGGGGAGGCTACCACGCGAGGAATTTCCGGTTTTTGCTTGTTTGTAGGAATTACAGTAGTTAAGTTTAAGTAAATTAACCAAGACTAATTCCCGCATCGTGGCGGCGAGCGAGAACGGAAGGAGGACCCCATGAAACCCCAGATCAAGAGAATCCACTGCGCGTGGTGCGACGACTACCTGGACCAGCATGAGCTCGAGGCGGGGGACGAGCTGATCTGCGACTGGTGCGCGACCTTGCCGCGGTACAAACGCGAGGACCGGATCGAATACGAGGTGGATCTGGACAAGGGCGAGAAGTCCCAGGTTTTCTAACGGCTCATCTGAGTCAGGATGCCGACTGGAACACGAACGGGTAGTTCACGATCACGACGCCTCCACCCTTGGGCTGGGGGAAAACCAGCGCCTCCATAGCCCGCAGGATGCACTCCTCGACCTTGTCGTCCCCCAGTGTGCTGCTCTTGATCGTCACCGAGGCCACCGTGCCGTTGCGATCGACGACGAATCGTACGACTACCTTGCCCGCCAGGTTGGGATCCCGCTGCAGCCCCTTCTCATAGCAATAACGGATCTGGTTGATGTGCTGCTTGAGCACCCGGTCGATGACGGATTTGTCCAGGGAACCGCGGATGACCGGCGAGGTGGTGCCGTCCGTGGAGGCCCCCAGATCGACGATGGAGATGCCGCCGCCCTTGGCCGCGGGGAACCGGGTGCCGCCGCTCCGGCCGTAGCCGGCACCGCCGACGCCGTGGCCGGATCCCCGCGTTCCCAGCCCACTCAGGCTGGATGTCCCACCACTACTGACACCGATGGTGCCCCCCACCGCCTCGTCCGACACCCCGTCCGGCAGCGGTAGCGGCTGCTTGACCGTCTCGGGATCGCCGTCGCCGCGGACCCGCCGGTCCACCGCCACGAAGGAGGTGTAGGCGGTCAACAGGTCGTACTCCAGGCCCAGCTCGGTGACCTCCTCGATGAGCTCGCCGTCCCCCTCCAGGGAGTTGAGATCGGTCAGCCGCGTCACCCGGTGGCGGGCCCACAGCGGCCGCAGCGCCTCGTTGTCCTCCGACACGATCCCCTCGTCCACGTAGAACACCTGCTCGCAGGGGCCGTCGGCGTTGTAGCCGCTCACCACGATCTCGCCCTCGGGCTCCCCGTCGTACTTACCGAACACCACCACCGGCCGCGCCACGAACAGGTCCGGCACCGCCGCCGGCTCCACGTCGTAGGCGTCGAAGCCGTCGAACTCGACGTCGATGCCCTGCAGCACCGGCGCGGCGACATAGTCCTGGAACCGCCGCGCCTGCTCCCGCGCACCGGGAAGATCCAGGGCCACGAACGGCTCCCCCATCCCGGCCCGGGCCAGCCCCTCGACGAGGAAGCGGTTCACCGAGCTGCCGATGCCAAAGGAGAACAGGTTGGCGTCCCCCAAGCTGGCGCGCACCCGCTCGAAGGCCTCGGTCTCCACGGTGACGTAGCCGTCGGTGGCCACGACGATGGTGCGGGAGATCCCCGCCTCGGGCCGGGGCAACCCCAAGGCCGTGTCCAGCGCAGGTAGCAGCTCGGTGCCACCCCCTCCGGACATGCGGGCGATGGCGTCCATGGCGCCGTCCACGTGGTCCGTGGTGGCGGGCAGCGAGGCCTCGGAGAGCAGGGCCGCGTCCCCCGCGAAGAACAGCACGTTGAAGTAGTCCTGCGGCCGCAGCTGGGCCAGCAGGCCCCGCATCAGCTCGTGGGTGACGTTCAGCGGGAAGCCGGACATGGACCCGGACACGTCCACGATGAAGATCACCTCCCGGGGTACGATGCGCTTTGGGGTCACCCGCGCCGGCGGCTCCATCATCAGCAAGAAGAAGTTCTCCTCCTCCCCGGGGTACAGCAGCAGCCCCCCTTCGATGTCGTCGCCCCCCAGGCTGTAGCGCAGCACGAAGTCCCGGTTGCCCGCCTCGGCGCTGTCGTCGATCCAAACCTGGGCCTGCCGGCTGCCGGTGTAGTGCACGTCGACCGCGTGGGTGGGACTGTACAGCTTGGCCAGCTCGATGCCGGTGTGCAGCTGGAGCTCCAGGCCGAAGGTGTGCAGCCCCTCCTCACCCTCGTGCAGGTAGGGATTGGCCACCCAGTGCTCGTCCACCGGGGCCTCGTCGTGGGGCACGTTGGAGTACCGTGGCCCGACCACGGTGGGGTAGACGAACTCGTAGACCTGGTCCTGTGGCACCAGCAGCTCGGTGTAGCGCAGCTCCACCGTGATCTCGTCGCCGGGCTGGATGTTGCCCACGTTCATCTGGAACACGTTGGGCCGCTGCTGCTCCAGCAGGGACGCGGTCTGGCCGTTCTGCAGCGCCTGCTCGTACTCCTCGCGGGCTTGCTCCCGCTCCCGGATCTCCGCCTCCACCACCCGCTCCCCCACGGTCATGGTCATGCCGTGCACGGCAGCGCGGGTGGAGGCGGGGAAGATGTAGATCGCCTCCAAGGCGGTCTTGCCGTCGTTGCTGTACTCCTGGAAGACGGTCACGTCGGCGATGACCCCCACCACGTCCACCTGGGCCCAGGTGCGCTTGAGTGGCAACTGGTCCGGTGCAGCGTCCGCGCTGGTGACGTGGAAGTACGGCGAGAGGGTGCGCGTCAGCTCCGCCTGACGTTCAGGGCGAGCCTGGGCTCCGCATGTGAGGGACAGGGCAAGGGCTACACCGAACGTCACGCCCAGGGCGTGAAGGGGTCGGATGGCCATCGTTGGGACCTGTTCTCGGGCGCGTCATACCAATTTGTATGATTACCGGCTGCAGCCCCCCGATCAAGGAATCCGCTGTTAAAAGATGGTCAACGGTCGAACGTGGGTGGCAGCCCCAGCTGGGCCGAGTACACCAGCTCCGGGTCGCTGGATTCCAGCGCGAACCAACGCAGCGGGCCCTTGCCCTCCTCGAGCAGGAACAGCGCGGGCTGGCCGTCGCGGGTATCGGTGGCCGCCTGGAAATCCAGGCTATCGCCGCTTTCCGGCATCCCGGGCAACCCCAGGCAGTCCCCCTCCTCCTCCGCGAGCGTGTAGCTCACAGTCCACCGGTCCACCCCGTCGTGGACCAGCTCGGTGGTGTACTGCCGCTGGCACACGGATGTGCCGCCCACCGTGGATACCCCATAGCTCTCGGTGCCGGTCCACCCCTGGCCGTCGTCTGCGGCGGCGCCGCCGTGGACCAGCTCCAGCTGCCCGCGGGCCCCGCCGGAGCCGCCCCCGTCGCAGGCGTCGTGGAGGAACGTTTTCATCCGCGCCAGGGCGTCGAGGCCGTCGGGGTTGATGTCGTCCATCGGCCACAGGAAGCCGTGCCCACTGTCGGCGTACAGCACGAGCTCCTCGGGTACACCGGCGGCGGCGAGAGCATCGGCCATCTCCTGGGACTGGTGCCACTCCACCGCCCCGTCCGACTGCCCGTGCAGCAGCAGTGCCGGGCCACCCAACCGCTCGGCAGCGGACGCTGACGAGGCATACTCGTACCGCTGCGGGAGCTCATCGGGCAGCCCCCCCAGCCAGTCCGACTCCCACCACGGCAGCTCCCCATGCTGCGCCTCGCGGGTACGGAAATCGTAGATTCCCGAGAAGCCCACCAGCGGATCGACGGCCGGGCCGTACCCGCTCACCGCCGGCCAGCCCGCTCTGGCCAGCTGGGCGTCGTCCCGGTGCACAGCGGCCAGGGACAGCAGCGTGGCTCCGCTCGAGATGCCTACCCCGGCGCAGATCCCGTCGATGGGCAGATCGGCGTTGGCGTGGAGGTAGCGGGAGGCATCCATCACGTCCAGCAGGGCGCCGGGGAACTCTCCGCCCGCCTCCAGCAGCCGGTAGTCCACGTTGAAGACAGCCAGCCCGTCGTCCTGGAGCGCCTCGGCCAGGGTGGCCAGCTCTTCCCGGCTGCCCCCCTTGAAGGCGCCGCCGTGCACCATCAGCACGATCCCCGGCTCGTCGACGGCGGCGGGGAGATAGAGATCACCGAGGATTTCCTGGCCCCCCTCGTCGCCGCTGAAGGCCAGCTCGCGCATCACCCGCGCCTCCACGGCGCTGTCGTCGTCATCGTCGTCGTCGCTGGTGCAGCCGTTGAGCAGGAACACCGCGGCGAACAGGGCCACCCCCGTTGCGCGGGCCCAGCGGTACTCATGGATCATTTTTCGGCCGCGTAACGCCGGATGCTCACCGCCAGGTTCCGCAGGTTGGGCGTGATCTGCTTGGCGATGAGCTGCTCGATCTGGCCGCGCACGCGCTTGGCCAGCAGCCGCGGCACCCCAGGCACCTTCTCGGGGTGGATCACCAGCTCGATGTCCATCTCGATGCGGGTGTTGCCGTCGTCGATCTCGCTGAGCTGGGTGGATCCGGTGCAGTCGAAGACCGAGTCCCCCACGCGGGATTCCAGCCGCCAGCTGGCCTTGCGCTGGCTGGTGGACCAGGTGGCGTGGTCGTTCCAGCTCATGATCTCGGGTTTGATGAACTTGCGCAGCGCCCGCGGCACCTTGTCCATCGAGCCGAACCAGTGGTTGAGGATGAAGACCTCGTCGCCTTCCTCCCGACGCTCGACCACGGCGATGCGGTCGACATCATAGAGGTAGGGCACCAGGGCCGGCATGTCGTCCCGCAGCAGGTGGAACACCTCGTCGGCGGGGAGGGGCACAGAATCCGATACGTCGATATGCATAGAACAAAGTGTGGCTGAACCCCGCAATGGGGTCCAGCCACAGGGAAGGAGGATACTGTTTAACTGGTCGGAGGTTCGCTTATCGCGAGGATCGCTCGGGGCGCCGTGGTCGCTTCCTTGTAAACGTTTCCATCCGGCTCCTCGATACGAGACCAGCTGCAGCGACTACACCAGCTCACGGTCGTGCCCGCGCCGAAGCGGCGTCCCACGACGGCGGAGCCACAGATGGGACAGGAGGGGTCGTCCAACCTGTGTGCTCCGCCATTCATGTTCTTCATCGTCTGCATCATGTCCTCATCTGTTTGAACCGACGGATCTCAAAAGGGGAAATTCGAAGATCGACAGATTTGAGAACAATTCCCCCAGCAACAAGCGTCACGGTTCATCTCGACGTGACATGTTCGCGATTGACATTCGGCCCGGTGGCTCCTTAGATTCTGGCGATCCACGGGGCGCCATGTCGGGTCTCCCTGGACTCATCACTCCGGAGACAGGACAAGCACGTGAGCGAGGTCGAACAGGAATTCGCGGGTAGGATCGCCATGATCACCGGCGGCAGCCGGGGCATCGGCCGGGCCGTAGCCCATGAGCTAGCGGGCAAGGGCGCAGATCTGATCCTGGGCTACAAGACAGATCTCAAGAACGCCGAGGAGGCCGCAAACGAGCTGCGCTCCACCTACGACTGCAAGGTCTGGCTGGTCAAAGGGGATCTACGGGATCCAAAGCAGATCGAGGCCATGTTCAAGACCGTCGAGGAGGAGGTGGGCACCCTCCACATGCTGGTTTTAAGCGCCGCTTTCGGGACCATGGGCCGTATCGAACGTATGGGCCTGTACTCGTGGGATGCCACGTACGATATCAACGTCCGGTCGGTGATGCTGTGCTCCCGGGCCGCCTTCGGGCTGCTCAAGAAGGATGGCGGGGCCATCGTCGCGCTGAGCTCCATCGGCGCCTTCGTGGCCTTCCAGGAGTACGCCGCGGTAGGCTCCTCCAAGGCGGCGCTGGAGTCGCTGGTGCGCTACCTGGCCAACGAATTCTCCCCCCACGGTGTGGCGGTCAACGCCGTCAGCGCCGGGCCGGTGGATACCCGGGCCATCCAATGGTTCCGCAAGCCCGAGGCGGTGTTCCGTTTTGCCGAGTGCAAGACGGTCAAGGGCCGCATCGGCGAGGTGGACGACATCGCCCCGGTGGTATCCTTCCTGTGCTCCGACAAGGCCCGCTGGATCGTGGGCCAGACCATCGTCGCCGATGGCGGCATCACGCTGGGCATCAACTTCGAAGACTGGATCCGCGACACCGGCCAGGACGAAGGGATCTGAGATGTCACAGCACGTATGGTTCATCACCGGTATCACCGGTTTCGTGGGCAGCGAGACCCTCCGCCGCATCCTCAAGCGCACCGACGCCCGGGTCATCGGCCTGGTACGCGCGGCCTCCGAGGACTCGCTGCGCACCCGCTACGACAAGGTCCTCACCGAGGCCTTCGGGGGCGACGCGCCCCAGTACGCCGAGCGGGTGGAGTTCGTCCGCGGCGAGCTCACCGAGGAGCACTTCGGCCTGGACGACGCCACCTGGCAGCGTATCGCCACCAGCGCCACCCACATCTTGCATTGCGCCGCTTCGGTGCGCTTCGATCTGCCCCTGGACGAGGCCCGTCGCCTCAACGTGGGCGGCACCGTCAAGGCCATCGAGATGGGGCTGGACGCCGCCGCCAGCGGTCAGCTGGAGCGCTTTTGTTACGTGGGCACCTGCTACGTGGCCGGCGACCGCACCGACGTGGTGATGGCCGAGGAGCTCAACGTCGGCCAGGGGTTCCGCAACAGCTACGAGCAGTCCAAGTGCGAGAGCGAGCAGCTGGTTCGTGACCGCATGGACGAGCTGCCGGTGGTCATCTTCCGGCCCTCCATCATCGTGGGGGACAGCCGGACCGGCAAGACCCCGGCGTTCAACGTCATCTATTGGCCCGTGCGCATCTACGCCCAGGGCTGGTGGAAGGAGAAGTTCATCGGCAACATGAACGCCCCGGCGGACGTGGTGCCCATTAACTTTGTCTGTGATGCCCTGCTCTACATCCTCGAGCGCGACGACTGCCTCGGCCACTGTTACCCGCTGGCTGCCGGCACGGAGCGCTGCGCCACCAATGAGGTGGTCATCCGCCTGGCCTCGAAGTTTTTCGACCAGCCGATGCCGGAGATCATCGACCCGGTGGACTTCACCCCCGAGGTGCAGATGGCGATGTACGAGCGGCTGACACCGGCCCAGCGTAGTCTGGTGGCCCAGGGCAAGAACTATGTTCCGTACTTCTCCCAGAGTCCGTTGTTCGACAACGGACCCACGATGGCGGCCCTGGAGGGTTCGGGTATCGAGCCCCCCGAGGTCGAGGAGTACTTCACCAATCTGTTCGACTACTGCAAACGGACCAACTGGGGACGCCGACCCCAGGGATAGAGTAAGCGAGGGACCATGATCACCGCCCACACCACGCTCCGGCTCCTAATCCTGTTGGCCGTCGCTGTGGTGTTTGGGATCTCGCCGGCATCCGCCCAGCAGGGCGCCAACCGGACCCTGACCCTGGCCGAGGCGCTCCAGGGCGCGGACCAGCGGGACGAGGAGATCGCCGCCGCCGGCCAGGAGCTGGAGGTGGCCCGGGCCGACGTGGCCAGCGCCGCCTCCGACCTGATGCCCACCGTGGACCTCAGCGCGGCCAGGGCGCAGGGCAGCGGCGTCATGGACCTGGACGACTACACCTACGCCGAGAAGAAGCAGTACTGGCGCAGCGAGGTGGAGGTCAGCACCCCATTGCTGGACCTGGACGACGTGGGTGACCTGGTCGCCGCCAAGGGGGAGCAAAAGGCCGCCGGCGCCGAGCTGGACGCTACCCGCCATCAGGTCCTCTACGCGGTGGCCCGGGCCTACTACGAGGCGCTTGCCTGCCACGCCTCCGTGGACGCGGCCAGGGCATCGACGGACGCCGCCGTCGCCCTGGAGGAGGCCATCCGCGTCCGCAAGGGAGCCGGAACCGAGATCCAGCTGGAGGTGGACCGGGCGCGGGCAGATCGCATCGTGGCGGAGGGGGAGCGGCAGCAGGCGGCCTTCGAGGCCCGCGCCGCCGATCTGGCCCTGGCCCACGCGGCCAACTTGCCCCTGGAGCCCTTCACCCTGACGACCCCGGGCCGGCCCCAGATTCCGGGCAACGACACCCCCTCTCGCATCGATCTGGCCGGCGTCGGACGCCCGGACCTGCTGTCCGCTCAACACAGCCTCGGCGCCGCCACGGCGCGCCGCAAGGCCGCCGGGTTGGAGCTGGTGCCCGACATCGGCGTGGCGTTCAGCGGGCGGTACACCGACGTCCGCGACGACCGGGAGCCCGAGCGCTGGCGCCTGATGCTGGAGGCCCGCTGGACCCTCCCCGGGCTCATCGACACCCCGGCGGACATCGCCCGAGCCCGGGCCGAGGAACGCCAGGCAGCCCTGTCCATCGACCGGCTGGAGAGGGACCTGGAGCTGTCGGTGCGCATCGCCGAGATCGAGCTGGACGCGGCCGAGGCCGCCCTGCAGGTGGCCGAGGAACGCGACGCGGTGGCCCACGCCAATCTGGAGGCCGGGATGCGCCTCTACAGCGAAGGGCTGGCCACCGGGCTCGAGGTGGCGACCCTCAAGACCGAGCGGGACGCGGCCGCCGCCGAGGTGCTGGAAAAGCACCTGGCCCGCAACCTGGCCGAGGTAGACCTGCTGGAGGTCCTGGGCATCGACCCGTTGGAGGCCTACGGGGCCAGCCGCTGAACCACCCGTTTTTCTTGATTTTCGGGTGGACTTCGTACGCACGAAGCAAAAAAATCACCCCCTTCCGAGGTAGTCGGCCCGATCGGCCATGATTCGCTTGAAAACCTCGTGTTCATCGCTATAACGCAAGGTGTGAGTACTGCGTCCGGGAGGAACGGTGCCTGTTTGAGGGTAAGGCACCTGGTTTTCACCTCTGCGGTTTATTGCCGTTGAATGGAAACAGGGCCGGTACCGTCGTAGCATCCCCGGAAGAGAGAGGCCTCGGGTCCATGTCCAAGCGGGCGGTCATCCTCGCCTTTGCCCTGACTGCGCTGGTGTGTGGTGCGGCACAGGCTCGCGTGGCGGTCGTCTCCCCGGTGGACGATCGGGGTGTGCCCCAGGCCTATCCGTCGGCCCTGCCCGCTGGCCACGGCGAGCAACTGCCGCTGTCGTGGTCCTACGTCGAGGAGCTGATCCCCGTGGTGGTGATGGGCGCCACCGCCGACGACACATGCGACGCCGACGAACCTCCTTCGCTGCCCGTCTCCATCGCCCAGGCCATCGCCAAGATGACCAGGATGGACACCGAGGGGGCCGTGGAGTTGCTGGATCAGCTCATCGAGGACCTGCCCTGCCTCGACGCCCAGGTCTCCGCCTCTGAGCTGGCGCGGGTCTACTACTACCGGGGCGCGGCCCTGGCATTCTTGGGGGACTCGTCCGGCGCCGCCGAGGCGATGTTCCAGGCGCTGGTGATCGATCCGGAGGCCGAGCCGGACGTCAATCTGCCCCCCGAGATCAACGACATCTTCTACAAGCAGACCAAGCGGGAGCCCGAGCTGTTGCCGCTCACATTGCGGATGCCGCCGTGGGCCACTGTGGTGGTCGATGGCACGGAATCCCCGCCCCGCATGGCCAAGGAGTCGGCGGGCCTGATCCAGTGGCAGGAGCCGGATGGCCGCTGGACCACGGTACGCCTGCACGATCTGCACGAGGCGGTGTTCGTGGGCACCCCATCGGGCATCCAGGCCGGGCTGCAGGGGGCGGACGATCCTCATGTGGCCCGCATCGCCGCGGCGCTGGGTGAGGCCCTCGCCGACTCGTTCCGGGTGCACAGCGCCCTGCTGTGGGACGGCGTCGGGACGGCATTGCTGTGGGACGGCACCACCCGGACCACCGAGTGGCTGGAGTCATCTTCGAGCGGTAGTGGTGGCCTGCGCCGGCCGGTCAAGAATCGCCCCCGTGCACCGTATGCTACAGACCGCATCCGCATCGGGGTACTAGGCGGGCTGACCTACGCGGACACCTATCCCTACGGTTCCGTGGGCGTCGATGCAGCGCTGCGTGTGGCCCGTCTACTGCGCATCAGCGCCGGGGTGGACATGGGCTTCCCCATCCCCGCCGAACGAGAACCGCTGGTCCTGCCGATGCTCCACGCGGGGCCCCGGCTCCAATTCGGGGGCAAGGTGCAGCCGTTTGTGGGCGTGGCGGCCCGGCTTGGTTTTGATGACAAGCAGGGCACGGTGTGGGGTTTGCTGGCGGTGGGAGCCGAGGCGGGGGTGGACATCCCCGTATCCAAGATGTTGATGATCCGGGCCAGTGGCGAAGGTGGAATGTTCATCTATCCCATTTTTCCCCAGGGCCATGTTCATGCAAAGATCGGGCTGGTCTTAGGAATATAAGCGTCCCATGAAGGGATTTGGGACGCGGGAGGCCGTGGGCAAGGCCTTGGGTACATGGCGAAACTAGGTCGATATCAGTTACTCGAAGAGCTCGGCAGCGGGGGCTTTGCCGTCGTGTACAAGGCCGAGATCTCAGGGCCGGAGGGCTTCCGCTCCCACGTCGCCATCAAACGCATCCATCCCTTCTTGACGCAAAATGATTCGGGCTTCGTGGCCTCGCTGACCAACGAGGCGCGCATCTGCGCGATGATCCAGCACCCCAACATCGTCCACGTCCACGAGCTCGCCTCCGAGCCGGACGAGGAGGGACGGCTCCAGTACTACATGGTCATGGAGCTGGTGAACGGCGTGACGCTGGACATCCTCTCCCGCATGGCCGAGAAGCGGGGCGAGCTGCTGCCCAAGGCGGTGGCCATCCACATCCTCATCCAGATCGCCCGCGGCCTGGGGCACGTCCATACACTCAAGGACCCCAAGGGCCAGGCGCTGGGTATGGTTCACCGGGACCTGAAGCCCGGCAACGTGCTTATCAGCGACGAGGCGGTGGCCAAGATCCTCGATTTCGGCATCGCCAAGGCCATCAACATGTCCGGCCCGCGCACCGCCACCGGCGTCACCCGGGGCACCGCGGCCTACATGAGCCCTGAGCAGGCCTACGGCCAGAAGGTCAGCTACTCGTCGGACCTGTTTGCCTTCGGGGCGATCCTCTTCGAGGTCGTCACCGGCAAGCAGCTCGTCGAGGGGGACTCGATGGCCTCCCAGCTGATGGCCGTCGTCAACATGCCGGCCAACTACCGCGTGGCCGAGGTGCGTGAGCGGCTCCCCGAGCTGGTGAACCTGTTCAAGCGGCTGCGTCACCCGGATCCCCACAAGCGTCTGGAGTCCACCGCCGCCCTCATCGATGAGCTGCGTCGCATCCGTCGCACCCTGGACGACGACACGGACCCCGAGGAGTACCTCTGTGCGTTGATGTCGGACCCGGATGCCACGGTCACCAAGGACGAGATCGCCCAGTTCAAGGTGATGCGCGCAGACCTGCGGGCCCCCTCGACGGCCACATTCTTCGAGCTCCCCGGCCACCGGCGCGACAGGGACGGCAATCTGGTGCCCGCCGGGGACGCCGCTCAGTCGTGGGGTATCGAGCTGACCCCGGCCCACGGGGTTCCCACCGAAGAGGAGCCGGCCTCCGAGCACCGCCGCACCGCCGTCATGCCGGCCCACGAGCTGCGCCGCCGGGTGCCCATGTTCTGGCTGGTCACCCTGTTGATCATGATCGGCGTGTCTGGCTTTTTGATGTACCGGTTGTGGGCCGTCTCCCAGGAGGATCCGGCGGTGCCCGCCACCACCTTCGTCCCAGACGAGATCGACGCTGGCGCCGGCGAGAACCTCTCGGAGATCGTCATCGAGGACGACGGCACCGTGACGATCAGCGAACCCCAGGATGAGGCCATCGAGGAACCGACGGAAGCGGCTACCCCTGCCGAAGCGACCGCCCCGGTGGATGACGGCGGCAAAAAAGAGGTCGTCGAGGAGACCACTCCTGTTCCCGCGGCACCGGGCACCTTGAAGATCAACGCCTACCCCGCGGCCACCGTCTACATCGACGGCAAGAACGTGGGCAGCACCTTTGTCACCAGCAGCGGGGTCTCGGTAGAGCCCGGTTCCCACCTCCTGCGTCTGGTCCGCACCAGCGACGGGCACGAACAAACGCTGAGCGTCATCATCAAGGCCGGCCAGGTCCTTGCCGTTCCCTTCGAGTGGGAGTCCTGATGGGCCACACCGGCCTCGTTTGCCTCCCCGCCATCTTGTTCCTGGTCTCGCTCCCGGTGCCGGCGGCGTGGGCCTGCGACAGTGGTACGTCCGTCGTCGACTACTGCGATCCCTTGCTGACCTACGAGGGGTGCTGTGACGGTCAGGGGCTGTACTGGTGCGAGGAGGACGAGACCTGCATGCTCGACTGCTCGGCCAACCCGTATTGTGGCTGGGATGGGGCGATGTACAACTGCGCAACCGCGGGCGGCGGCGATCCCTCCGGCACCTTCGACCACGACTGCCCCCAGGACGAGGATGGCGACGGCTCCTACTTCCCCGAGGACTGCGACAGCGAAAACCCCGCCGTCTATCCCAACACCCCCGAGGTCTGCGACGGCGAGGCCGACAACAACTGCAACGGCGTCGATGATCCCAACGAGCTGGACGCCGACGGGGACGGGTACAGCCTGTGTGACGAGGACTGCGACGAGGGCAATCCAACGATCTATCCGGGGGCCGAGGAGATCTGCGGAGACGCCATCGACAGCGACTGCGGCGGCGATCTGGAGCTGGAACAGGATGGGGACGGGGACGGTGTGTTGCCCTGCGCCGGGGACTGCGACGACACCAAGCCCGGCGTCCATCCCGGTGCGACCGAGATGTGCAACGACGGCCTCGACAACGACTGTGACGGGGACACGGACGCCTACGACCCCGACTGTGGCGGGGACGACGACGATGACGTGGCTGGAGACGACGATCGGCGCGATGGACCGTACGGCCTGCGCTGCGCCCTCAACCCCGACGGCGGCGTGGCGGGCGTCGCGTTGACCGCCGGGCTTGCGCTGGCCGTGTGGTTGCGGCGGCGGGGCACCTGAACACATCTGGGGAGATACCATGACAAATCGGATCGCCACGTACGGCTTGGGTTGCCTCGCCGTGTTGCTGCTTTTGGCCGCGGGGACTGCGTCGGCTCAGGACGACCCGAGGGCCGTGTGCGAGGACGCCGCCCGCGACGCTTACCAGGCGGCCAACGCCGAGCTGGACGCCGGGATGGGCGATGTGGAGGCGGTTTACCGCTGGTCCAAGCGTTGGCTGCAGGCCCTCAGCGAGAAGGATCCCGCCGCAAAGCGCCCTGCCCTCGAGGCGCACCAGACCCGTATGCAGGCGTTGCAGACCAAGGCCACCACCTTGGTCCAGACCGGCATGCTCAAGGGGTCCGCTGCCCGGGCGTGCGACTACTACGCCGCCGAGGCGGCCGCCTGGCTCGCAGATAAATAGGGGGCTGAGGGCCGCTCAGACCCGGACGGTCAGCGCCGAGTGGCACCCCTCCATGGAGGTGGAGATCACCAGCGCGTTGAGCATCGCTCCCGGCGTACCCACGCCGTCGGCCGGGCCTTGCCATTCGTCGATGGGATCGGTGAGGTTGGGCCACGCCGGGACCTTGCCCTCGCGCATCGCCCGCAGCGCCACGGCCACACCCAGCGGCCCGGACGCCGCTTCGGTGGAGCCCAGGTAGGGCGCCAGTGTGATCACCGGCACGTCCCCCGCCCGTTCGCCGAGCACTTCCGCGTGGATACGCGCCTCCAGCCGGTCCATCGGATCCCACGACCAGCCGGTGAGCACCACCAGGTCCGGCTCGCTGCCCGACTCCTCGATAGCCCGGCGGGCGGCCACCACAGCCATCTCGGGGCCCACCGGGAGCCCCGGGTGATTGGCCGGAGGTTCGAAGGCGGTGGCAAAGCCGGTGAGCTCGCCCAGCAGCTGAGCTTCCCGCCCCTCCTCGAGCTGTGGAGTGCCCAGCACGATGAAGCAGGACGCTTCGCCGGGCACGATGCCGGTGGCCCCCTTGTCGAAGGGACGACCGGCGGCTTCGGGAGCCACCTCGGCCGAACTCAGCATGCCCCGCTTGCCGCGGGTCATCAGCATCTGGTCGGCCACCGAGGCGCCGACTCCGCCCGTGAGCATCACCTCGGCCATGCCGTCCTCGATGAGCCGCCCGGCCCGGCCGATGGCCTGCAGGCCCGCCGCCGCGAATCCCAAGAAGGTGTTGCACGGGCCCTTGCAGGCCCCCTGAATACCGCCGTGGGCCGTGGGCATGTTGTTCATCAGCTTGAGGAACTCGAACCCGGTGAAGCGCTTCATACCCCCGGCGATGCGGGAGTCGTCGATCTTGTGCGCCCCGCTGTCCGCGCCCTCCTCGAAGCACGCCCGGTCCGCCACCACGTGGGCCAGCTTGATGTACTTGGTCATCACGTCCATGTTGCAGTAGCTGGCCAGGTACAGGCCCCGCTCCAGCTCGCCCTGCTCCAGGTCGATGCCCGTGTCTGCCAGCACCGAACCGATGCCGCCGCAGCCCAGGTAGGCGTACCGCGTCATCGTCAGCGGCCGGTGTCCCTTGGCCCCGGGCAGGGGCCGCAGCTCGGGCCATTTGGCGGTCACCTGCCCGCCATACCCGGGTTTGAGCAGATCCAGCGGTTCGGCCAGCGGCGTGATGGAGCTGCGGCCTTCGCAGATGGCCTGCCACAGAGGCTCGAATCCCAGCCCATAGGGCGTCAGCGCTCCAACTCCAGTGATGGGGATGCGCATGGTTCCTCCCTATCCGTCCCAGCGTTTGAGGATCAGGCAGACATTCTGGCCGCCGAAGCCAAACGAGTTGTTGGCGGTGATGCGGGCCTCGGCCTCGCGCGCCTTGTTGGGGATGTAGTCCAGGACCAGTTCCGGGTCGGGAACCTCGTAGTTGATGGTGGGCGGCAGGATGGAGTCCTGCATCGCCTTGACGCAGAAGATCGCCTCGCAGGAGCCGGCCCCGTGGATCAGGTGGCCCACCATCGATTTGGTCGAGCTCACCGGCAACGTCTTGGAGTGGTCGCCGTAGACCTCCTGGATGGCCAGGGTCTCGGCCTTGTCGTTCATCGACGTCGAGGTGCCGTGGGCGTTGATGTAGTCCACCTCGTGGGGTTCGATCCCCGCGTCAGCGAGCGCCTTGCGCATGGACAGCATCATGCCCTTGCCCTCCGGATCCGGGTCCGTCAGGCGGTAGGAGTCGGTGGCCAGCCCGAACCCGAGCAGTTCGGCGTGGATGTTCGCGCCGCGGGCCTGGGCGTGCTCCAGCGATTCCAGGATCATCACGGCGCTGCCCTCGCTCATCACGAAGCCGTTGCGGCGGGCATCGAAGGGGCACGACGCCCGCTCCGGCTCGTCGTTTTGCTGGCTGAGGGCCTTGAGCACCGAGAACCCCGGCACCATCGCCCGGTTGACCGCCGTGCAGACACCGCCGGCCAGGGCCACGTCCACCTCACCGCGGCGGATCAGCTGGGCCGCGTCGGCGATGGCGTGGGACCCGGACGCACAGGCGGAGGCCGTGTCGTAGATCTGGCCCGCTCCCAGCATCACCGCGGCGATGCCCGGGGCCTCGTCCATGTAGAAGCCGTCCAGCTTCTCGGCCTCCTCCGCTTCTTGCATGACCGGGAAGAAGTCCCGCAGTTTCTCCCGCCAGATCTCCGTGTCCTCGGGGTAGTGGCGCACCACCACTGGCCCGAACTCCTCCAGGGAGGCCTTGCCGATGCCAGTGGCCAGCACCACGGCGCGCCGCAGGGGATCGCCGTCCGGCTCGAGCCCGGCGTCGGCCACCGCGCTCTGCACGGATCCGGCGGTGAACGCCAGGGCGTCCCCGTTGATCTGGTATGGGCCCACCTGCTCGGGGGCGTCTACCTCGTACAGCACCTCCCCGCCGATCTGGGTGGGTAGGTCGATGGGATCGAACTTTTGCAGGCGGTGCAGCTTGCCCTGCCCTGCAATAATTTGCTCCCACACGGTGTCCACGGTCTGACCGTGGGGAATCACCAGCCCCATGCCGGTTATGACGACTCGCTGGGTCATTGGCGGCCTCCTCGCGTCCCGCCCTGCGGACGGGATCGGCGCAGGATAGCAGAACGGACGCTGGTGGGCGTAGGATGGTGGCACAACGGAGGTGAATGGCGGTGCCGAAGGATGTGCGCGGCAGTTCGGACAGGCGGGCTTCTGGCCCGGTGGGAGGGGTTCGCCGGACATTGGCTTACCTGGCTGCAGGCGTGGTCGTCGCAGGGGTCGGAGCGGTCTGCTTGCTGGTCTCCTTCGGCATCCGGCCGAGCGTCGCGGGGGACGCCTTCACCCATCTGCCGGTCCTCATCGATCCCAATCAGCTCAACTCCGGGTCCTTCTCCGGCACCCCCGTCGAGACCCTCGTGGACGTCAAACGCGGCGCCCGCTACGACCTCTACCTGACCTTGGAGTCCGAGAACATCGCCGAGGGGGATTCGGTCTACTTCGACGTCAACGAGGCCCGGGAGTACGACGACCGCTACATCACCTACGCCTACGTCTACATCGGTACCGACGTCGTGCAGAAGCACCGGGACGGGCTCACCGGCGTCCGGGCCGAGACCTACGAGCTGGAGCGCAACGTCTCCCTGGCGTACAACTCCGGGCCGGTGCGGGTGAAGTTCACCCCGTCGTCGGCGTGGTTCGCCGCCCAGAAACCGGTCAAGGCCACCATCGATATCGTGGAGGTGACCGCTCTGGACCAGGTCCGGCTGGTGAGCGCCTCCATCTTGCAGGTGATCACGTTTCCCATCGGCTTTTTGGGTGTAGTGCTGATGTGGATCGCGGTGATGCGCCAGCTGCGGCTGATCAGTGTGCAGATCTCGCCCCCGGGGACGTTCAAGCTGCCCGAGGGGTTCCAGCCCAGGCATACCGCTGACGCGGGGGACGGGAAGGAGGCGATGTGAGGTGTCATTGGATCTGGTTTTTGATGGCCCTGGGAGGGCTCGTGGTGCTGGCCGGCTGCGAGGAGGGGGAGCTGACCGGTCCCGCCGCCCCCGAGGAGGTGGCCACGGCCCTGCTCCAGCCTGTCGACTACGAGGACGCCGTGTACGGTTTGCTGCTGATCAGCGACGGCACCTTCGAGTGCAATCACCTCATCGGCTATGTGGACGAAGGGGAAGACAGCGACACCTACGAGGAGCTGGAGGTCGGGCGGCACACGCTGGCCACGCTGCGGCGGGAACCGTCCTTGGAGTGGGTCGGGCTCTACGCCGGCGTCACCGAGGAGACGCTGGCGCTGGCGGACCTGGCCAGCAACCGCATGTCCACCGCCCTCGTCTTCCTGGACGGCGAGGAGATCATCAGTGAGACCGGCGGCTATGTGATGCTGGAGTCCTACCTTCAAGATGAGCAGAGCTCCGGCTCCATGGATGTGGGCGTGATGGAGGGGACGTTCACCGCGGACGTGTGCGGGCCCCTGGATCGTACGGGGGAGATCGGCCCATGAGGGGTCGGCCCTTGTTGTGGCTGCTGGCCAGCACGGCGTTGGCGGTGGCCGCCGCCGGGTGCGGCAGTGGCCTGGTGGGCCCGGGAGCACCCTCCCCGGCCCGCAGCGCGCTCTTCGGTGAACGGGAGTCGGGGGTCCTCACCGAGGGCTGGATTCTGGTCACCCAGAAGTCGATCAGCTGTGGGGACGTCTCCTCGGCCATCGACGGCAGCGTTGACACCGGGGATGCGATCTTGATCGCCCTGGAGCGGGGCACATTGGTGGACCTGGAGGGGCTGTACCCCGGCACCTTCGCCAGCGTCGAGGGCGCCCAGGGTCGCCACAGCGAGGTCTACTTCGATCGGGACGGAGACCGCACGGTGCTCACCGGCAACGACGTGTGGGTGAACGTGCTCACCACCACCGGCGGGATCGTGGAGGCGGAGCTCTCTAGTGGCCCGGCCGAAGGGCTCATCGTCGCCAACATCTGCGACGCCATCTGATTTTTTTCTCAAGCTTTTCACGCCCCATCCGATGAAGCGAAACACGCATGTTTGCGCGTGCATGATGACGTGTTCGGAGGTCCAAGATGGACGTTCAAAGGCAGGTAGGGGCCCTCAGGAAGGCCGCGGCAGGGATGGCGCTTGCGCTATCGCTGGCGGTGGTTGGCCCAGCAGCAGCAGGCAAACTTTCGTACGTGGTGAATCCGGAACACCTCACCCAGATCGAGCGTGGGCGTGGTTTTGCCATGGGTGAAGCCCAGCAGCGGGTCTATGTCGCCGAGACCGGATTGAAGGGCGGCGAGGTCGCCCAGGACACGGCCGAGCTGGAGCTGGACTCGGCCGGGATGGCGCTGGAGATCGCGCGATCCGATCATAAGGACACCATCGCCAGCGAGAAGGAAACCGTCCGGGCCGGCAATCCCAGCAGCATCGAGAAGGCCAAGCGCGCCACGGAGCGGTCCCACGCCGAGCTCAACATCGCCAAGGCCCGCGTGGTCTGGGCCAAGCAGCAGCTCAAGGCTCGCAAGGCGTTGGTCAAGCAGCTGGAAAAGGAGGTCGATCTGGCGCGAGCGGAGCTGGAGCTGGCCCGGGTCGAGATGCTGGTGGAGAACGAGGCGCCGGCGAGCAACAAGTACACCGTCACCGCGTTTCGTAACCAGGTCGCCAACTTCCAGGACGAGGCCGACGAGGCCAGTTCACGCACCCGACAGGCGGAGCACAAAGAGCGCATCGCTCGTGTGCACCTAGAGGACCAGCTGGCCACGGTGAAGCTTTGACCGCGATTGATGTGTAGGAACCTGTCCCCACCACGCTCCTAACCTTTGTCGTCCAACCCCTCCACGAACGCTTCGGACGCCCGGTACGAGCTGCGCACCAGCGGCCCGGCTGCCACGTGGCGGAATCCCATCCCCTGCGCCCGCTCGGCGAGGGCATCGAACCACGCGGGTTCGTAATAGTGCGAAACGGGGAGGTGCTTGCGTGACGGCTGCAGGTACTGGCCGACGGCGATCATCTCGCAGCCCGCGTCCAGCAGGTGGGCGAGGGTGGCGTCGATCTCGTCTTCGGTCTCCCCGAGCCCCACCAGCAAGGCGCTCTTGATCAGGGGGCGGGGTGACCGGCCCTGGACGAGCCGCGACAGCGTCCGCAGGACCTCCAAGGAGCGGTGATAGTCGGCCCGCCGGTGCCGAACCCGAGGGGAGAGGCGCTCCACGACCTCGACGTTGTGGCCCACCACCACCGGGCCGGACTCGACCACCGTCGTGAGGTGCTGCTCGCGGCCCCCCAGATCGGGGATCAGGACCTCCACGCGCAAGCCGTCCACCCCAGCTAGCAGGGCCTGGACGCAGCGGGCCAGGTGTTCGGCACCACCGTCTGGCAGGTCATCGCGGGTCACCGACGTGATCACTGCATAACGCAAGCTCAGCTCGGCCACGGTCTCCGCCAGCCGCCGGGGTTCGTGGGGATCCAGGGGCTGGCCCTGCGGTGCGCTGCGGACGGCGCAGAATCGGCAGCCGCGCGTACACACGGCCCCCATCACCATGAATGTGGCCGTGCCGCAACCCCAGCATTCAGCGCGGTTCGGGCACAGGGCCTCCTCGCAGACCGTGGCGAGCCCGCGTCGCCGTCGCATCCCCAGGATGTGGGCCTGCTCGGGGCCCCCGGGCACGCCGACGCGCAGCCAGGGAGGCTTACGTTGATACCCCATCGCCGCTCCTAAAAAACGGATCCACACTCGGCGGTCGACAGGCCGGAGTCAAGGCTCCTATCCTTGATCCGTGACACTGCGTTCTCGCCTACTTCTCGCACCGCTGATCGTGGTGTTGTTCATGGCCATCGGTGGTATCGGTGTGGCCCACCTGACTCTTCACCAGGTTCAGGGCCGCTACTTCGGCGAATCCCTCGCCGGCCGCACCGCGGCGATGGAGCAGCGGCTCGAGCGGGACCAGGAGGCGATGCTCGCCGGCGTACGGAGCATCTCGGAGAGCGAGTCGGCGGCGGCCTTGCTCGGTGGCCAGCGGCGGGATGCCGAGGCGTTGTGGAAATCGCTGGAATGGGCGGCCACGGGGCCCCTCGACGGCATGCTGCTGATGGATCCCCAGGGTGAGGTGGCGGGCCAGGTGGGGGAGATCCCACGAGAGCTGGCGTTGGATCCGGTCACCGTCGGGCTCCTGGAGCGGGGCGCCGGGGCCTGGTGGACCACCGCGGGCGACCGGACCTACCAGGTGGTGATGACGCCTGTGAGCGCCTCCGATCGGCGGATCGGGCTGGTGCTGGGGGCCCGCTGCCTGCATGGCGATCGGCTGGCGGAGCTGAGCGACGAGATCGGCGTCGATCTGGTGTTAACGGGCGAAGAGCAGATCCGGGAGTCCGCGCTTTCCGTATCCATGGAAGCGGTGGGGAGCAACGATCCCCTCGCGGTGCTGGCCCTGCATCGTGCCGGCGAGGACAGGCCTCACCGGCTGACCCTGGCCGGCGATTACTTCATGGTGCAAGAAATCGAGCTGGATGGCCGCTCGTCGCTGGGGATCGCCCTGATGCTCCCCATGGAGCCCTTCGGCAACGCGATGGGGACGGCCCGCAAGCGCATGTTCTTGCTGGCCATGCTGGCGGCGTTCTTCGGTGTGCTGGCCGCGCTGCTCAACTCCCACAAGGTGTCCAGCTCCATCGACGGGCTGGTGGCGGTCTCCCGCCGGGCCGCGGATGGGGATCTGGGGCCGGTGCGCCAGCAGTCGTCCACCACGGAGCTGGCCGTCCTCGAGGATGCGATGAGCGACATGCTGCGCCAGCAGCGCCGCCATCAGGAGCGGGTGGCCAAGGCGGTACGCAAAGATCGCGACAAGGAGATCGGCCGCTGGATCACCCAGTCCGTTAGCCAGGATTTGCCCGACATCCCCGGGTTCGACATGTCCGTGGGCGTCTGGCGCGCCGAAGAGGCCAAGGGCGACGGCTACAACCTCTTCGAGACGGAGGACGGCTGCCTGTGGGTGGCCGTGTATGACGCGGCCGCCGCCGGGTTACGGGCCGGGATGCTCTCCACGCTGCTGCACGGAGCCATCGAGTCGGCGGTGCGGTCCTCCACCGACTCCACACCTTCGTCCGTCATGCGGGCCCTCGAGCCGATCGTCAACAACTACCTGGGCAACGTGGACTGGCCCCATCACTATGTCGCCCTTCGGTTGGTCAAGATCGATATGAATGGCCAGATGCTCTACACCGGGGCTCACGAGGAGATGATCGTGCTGCGGGGGGAGGAATCGTCCTCGGAGAACCCCACCTGGAACGGAGCGTGGCTGGGCCTGGGCGCGGCGGGCCCGGAAGACGACCCGGACGGTGAACTGAAGCTGGGGACCGGCGACACACTGATCCTCTACACCGACGGCGTGTACTCGGGCATGGACGGGGCCGGGCGCCTGTTGGGCACCGACCGGCTCAACACCATCGCCGAGCAGGCCAACGGGCAGCCGTCCAGGGTGTTCATCGATCGTCTGTTGGGTCACTGGGAAAAGTGGGTCGACCACCCGCTGGACGACGCCACCGTGGTCGTCGTGCGGCGCCGGGCGGGCATCTGACATGCCCCGGGCGACCCCACCGAAGCCGTCCGCCGATGAGCTGGAGCGCACGGCCCAGCTTTTCGACGCGCTGGAGCGTACCTACCCGGAGGCGGGCATCCAGCTCGATCACGCCGACCCGCTGCAGCTGCTCGTGTCGGTGATCCTCAGCGCCCAGTGCACCGACGTGCGGGTCAACCTCGTCACGCCGGCACTGTTCGAGCGGTATCCAGACCTGGAGGCCTTCGCCGACGCCGACCCGGAGGCCCTGGAGGAGCAGATCCGCAGCTGTGGGCTGGGGCGCTCCAAGGCGCGCGGTATCATCGGCAGCTGCCGGGCCATCCGGGAGGACCACGGAGGGCAGATCCCCAGGACCCGTGAGGAGCTGATGGCCCTGCCCGGCATCGGCCGCAAGTCGGCCAACGTGATCCTCTCCAACGCCTTTGGCGTCCCGGCGTTCGCCGTGGACACCCACGTGGGGCGCCTGGCACGCCGGCTGGGATTCAGTGCCTCGAAGAACCCCGATGTGGTGGAGCGCGATGTGACCGCGCGCCTGCCGCGCGACCGGTGGTCCAGGTCGCATCATCTGTTGATCTGGCACGGCCGACGCTGCTGCCATTCACGTAACCCGCGGTGCGAAGAGTGTTCCATCGCCCGCTGGTGTCCGGCGGCCCCATGACTCACCCCTACCTGCGTTACCTGGCGGCCTGGGATCGGGACGAAGTCCAGTTCCTCGCCGCCCTCAGCGATCTGGCCGGCGTGCGAGTCCGTTTTGCCGGTGTGCCCCAGTCCCCCCGGGCGTCGGTGAGCCTGTCGGCGTTCATCGCCGATCCCATGGCGGCCATCACCGAGGCCGCCGACGGGACCCTGCTGCTCCCCGGCAATCCGCACACCGTGCTCCGCCAGCTGCAGGCCGAGTGTGCAACACGGCCCCGTGAACGTGGGCCGGCGTGGGTGCCCGGCGCCGCCCGGCGCTTCTTTGCCGGCGACGGCCCCGGCGATGGCTCGGCCCCGGCCTGGCCGGACGAGCCGCGCGTCGACCGGTACCGCCGGGCGTTGTTCGAGGAGCTGCTCGAGGAGCGGGGAGCTTCGGGTCGTGACGACGTGGCGGGCGAACCGCTGAGCCCACCGTGGCCGGGGGGGAA
>CAZDDH010000033.1:905-9858 GCA_964504165.1 uncultured Rickettsiales bacterium | reverse complement strand
GGCGGGGCCCCCGCGGGGGGGGGGGGGGGTGGGGGGCCCCCGTCTGCCTCACGTTCCAGGTCGCCGAGGCGTCCCAGATGCCGCTGGTGGGCCGGATGCTCGAGGAGTACAAGGCGCGGGAGATCCCCACGACCTACTTCCTGGAGAGCACCCCATCGTGGTGGGACCACGGCGCCCTGGAGGCCGTGCGCCAGGCGGGCGGCGAGGTGGCGCTGCTGGGGCTGGGGCGCCGGGTGGATCCGTTGCGGGCCCGGGCCGGCCAGCTGGCCCGTCGGCTCACCCGCCTCGAGCCGGTCATCGAACAGCACGCCATCACCGGCTGGCGTTGCCCCGAGGGGCGGATCAGCGGCCGCCTCGTCGAGGCCCTCGGCGCGCGGCTCGCCTACGACTCCAGCTTGGCCGACTGCTGCCGGCCCGGGGAATCCCGGCTCGGCTGCGCGGTGACCACCCCGTTCAGGCTGGACGGCGTGCTGGAGGTCCCGGTCACCGTCCCCGCGGACACGGACCTGCAGCGCCAGGGTGTCGCCGGCCTCGATTTCCTGGAGCTGATGCGGGGCAAGGCGATGGAGATCCGCCAGCGGTACGGCGTCGTCGTGCTGTCCATCAGCCTGGATCCGGCCCTGGGCGGTGGGCGGATACAGCGGGACCTGCTGGGGGCTCTGATGGGGGATCTCTTCGATACCGGGGACGGCTGGTTCACCACGCCCGGGGTCGTGGCGGCGCACTGGAACCGGTGCTGCCGTCCTGACAGCTAGTCGGCTCCACCTCCCCAATCACCTTTGGGACTTTGCTAAACCGGGGGATGCTTCTACGATCGGCGCCTGGAGAATCCGATGACGGTCAAAACGATCACCGAAGAACTGGTCCGAGCGATCCCCAAAACCGATCTACACGTCCACCTGGACGGCTCCCTGCGCCTGGAGACGATGCTGGAGCTGGCCGAGCAGGACGGTGTCGAGCTCCCCGCCGACAGCCCCGAGGGGCTGGTGGAGAACCTTCAGCTGGGCAAGAGCCACAAGAGCCTGGTGTCCTACCTCAAGGCTTTCGAGGTCACCTGTTCGGTCATGCAGACCCGCGAGGGGCTGTTCCGCGCCGCCTTCGAGCTGGCCGAGGACGCCGCCGCAGAGAACGTGGCCTACATGGAGGTCCGCTACAGCCCCATCTTGCACACCGGCCGTGGTCTGCGTCTGGACCAGATCGTCCAGGCGGTGCTGGACGGCCTCGCCGCCGCCGAGCGCAAGTACGACATCATCACCGGGGTGATCATCTGCGGCATCCGCAACATCTCGCCGGAGACCTCGCTGCAGCTCGCGGAGCTGGCGGTGGCCTTCAAGAACCGCGGGGTGGTGGGCTACGACCTGGCCGGCGCCGAGGAGAACTACCCGGCCAAGCACCACAAGGAAGCCTTCTATCTGATCCTCAACAACAACATCAACGTCACCCTCCACGCCGGTGAGGCCTTCGGCCCCGAGTCCATCGCACAGGCCATCCACTACTGCGGCGCACACCGCATCGGCCACGGCACCCGCCTGCGCGAGAGCGGTGACATGCTCAACTACGTCAACGACCACCGCATCCCGCTGGAGATGTGCATCCGGTCGAACCTGCAGACCCACTCGGCGGTCAGCCTGGAGCGCCACCCGTTCCGCTTCTACCTGGACCTGGGACTACGGGTGACCCTCAACACCGACAACCGCCTCATCACCCGCACCACCGTCACCGACGAGTACTGGCTGGCGGTGAAGCAGTACAAGCTGACCGTGGAGGAGCTGCGCTGGGTGATGGTCAACGGCTTCAAGAGCGCCTTTTTACCCTTCCGCGACAAGAAGATGCTGCTGCGCAAGGTCACGGCCCGGTACGACGAGATCATGGCTGACGCCACCGGCGTCGAGGTGGAGCCGGACGCCAAGGAGTGGATGGGGGATCCGGCCCCCGATGACAAGAGCAGCGGGAAGGGAGGCTGATGCGAGTTCACCTGGACAAGGCCTGGTGGTGCCTGGGGCTGCTGGCCCTCGTGGCGCTGTCCGCCACCGCGGTGGAGATGGCCGAGACCATGAGCCTCAAGGCCGAGGGCGGCGAGAACGCGCCGGTGACCTTCGAGCACCGGCTGCACGCCATGAACCGCGGCATACCCTGCATGAAGTGCCACCACAACATGGACAAGGTGGGCACTCCCAAGTGCGCCCCGGGGTGCCACACGCTGGCGGGCCAGGAAGGCGTCCTCAAGCTCGAAGAGGCGTTCCACAAGAACTGCTGGGGCTGCCACCAGAGCCCCCCCAAGGGCAAGGCTCCGCCCACCGAGTGCGCCCAATGCCATGTCAAAAAATCCAGCTGACGCTGGCCAACAGCCGTCCGTGTAGATAGATCAGGCCTCAGTGACCGATCCATCACCATCCGCTCCGGCCCGGCCCACCGCGGGCAACCCCACCACGAGCCGCATCCTCTACGCCGTCGTGCTGTGCCTGCTGGTGGTGCACGCGGCGCAGGCCTTCGCCGCGGACAACAGCTGGGTGGCCATCGGCGCCTTCGGCGCTTGTGCCGCGTGGATGTTCGGCTGGCGCCTGGACGTGCTGCGCTCCGTGCGCACGGCGGTGGTGCTGCTGACGATGCTGTCGGTGGCCTGCGTGCTGGGCACCCTGACGGTACAGCGCTCCCAGATCCACGTGGACTCGGAGGAGGAGTACTTCGAGACGCTGGCCTTTGCCTGGGCCCACCTGTGGATCAAGGCCACCCACCCCTTCCCCGGTGAGCCGGAGCTGCCCGACAGCATGCGCGCGGAGTTCGAGCGCACGGAGGTGGCGTTCGGAGAGGGGGCCGGCGACAAGAAGCGGGAGATGACCGTCAAGGGGCTGCAGTCCGCCGAGGACGAGGCGGCCGCCACCCGGCTGGCGGCCTCGCGCCCCGGGTTTTTCCGGGTGTTCTACCGGCTCAGCGAGGCGGCCCGTCTCTCCGACCTGCACCGTGCCTGGTGGTTCATCGGGTTGTTCTACCTGCTGTGTGGCAACCTCCTGTTCGGTGCCGTCATCCGGCGCAAGCCGTCGCTGCGCAACGCGGGCTTCCACGCCGCCCACCTGGGGCTGGTGTTCATCGTCGCCGGCGCCACGGCCGGCGCCTTCACCGCCCGCCGCGGGGTCATCCCGATGACCGTGGGCGACAGCGCCGACCAGTACATCTTGCAAGAGGGGGGTATGGGGCGCGACGACCTGGGCTTCTCCGTCCGCCTCGACCGCTTCGACACCCTGTACCACGAGGACCTGAGCATCGAGCTGCTGGAGCAGGCCAACAACCCCCACGCCGGGCAGATGGGGGCCCACGGCAACGCGCCGCTGACGCACACCATGAAACTCGAGGTGGGGGCGGAGCTGGTGCTCACCGATCCGGCCACCGAGGAGCGCTACCAGCTGTTCATGGAAGAGATCACGGAGGGGGCGGCGCTGGAGCGGACCTTCCGCGCCGGGGACTCGGACACCGCGCCCCCGGCGGCCCGGCTCACCCTGCCGATGGCTGGCGACGAGCCGTTTTGGATGAGCGCCGACGACGGCCCCTATCTGGACCCGGCTGGGCGCTTCAAGCTGCGCGTCGAGCGGGCGAGCCAGCTCCCGGCGGCGGACTCGGTCATCGACGACGCCTGCCTCGGGAATCCGGGCTTCGGCACCTTCACCATCCAGCGCGACGGCGCCGAGGCGGCCGAGGTGCGGGTGGTCCCGGGGGAGTCGTTCACCTACGAGGGGCACACCCTCACCTTCGACCGGGTGGTCCCCGACTTCCGCGTGGGCCACGCCGACGGTCCCCCCGACGAGTTCCCGCGCAACCCCGCCCTCGTGGCGCACATCGATGGTGAGGAGGGGATGCTGTTCTTCTTCTCCGCGCCTCGCCTCAAGGGCTTCACCACGCTGCCGTGGGACGACTTCGGCGCCAACTACGACTACGACTACTGGTGTTCGCCGGCCCAAGCCCGGATCCAGCTGCAGATCACCCCGACGGGGGAGGCGGCCGCCGTGGTCAGCGTGGCCGTGGGCGAGGAGGAGGGGCCCGTCACGACGGTGCACGCTGTCGCCGAAGGTAGCGCCATCGAGTTGGGCCCCGGGATGGGCGCGGTGGACGTCGCGACAACCGTGGGAACCGCGGTAGAGCACACCGAGCTGCTGCCCGTCACCGACGCTGACGCCGCCCATGCGGCCCTGCGCCTGCGCGTGGTGGGGCCGGATGGGGATTCGGGCGAGCGCTGGCTGTTGAGCAACACCCCCGACGGCGCCATGCAGCTGGGGAGCGGCGACACGGGCTTCCTCGTCATGCTGGGCTCCAACACCGAGCGGCCCCCCCGGGACTGGCGCAGCTACGTCACCGTGCTGATGGACGACCGCGAGATCCTCTCCGAGGAGCTGGAGGTCAACGAACCGCTGCTGTTCCGCGGCCATCAGCTGTTCCAGTCCGACGCCGACCCCAAGCGCCCCGAGTACAGCGGCCTGCAGGTGGTCGTCGATCCCTCCTGGCCCCTGGTGCACATCGGGCTGTGGGCGCTGATGCTGGGCATCGCCTGGTGCTTCTACGTCCAGCCGCTGTTCGACCGGCGCCGCAAGGCGGCGAAGGAGGGAAGCCGATGAGCCTCACCTCCACCTGGTTGCATCAGCTCAGCCTGATCTGGTTCGCCCTGCTGATCCCGCTGTTCGCCGTGGCCGCCTGGCGCCGGGGCAAGGCGTTGTCGTGGGTCGCCAACATCGCCACTGTCGTGGGTATGTGCCTGGTAGGATTGGCCCTGTACGTGCGCGGCGTCGAGGTGGCCCACGCGCCGTTCCAGACCCTGTACGAGGTGTACCTGCTGCTCGCGGTGTCGGTGGCCGCCGCGTACCTGCTGATCCTCATCTCGGGCGGGCTGACGGTCCTCAAACGGGCCGGCGAGTCGCTGGCCCATATCTTCGGCTCGCTGTCCGCCCTGGCCACCGTGGTGGTGCTGGTCATGGGGCTGCGGGCCGGGGACTTCCAGACCGACCTGCCACCGGCGCTGCAGAGCCCGTGGTTCGTGCCCCACGTGGTGGTTTATCTGTTCGGCTACGGCTCCCTGGGGCTGGCCATGGCTTCCTCGGCGCTCTATCTCGTCGGGCTGAAGATCGGCAAGCTCTCCGACGAGGCGGCCAAGACCGTCGACGCCTTCACCCACCGCATCATCGCCATGGGCTTCCCGTTCCTCACCGCCGGGCTGATCATGGGCAGCCTGTGGGCCTACGAGGCCTGGGCCAACTACTGGGCCTGGGACAGCAAGGAGGTCTGGGCGCTGATCTCCTGGTTCAGCTACCTCATCTACATGCACCTGCGGCTGATCAAGGGCTGGCGCGGCAAGCCCGCCGCCTGGGTGGTGATCATCGGCGGGATCGTGATTATGATCACGCTGCTGCTGTTCGGCTACCTGCCCGCCTCGGTGACGTCCGTTCACAAGTACTGATACCGTGCGGTTGTGAACGGCGACCGACCAGCGCGATTCCTGATCCTCATCGAAGATGACTTCGAGCTGATGGGCGACGGCAGCGGCGACGTGGCTGCCCTGCAGCAGCGGCCGGCGCAGGCGCTGATGGACGCCGCCGGCGAGTGCGGTGCCACGCTGACGTTCATGGTGGACGTGGCCCAGCAGCTGGCGTTCTACCGCCACGAGGACCCGTGGCTGCGGGGCCAGCGCCAGCTGTGGGACGACACCGTGCGGCAGATGCTCCAGCGGGGCTTCGACGTCCAGCTGCACCTGCACCCCCAGTGGCTCGGCGCCCGGTTCCGCGACGGGGTGTTCGTGTTGGACGAACGCTGGAACCTGGGCACCTACGCCCCCGCGGAGCAGCGGCAGCTCGTGGACGAGGCGATCCGTTATCTGGTGAAGCTGCTCAAGCCCATCGAGCCCTCCTACCGGGTGGTGGCCTTCAAGGCCGGCTCGTGGGGGCTGCAGCCCTCCGCACCTCTGCTCGAGACCCTGGCCGGCGCGGGCATTCGTGTCGTCATGGGGGTCCGCGAGGGGATGCGCATCCCGGGCCTGGGCGTGGACTACACCCACCTGAACGAGCCCCGCCTCCCCTATCACCCGGACCTCTCCGACGTCACCCGGCGGGCGGTCCGCTCCAATCCCCTGGTGGTCCTGCCCCTGCAACCGTACGCCCCGGCGCCCCTCGCATTGGCCGAGCTGGCCGCCGGCACCATGGCCCGCGGCCTCCGCCGCACGACCGGACGAGGCTGGGTGGATCCGGAGGCCGGCAAGCGGCGGTTCGTGCTGTCCCACCGTCCCTACCGGACCCACCTCAAGCTGGGGGAACAGCCGTTTTCCTACCTGCGCCGCTCCTTCGATCAGACGCTGGAGAGGCTGTCCGGGCTGGACCAGGATCGCATTCCCGTCGTCATCGAGAGCCATACCAAGCAGCTGGGCGACCAGGGGGATACCGCCCATCGCTTCCTGGCCTACGTCGCCGGGCGCCCCGATGTGGAGTTCGGCACCCTCTCCAGCTACGTCACCGAGCTGGACCGCGGTGAGGGCATCGTGCAGGTGGGCCGATGAAGCTGGACATCCGCGAGCTGGCGGCCGCAGGGGGGGGCACGGCCGGGCTGGAGCAACGCCTCGACGACTACGACCGGGCGGTCCTGGAGGACCCCGACCGCGCGGATCAGCGGCTGTGGCGGCTGCACTTCCACCGGGACCGAGCCCTCTATCCCGCCCGTCGTGAAGAGATCTGCACCTTCCTCGGCGCCTTCTACCGGCACACCGGGGACGTGCGCTTCTTCAACGAGCTCTTGTGGTTCGTCGTCGGCGGCGACGGGCTTCGGGCCCACGGCACGCTGGCGGCCACGACCTTCCTGAGCCGGCTGGACGACCGCGGCCGCCACCCCTTCCCGGGGATGGAATCCGCCCAGATGCGATCCTGGCTGGACACGGCCCTGGCCCAGGTGGCCGAGCGCCGTCGGCACCCCGTGGACCGAAGCCTGCGGGTCGGCCTGCTGGGCAGCCCCAGCTTCTTCCCGGTCATCCGCCGCAAGCTGGCTGCGGCCGGCCATCCGGTGGACTGCTACTTCATGCCCTTCCACCCCAAGTTCCAGATCCGGCTGCTGCTCACCACCCCGCCGCTGTTCAGCCTGTTGCGCCGCTACAAGGGGGTGGATTTCCCCCACGAGTCGCTCCCCTTGGATCCGGGCCAGGCGGGGGCCGTGCTGCGGGACGCCGGCCTGGACATCGGCCTGCACAAACTGGGCTTCATCCTCGACGAGGAGCTGTTCACCCCCTTCCGCCGGGGCCTGATCAACGACCACTGGGGCCTGCTGCCCTTCGTCCGCGGCCGTTCCTCGCTGGAGTTTTCTTTGCTGCTGGGGGTACCGCTGGCCGTCTCCACCCACCTGGTCACTTCGGTCGTCGACGGCGGCGATCTGGTGGGGATCTACTCTTATCCCGATCTCCCGGGCCGCTGCCGCAACATGCGCCAGCTGCGCCACGCCATCCGCGCCGGGCTGGATCACCGGGCCGTCGATTCCATAGGATTGATGGCCCGGGGGGAGGGACCGACGCTGGCCAACGAGAGGGTGCTCGGGCGCACGTTCACGGAGATGCACCCGGCGCTGGTTCAGTACGTCGAGAAGACGATCCTAGAGGCCGGCTGACCGGCTACACCAGCGACCGGTAGATGGCCTCCAGCTGGGCGGCCACCACCGACACGTCGAAACGCTCCCGCGCCCGTTCTCGGTTGCGTGCCCCCATCGCCTGGCGCTGGCCCTGATCCCCAAGCAGCGTGGCGATGGCGTCGGCCAGCGCCGCCACGTCCCCCGGCGGCACCAGGAATCCGTTCACCCCGTCCTCCACCGCGTCGGGGATGCCAGCCACCGGCGTCGACACCACCGGCAGCCCCGCTGCCATCGCCTCCAGCAACGCCACCGGGAGCCCCTCGCGGAACGTGGGCAGGGCGTACACGTCCGCCCGGCGCAGCAGCTCCAGCTTGGCCTCCCCCCGCACCCAGCCGGGCAAGGAAATGAGGGCCTCGATGCCCAGCCGCCGTGCCCGCTGCCGGGCGCCGTCCAGTTCCCCGTCACCGGCCAGCACGAACCGCACCCGCGGGTGGTCGATGGCGACCCGGGCCGCCGCGTCCAGCAGATCGTCCGTACCCTTGCGTTCGCCGATGCGGCCCAGGAACAGCACGGTCGGCGTGGCCGGGGGCGGCCTGTCGTTCCCTGCCGCGGGGGCGAATCGATCCACCGCGACCGGGTTGGGCACCACCCCGATGCGGGGGTTGGATGTCAGCTTGGCCACCACCCGCGCCCAGCTCTGCGACACCACGGCGATGGCTGCCGCCCGGTCGAACACCCGGCGCACCGCCGCCGCGTGCACCCGGCTGCTCGCCACGAACTCCTCGAGGTCGCTGGCGTTGAGGTGCAGCAGCACCGGGACACCCATCCGGCGGGCCATGCTCACCAGCGCCGCCTTGCGGTAGAAGCTCGTGTGGGACGACAGGTGCACGTGCAGCAGATCTGGCCGCCGCACCCGGCAGCGGTTGAGGAAGGCCCCGTAGGCCAGCATCCCCACCCCCGCCTTGCGCGCCATCGAGCCGTCCACGTGGGTCACCAGGTGCGTCAACGCCACCCGCTGCCCCAGCTCCGAGTTCAGCAGCGTGCCCTCCAGCTCGGCGATGCCCCCCCGCACGTCCAGGGACGGGCCGGCCATCATCACGTCGAGGCGGCGGGTGGTTGCGGTGGGCATCAACAGGAAGCGTACACCGGAATAGAACCTATCGCTGCCGGTGTCCTGGGGATAATGTGCCCGTAGGGGAGAGCAACCATGATTCGTATTTTGGGTTCGGTCGTCATCGGTGTGGTCCTGATGGTGTTCGGGGGATGCCGCGCACACACGCAGGCTGGCAACACAGCACCGGCGCCGGAAGCGGGGGCCGCCCCCCCCCCCGGCCCCCCCCCCCACAGCCCCCCCCAGAGCCGGCCCCCCCAC
>CAZDDH010000033.1:0-895 GCA_964504165.1 uncultured Rickettsiales bacterium | reverse complement strand
GGCCCGGGGGGCGGCGGCCGCGCCCGCGGCGGCCGCCGGCGACATCGGCACACCCTTGCCGTGCCCCCCCGAGGGCCAGTCCGACATGTTCGGCCCGGTGATGTGGGCGGTGGACGAAGCGGGCGAGCGCTGGGGCGCGGGCCTCACCCAGGCCGCCGAGGTCCAGACCTCCCTGGCCCGCCCCGTCGAGGTGTGTGGCGTACGCGGGCAGCTGATCTGGCTGGCGCAGCTCACCTGCGCCGACGGATCTGCGGCGTTTCCCAACACGGACCTGGCACACCGGGCCCGGGTGGGCAGCATGGGCGCGGGGGGTCGCTGCGGCACCATCATCGACCTCTACACCGTCACCTGCCCCGAGGCGTCCTACGAGATCTACCTCGACGCCTATCACTGCGCGGACGGCGAGTCATTCCTGTAGGAGGTGATCTCGCTTCCACTTCGAAGGCGAGACTTGCTACTCTATTCTTATGAGCGACGCCATCGACCAGGCTCTCGAAGCTCTACTCGCCGAACAACCGCAGCAGACCGCCCGTGAGCTGGCCCGCTCCCTGCGCGTCGGCGGGCACACCGCCACCCGCAAGGACGTCAACCGGCTGCTCTACGCGGATCGCAAACGGTTCGAGCGGGTGGTCGTCGACGAAGAAAAGGGCAAGGTGGCGTGGTCGTTGAAGAGCGACGACTGAATCCCGTCCCCACCCCCCCCAGCGGTGCCCCTCGTACGAGCGAGCTAAAGAACCCCCCATGTGAGTCGATACAGACGTTGCGCATGAGGAGGGAACCATGCTCTTGAAGATGGATCGATGGCCGAACCCGATCGTGACCGCTTTGATGATCTCGATGCTGCTGGCCAGCGGGTGTGATCAGGGCGACGACGACGACGACGACGTGGCGGACG
>CAZDDH010000032.1:12447-53628 GCA_964504165.1 uncultured Rickettsiales bacterium | reverse complement strand
TTACGTCAAACCTGACGCGGCTTTACCAGCGCCCCCTTTCCGCCGATGCGCCCCATCGTCGGCGGGATCGTCCGGCGGGTCCCCCCCGCAACCGGCCAACACCGCAAGAGAGGCCCATAGCAGTACACAACGCCGCACCCAGTCCACAGGAACCATCGAGGATTCTCCATCCACCCGCATAAAGAATCGGTGTTGGCGCCAGCCCGATTCTTCAAACCGGCGCAAATACGGGGCATCTGCCGCGCCGGCAAATTGCCGGGTACTCACAGCATGCTTGCATGGCTCATGCCGACCGAGAGGACCCATAGTGACCCGACTTCAGGATGAATGGCTCGATCCGCACGGGAAGGCCGGTGCCTGGAGTTATTCGGTGGACAACCCTGGCCATTGGCACATGTCTTGCTTATTCCACCTATTTGAGTTCTGGCGCAACAAGAAAGGCTGGTATTGACCCGAGATGTCCATACGCAACCGCATTGTTCTGCTTCTATTTTGTGCCGTCTGTCTTGGATTCCATACCTACGAAAGCGTCGCCAGTGACGACGTATGCCAGCTAACCGAGCCGTGGCTCCTGTACCTCGATAGCGTCGCTGTGGATGGCCAAGCCGTCGATCAAACCGACCTCCACTTTCTGGAGCATGTGGGCTGGTCGACCATAGCCTCGTTCGGACCAAGGGGGGGAGGAGCCGTCCTGAACTTCGCGTACGAAACAGACGAAGAGGTCGACGATCGGATCTTCATGGTCAAGGAGGCCGAATGATGCGACGCTCCATCCTCTACATGCTGGCCGACTGTTCGACCCTGCTGTGCCTAAGCGCACTCTGCCTGTCGCTGTCATGCATGGTCTGCGACGAGCCCATGCTGCCGGAGCCCGGCACATACACCGTCACGAGCGCGGATTCTGCGCCATTCCTGGAGGGAGCCACGGTCTATGCGTCCCTCGAGGGTGTCCTGATCTCGTACCAGGTCGATGGGCAAGAATACAGCGCCGTCTATGACGTAGAGGAGTAAGCGGCGGCACCAGCAGAAGTACACACGGGCCACAGCAAGGCACCGGATCAGGACAGATGGATGGAACAGCTGTCGTTGAATCCGTTGTTGTTGGTAAGGGAGAACCGCTTGAACAGATAGTCCACCTCGGCGTCGATGCTCCTGCGGATGGTGACGGTCGAATTGCCCATCTTCCGCCAATCGCTGGTCGTGAACTGCAGCTTCACCCGCCGGGGTAGAGCCAGGCCGACGATGGGCCAGGCGCGGAACTCGGTCCAGCCACTTTCCGAACACCCGGCAAACCTCACATACCCCTCTAGCCTCCAGTGACCGTCATGGATCATGACGTGGTATTTCTTGGCAGCTGCAGGCATCCCTTCCTCTCTCTGCGAACGTCCAGCCGTGCCGGCGGGCTCCTACCCCTTTCCTTCGTCGGGATCGACGGCCGGGTTACCAGGTTTCGGGGCGGTCTAAGGTGGTGGTGGGCTGACGCGGACGGGATCAGGAACCGCCCGGGGACCGGGAGACCACTCCGGTGGCGATGGCGTGCACCGCATCCAAGCACGCGGCGAGCACGTCCACATCGCGGATCGCCAGCACCGCCTCCAGCGTCACCTTCTCGCCGGCGATCTCGACGGTGAAGTACCCCTGACTCCCGGCGGGAACGACGTCGCGGATCGACTGGACGTAGAGGTCGTTAGCCCGAGCCAGGGCGTCGACGGCCCGGGCGGTGAGCAGGTGGGGTAGCCAGGGGGCGACGGCGTCCGGGGAGAGGCTGCGGGCCTGGAACTCGGTGGCCCGCGGCGGGAGGGAGGCAGGTAGCTCCATGGGCTGGCCCAGGGGGGAGGAGTCCCATCCCTGAGTGGTGCCCGGCATCGAACCCCTACTCCTGAGGTGCAAGTGGGGGCCAGCGGCGTTGGGCAGGGTCAGCTCGACGAAGGTAAAATGCTGATGGGCGTCCACCCCCTGGGCGACGTGCCAGACCCAAACTGCCAGCGGGAATCCTCGATAGTCCCCGTGCATCCGGGGCAACCCGTACCGGCTGGTGATCAGTTCCAACCCATGCTGCCCGGCAAAATCAGCCCACGCCTCGGCAGCCTCGGCTCCCCTCTTGCGCTGCCGCCGCTCGAGCAAGAAGGCCGCCACGATGACGCCCGCAAAGCACAGGACAGCGCAGATCGGCCCGCAGGCCGGTACGGCCACGTCGAGGAGATAGGCCACCGTATCTTCGAAGAATGACGCCGCCAGCCCAAACATCGAGCCCCACCTCCCCGACGAGTGTGCCGGGTAGCGCTCCATGGGAGCAAGCGTCGTGGAGAAGGTGCCGGAGAAGAAGAAGAAAGAAGAAGAAGGTGCCGGTTGTTAAGGTTTAATATTTGCGGGACGGCGGACGGCGGACGACGGACGACGGACGACAACGACAGGCACCCTCACGTCAGTCGCAGACATTCACCAGATCCAGGCAAGACTCGCAGCTGGAACCGTTGGGCTCGCAAAGGAGGGGGGATTCGCACTCATCGTCGCCGGAGCAGGTGGTGGCGCAGACCATCCTCGGGTTGTCGCCAGTGTGGACGTACAGGCATCTCTCGGAGCCCTGACAGTCGCCGTCATCCTCGCAGACGACGCGCCCGTCGCCACATCCCGTCGTCAGCACCAGAGACAGACCAAGCGCAGGGAACAGCAAGAAACGTGTGATGGCCGCCAGATAATCCATGATTCAATCCTCCCGATCGTGACCCTGGTCTGTTGAACTGTACGACAGACAAAGGGTTTCGCGTCTTGCCATCCCTCATTTTTCTGAGTCTCTTTCCCCCCGCAGGGGCCAACCCGCCGGTGCGCAATCGCTATAATCGGGCCATGGCAAAACGTAAGCGGCGGACGCGCCAGAAGCCGTCAGAATCCACCCCGGCCCAGTTCAACAACCCCTTCGGGGGCCTGTCGGGTTTCCCGGCCGGGCCAGGCGACTCCTCCGAGGCGGATAAACCGGCCCCGTCCCGGCCGTCCACGCCGCCGATAACCGGCCTCGCCGCCAGCGGCAAGCTGGTGCTCCAGCGGGAGCGCAAGGGCCGCGGTGGCAAGACCGTGACGCGGGTCAGCGGCCTGGCACCCGGGCTGCTCAAGGACACGGCCCGGCGGATCAAATCGGCCCTGGGCTGCGGCGCGACCGTCGAGGGCGGTGACCTCATCGTGCTGGGGGACCTGGCCGACCGGGTCGCCGGATGGCTGGGCAAGGAAGGAGCGCAACGGGTCGTTGTCTCGGGAAGATCCGGCAAGAAGTAGGGGGTGCTCCTGACAGGGTATCATCCGGCTCGAGGCGGCTCTCAAACCCCGGCTGGAGAATCGAACGATGAAACACCCGATGCTGATCCTGATCCTCGGCAGCCTGTTCACCCTGGGCGCTCTGCTGCCGTCCTGCATGTCCACCCCCGAGCTGTGTGATCGCGCATGCACCGCGTGGACGACCTGCACCCAGGTCTCGGGCAACACCGTCAACTACCCGTACGACACCTGCTACGAGGAGTGCGAATCGGACGGGGACTGGGACATCGGCTACGTGAACTGCGTCGAGACCTACGTCACCTGCCCGGAGATCGGGAACAACTGCGGATAGGGGCCGTTACCACACCCCATAGATCCCCAAGGGTGACGCAGCCACGATGCGCGGCCCCCGCCGGCTGGCCCACAGGCTCTTGTCGCTCTTGCCGTAGTACGCGTTGTCCACGTCCCCGGCCACCGCGGCGCAGGTGATGGACGCGGCGAAGAAGAACGGGACCGAAGCCAACAGCGGTGGCGCAAGGTACATGGCAGCATAGCCACCGCTTGCCGCGATGGCCGCCAGCAGACCGGCCAGGGCAAGCTCTCCCATAGCTATCCCGAAGAAGGCCCATCCATCTGAACGGATATCCTCGATGAGATCGCTGGCACGCGCGGTGTGGGTAACTCGCGTGTGCAAGGTGCTCAGAACCACCTGGGAGGTGATGTTGGTCATGCCGACAAAGAACTGGTGGATCAGCGCCGGGGCCGCGAGCCAGCCGCCTCCGAATGACTGGCTCGTGATCATCATCATCCGGGTGAGGCCATCGACGATCCCCTGGGGGATGAACCAGGCCATCTGCCGCTCGAAGATCCGGTGGTGGACCTGGGCTCGCCAAGGCTCCACCGGCGGGTTCACCAGGGGGTCGTCGTCCGGCGCGCTAGCCGCATCGGGCGCTTCGGTCGCCTCGGTCACGCCGTCCTCCAGCTCAACGCCCGCATGGGCGGCAGCGCAGGGCATGGCGGCCGCCAGCCACAGGAGTGTCAACAAACAACCGGTATACAAAATCCGCATCATGATCGATCCCAACGTGTCCACATCTGAAGGCCGCCGCTGCTCTATTCCAGGGTCCCTTCCCACTCCAGCCACGGCTCGTCGCAGTTGCCGTGATCCGGGAAGGCCACCGTCGCCAGCGTGAGTTCCGGCTGCTCCACCGGGGCAGCGATGATCCCGCCCGAGGACACGGCGTACACCGCATTCTCGATGAACACCGCGCGGCGGACCTGGGCGCAGAGGGTCGTGTTGGTGCCGTTGATGCTCGGGTCCACCAGCTCGCTGGAGTCGATGGCACCCTCCAGCAGGATGCCCTGCTCCGCGGTCACGCGGTATAGGTGGAGGCCGGCGTACTGCACGATTTCGCCCCAATCGTTGGTGACGGTCACGGGGATCGCCAGCATGTCGTGGGGGGTGTAGTACTGGAAGGCGTGGTGGTCCCGCAGGGCCTCTGATGCATTCTCACCCGTCTCGATGTTGTGGCGCTCCTGGAGCGTCGGCGCGTCGAGGTCAGACACGTCGAACAGGCTCACGGACAGGCCGGTAATCCAGTTGGTGCTGGGCTCCACTTCCTCGCCGATGGCGATCAGGTGGTCGTCCCCCAGCGGGTGCAGGTAGCGGGAGTAGCCGGTGATCTCCAGCTCTCCGCGCACGATGGGGTTGGTCTGGTCTGCCAGGTCGATGGTGAACAGCGGGTCGTAGACCATCTCCATCTCGATGGAGGGGAACGTCACGACGTAGCCCACATCGTCGAACCAGCGCACGGCGTAGATCTCCTCGTCGTCGATGAGGTTGTCGATCTCGCCGATGATCTCCAGCCGGTCGTCCGCCTGCTCCAGGATGTAGACGCCGTTCTTGTCCATGCCGGTCTCGCTGTCCTCGCGGGTGGTGGCGATGCGGAAGGTGTCCCTCGCTTCGTCCATCGACCACGAGTTGAGCACCGTGCCAGGGACCTTACCGCTGGCTCGGTAGATCGGCGCCTCCGAGCCCTCCCCCAGCTCGAACTTGTGGAGCCGGGTGCCGTGGAGACTGGCCTCGACGCTGAAGGCCCCGGCGGTGGGCTCGGCGACGGACAGGTACAGGTTCTCGGGGGACACATAGACGTCCGCCTCGCCCGACACCACCGAGGTGCCGACGACTTCGCTGTTCATATCGGTGATGTCAGTGGCCAGGACGGTGTACATCCCCAAGCCGGTCTCCTTGGCCGGACGGTACACGGCCTCGCAGCCACAGGACCGGTCCTCCTCCAGATCCCAGCCCTCGCCGTCACGGGTCACGACCGAGGTGTGGGACATCCAGTCGTCCAGCGTGCGGGCGTGGATGGCGCTGGCGATCTGGACGTCGGTGCCAACGAGGTCGAGTTCCCTCGTGAAATCGCGGTGCGTGATCACGGTCAGCTGATCCCCGATGCGCCGGGACGTCACCAGCCGGCCTTCCGTATAGATCTCGCGATGAACGACCGGATTCTCCCGGTCGGCGATGTCGATGATGGTGGTCTTGGTCACGTCCCCACTGATGCCCAGCTCGTGGCCGCTGAGCGGGACCCCACCCGAAGCCAGGTAGGAGAGCGCCACGACGATGTCCCCATGGTAGTACATGGACACCACGTAGCCCTCGATCTCCTGACGGGCCACCTCGGCCATCTCGTCGGCCGGCCAGGCATCGACGATCACCAGCTCGTCGCCGTTGACCACGTAGATGTAGTCGCCGTCGTTCTTGACGAAGTCCGCCTCGTCCACATCGAACTCCTGCAAATTGGTGCTGGAGTGGTCGTTCTCGCCGCCGCCGCCGATGCTGCCCGAGAAGCCGTCGCCGCCTTCATCCATCGCGACCATGCTCGAATCGGCGCAGCCGAACAGCAGGAACAACAGCGTGGGTTCGTCTGGAACATTGGTCTCGGTGTAGGTCAGCTGGGTCGATGCCGTGTCTTCGATGAACTGCTCCAAGGCGTCGCAGCTCTCGAAAGCTTCCAGCGATGGTTCGGGATTGTCGTGATGCCCGCAGCCCTGATAGCGGAAGAAGGTGAAGACGAACACCAGCAAGACGGGAGCCAGAAGATATCGGCGATTCATGGGCGAGTCCCTCGCATTTGGTTACGACCCCTACTCCGGTGCACTGCAACAACCACGCCAGCCAAGGGGGTCGGATCTGCCCGGGCCCGTCCCGACCTTCAGGCCCGTTCACCAATTGACCGTAACGCCGTGCTCGGAGCTCACACTGATAGGATCAAAGGAGCCCTTTCACGATGCACGATGATAGATTTTTCAAGATGAATCGGATGTTTGTGGCCCTCACCTTGCTGTGCTTCGGTGGGTCATGGTCCTGCAGCGATTTTGCGCTCAACTCGTCGGGAGACGATGACACCGCCCCGCAGGGCGACGATGACACCGATGACGGCACGCCGCCGCCCGAAGAGGTCTGCAACGGCGAAGATGACGACGGGGACGGCGCCGTAGACGAGGGCTTCGCTGACACGGACGGCGACGGCGTGGCCGACTGCGTGGATGAAGGCTGCGCGGTCACGCTGGCCGAACCCACGATGGCCATCGACGCGGACTGCGAGGGGGAGGTGGAGCTAGGCCAGCCACCGCTGGATCCCTGGAACGTCACGGAGGAATGGCACTGGGACGAACTCCATTGCTTCACGACGCCCGTCGTGGGGGATCTGGACGGGGACGGGAGCGTGGAGGTCGTGGTCTCCTGCACGGACGGTGATCTGTATACACCCGGCAGCTTGGTCATCCTCGATGGGGCCACCGGCACCACCGAACTCGTCGTCGCAGAGACAGGCATCTGCGCGATGGGGGGGATTGCCCTGGGGGACATCACCGGGAACGGGACCGGGGACATCGTCACCACGCTGTATGACGAGTACGACGGGGACGGCGAGGTGGTGGCCTATGACCACACCGGTGCTCACCTGTGGACCACAGCGACCTACACCCACGTCCAGCAAGGGAACTACCCGACCCTGACCGATCTCGAGGGGGACGGCGCCGTGGAGGTGCTTGTGGGGAACCTGATCATCGAGGGGGCCACCGGCGTCGTCCGGGCCACCCTCGAGTCCGGCCCACAAGCGACCGTCTACGGGACCCCCGTGGCCGTGGACATGGATCTGGACGGGGTGCAGGAGATCCTGTTCATGAACCGCCTTCACGCCGCGGACGGTTCCCTGCTGTGGACGTGTGGCCCCGGGGGCCTCACCGCCCTGGCCCATCCCATCGATATCGACGACGACGATCAAGGGGAATTCCTGGCCGCGGCGTGGGGGGAGCTGACCCTGTGCGACGACGACGGCACCGAGCTGTGGACCCGCGAGACCAACGCCGCGGGGTGCGCAGCCACCGTGGCCGACTTCGACGGCGACGGGGTTCAGGAGTTCGTGTACGCCGAGAACGAGAAGTTGCGATTGATCGACGATGACGGCGTCCTGATGTGGCAGACGGAGAGCCACGACGTCTCCGGGCTAGCCGGGCTCACCTCGCTGGATATCGATCTGGACGGCATCCCGGAGGTGGTCTACGCCGACGAGCTGAATGTCCTCATCATCGACGGCGCGAGCGGCATGACGCGGGTGGAGATCGCCGATCACCAGTCCTGGACCAACGTCGAGACGCCGGCCGCGGCCGACGTGGACGGGGACGGCCACATCGAGCTGCTCTACACCTCCAACTACGGCGATCACAACGGCGTCACCGTGCTGGGCGGCGCCGACGGGGACTGGCCCTACGGGCCACCGGTGTACAACCAGTACGGCTACTGGGGCGCCAACGTGGGCCTCGACCTGTCCATCCCCTCCCAGCCCGTCCAGCCGTGGCTGCAACAGTCCAAGGTGTACCGGGGCCAACCGTCGGAGCGCTACGTGGCCGCCGCCCTCAACGTGCGCGGTGAGATCACCGACGCCTGCGCGGCCAGCTGCGATCCAGGCGGGTACGCCGAGGTGGCGATCCAGGTGATCAACGACGGCGGCGTCACCCTGGATGCCGGAGCGTCGGTGGGGCTCTACGGCACATCCACCGGTCAGATGCTGCTCATCGAAGGGTTCACCCTGCCGCACTCGCTGGCCCCCGGGGCTTCGTGGGAGACCGCGGTGGAGACGACCGCCGAGGAGCTGGAGACGGTGCTGATGCTGCTCGTGGACGAGGAGGACTGGCTGGTGGAGTGCCACGAGGACGACAACCTGACGACGGAAGTCGTCAATCCGTGTCAGGAGTAGGTTGGTCAGGCGATCCCGTAATTAGTCAACAAACGATCTGACCCCTCCCTCTGGGGATACCGATAGCTACGAGGCTGGAGCTCGGGAAGGCTAGTACACGACGTAGGTCACGGTGTTGAGGGACTGGGCTTCGATCATCGACTCGAGTCGAGCCACGATGACGGTGTCGACCCGGAAGGAAGCCTCCATGCCCCACAAACCGGGAAACGGGAGCGGCTGATCATTGCCCATGATGCCGTCGCCGCCGCCGTCGTCGCCGTCGTCGCCGTCGTCGGACTGGCTCTCCTCGAGGTCGTCCACGGCGTCCTGACGTTCGTCGGCGTCGGCGTAGTCATCGTAGTCACCCAGCTCATCTGCCAGGCCAGACTGCTCCCACTCCAACGCTCCGATGGCGTCCGCGCGTTCGTCGTCGTCAGCGTAGTCGTCGTAATCACCCAACTCGTCCCCCAGCCCCGACATGTCCCAGACCTCGGCATCGATCGCGTCTTCCCGATCGCTGTCGCTGCCATAATCGTCGTAACCGCCGATCAGGCCGCCGAGCCCCATCTGCTCCCACTCGTCGATGCCCACCGCTCCGCTGCCGACCAGGAAGTCGATCAGCCAGGTGAGGGTGTCGATGTCCGGGACGGTGCCGCCCGGAATGATGACGTCGACCTGACCGTAGGACGGGACGTACGGCTGATTGACGGTAGTCGTTGGCGACACGGTGGTCGTGGTGGTGGTGGTGTAGACCTGTGCGCCCGCCTGGACAGACAGACCGAGAGCCAGGAACACAGCCATGGTACCGAGAGTTTTGTGCATCATCGTCATACCCCTTTCGTGGGTGAGTGTCGGCGTACAGCCGGAAACGTACCAACGAAGGGGAGACGCCTCGCATACTCACCACATACACCGTCCCAAGATCGAGGGGCCAGATCGCGCCTCGTGTCTTGTCCGATAGGCAGTTAAAGCTCGCCGATACTCTTCGCCCCGCCCATCCGTTCATCCCAGTGGGAGCCACCCGGGAGGAACGATCATGATCCACTCGTACGCGGTCATCGCGACCTTGTTATTGCTCTGCGCGGCGCCGCTGCCAGCCCTGGCCCAGGGATTCTTGGTCCCCGCGACGGCCCACACCGGCGGTACGTTCACCTTGGAAAACCAGCGCGTATCCGTGGTGATCGACGGCGGGGTGGCGGCCTTCCATGTGGACCAGCAGTTCCGCAACAACACAGGGAGCCAGCTGGAGGCGACGTTCTACTTCCCGCTACCGGAGGGGGCGAGCCTCAACGAGTTCTCCATGTGGATCAACGGCACGAAGACCAAGGGGGAGGTCCTGGAACGGGACCAGGCCGTCGCGGTCTACGAGGAGATCGTCCGCAGCATGAAGGACCCGGGCGTTCTCGAATACGCCGGCCGGGATCTGATCAAGGCGCGCATCTTCCCCATCCCGCCCCACGGCGTGCAGCAGGTGGAGGTGCGCTTCGAATCGCTGGTGGAGGTGGAGGGGCAGCTGGCCGAGCTGCGCTATCCGCTGGCCGCACCCATGGCCATGCGGGGCACGGCCGGGGATCTGACGGTGGCCGTCGAGGTGAACAGCCCCATCCCGGTGCAGACCGTCTACTCGCCGACCCACTCGGTGGATGTCAACCACCAGGGGGGCGTCGTCCTGGCCGGCTTCGAGGAGCTGGGGGCCCGCTTCGACCGGGACTTCCTGCTGTACTACACGCTGAGCCGCGAACCGGTGGGCGTGAGCCTGATGACCTACCGCACCGCTGGCGAAGACGGCTATTTCATGCTCATGGCCGCCCCCGGAGAGCAGCGGGACACCCCGCCGATGCCCAAGGACATCGCGTTCGTCATCGACACCTCCGGCAGTATGGCGGGGAGCAAGATCACCGGCGCCAAGGGCGCCCTGGAGTTCTGCCTGCGATCCCTGGAACCGGCGGACCGGTTCAACGTGGTGCGGTTTTCCACCGGCGTGGAGCCGATGAGCGGCTCGCCCATCGCCGCCAACAAGGACAACGTCTCCATGGCGATGAACTTCATTGACGGCTTCGAAGCGCTGGGTGGGACGAACATCGCAGGGGCGCTCGACACCGCCCTGAGCCATCAACCCGAGCCGGGCCGCCCGTACTACATCGTCTTCCTCACCGACGGGCTACCTACCGTCGGCCTCACCGACGTCGATCGCCTCCGCAAGCAGACGGAAACCCACATCGAGACCGTCGAAGGTGCGGTGCGGTTCTTCACCTTCGGCGTCGGCAAGGACGTCAACACGCGCCTGCTGGACTCACTGGCCGCGGACAACCGTGGTACCGCCGAGTACCTACGGGACGACGAAGATCTGGAGTTGCGCATCAGCGCCTTCTACCGCAAGGTGGCCCACCCGGTGCTGGCCGATCTCGACCTGAGCCTGGGGGGCGCCGGCGCGTACGACATCTACCCACAACAGCTGCCGGACCTGTTCAGCGGCTCTCAGCTGACGGTGATGGGCCGCTACAAGGGCAAAGCCAACCATCGGGTCGCGCTGACCGGCGTCTCCGGCGGCGAGGCGCGGACCTTCTCCACGACGGTGAGTTTTGACGCCAAGCGGGACGACCGGGAGTTCATCCCCCGCATGTGGGCCAATCGCAAGGTGGGCTTCCTGCTCGACGAGATCCGCCGCAACGGCGAGCAACCGGAGCTGGTGGACGAGGTGGTCCGGCTGAGCAAGCGATTCGGGATCATGACGCCGTACACTTCGTTCCTGGTGGTGGAAGACACGCGGGTGGCCGACCGCACGGTTCAGGAGGAAGAACGCCGCAGGGAGGCCGAGCTGCGGAGCCAGGCCGAATGGCGCAGCGTGGGTTCAGACGAGTCCGGTCGCCGTATCGTCTACAAACCCAAGACGGAGATCGATTTCGACAAAATGTCGCTGGATGGGGAACTTTCCCGTCCGCAGAGCAACTTCATCATCAGCCCCGACTCCACATCCCCGTCGCCGGACGACGACGCGCTGACCAGCCGCTACAGCGAAGACGATGAGGACGACATGGACAGCGACCGGTACTCCTCCGGCGGCTTCGATGCGGATCTGGACCGCCGCTCCCGGTCCCGCAAGAGGGACTCGGCGATGCATGGATTCTCGAAGGACTCCGGCGCGGACGCCGTGACCACCAGCAAGGCCATCGGCGCCCTCAAGGGCTCGGATCGTGACGAAGGAGATGGCCTGAGCCGGGTGGTGCGGGACAAGGTCTTCCTCTACAGCGGCGGCGCCTGGGTCGACGAAGAGTACTCCCCAGGTATGAAGGTCCTCTCCATCCGGTACCTCTCCGACGCCTACTTCACCTTGATGCGGATGAGGCCCAAGTACCGCGCCTACGCATCCCTGGGGGAGTCGGTGACCTTCGTCGTCGGTGATGATCGGGTCATCGTCATCACCCCCATCGGCGGGGATCCGGACAAGGTGCAGATCTCGGCGTTCATCAGGTAGGTCGGCCCGCCTGACTGGTAAGCTGTCCCCATGGCCACTGACCTGTTCATCGCGTTTGGATCAAAAGAAGACCTGTGCGCCTTCCTGGCTCACAACTGCACACAGGGCACCGTGCTGCTCCCCGGCCCCGAGGGCGACAAGAGCGTAGGGCAGTTCGAGGCGCTGTCACTGACCTTCGTGCTGCCGGATGGTCCCCAGGCGACCCCCGGGGAGGTGCTGCAGCTGCTGCCCGACGGCGGGTTGGTGGTGCGGATGACCGAACCGGACGCCCTGGCGACGCTGGTGGGGGATGCCCGGGCAGCCGTGGAGCCCATGCCACCCCTCGTGACGTGGACCCCGCTCGAGCCGGAGCCCGAGGCCCAACCCCGCGGCTACGGCCCCCTGTCGTGGCCCATCGAACGGGTCATGAAGGAGTGGAACGATCTACCCCTGTCCGACAAGATCAACCTAGCCCGCAGGGGGGATCTGGGCATCCGCCGGCTGATCCTCAAGCGGCCCGATCCCCGCCTCTATACCCATGTGATGGAGAACCCCCAGCTGACCCCGGGCGAGATCGCAGCCATGGCGGCCATGCCCAGCCTGCCCCCGGACGTGCTCAAGCGCATCTCCAGCCGCTCCGAGTGGCTGCGCCACGCATCCGTGGTGCGCAACCTGCTGTCCAACCCCAAGACGCCGCTGGATACCGTGTCCCGTCTGGTGCACAAGCTGCCGGGACGCGAGCTGCGCCAGCTGACCCGCAGCGGGCGGGTCCGCGAGCCGGTCAAGCGCATTATCCTCAAGAAGGTGGGGGGGGGCTGATACGACACCCCCAATTTTTACACCTCGGTGGAGTGCTCCGCCTCGTCGACGGTGCAACGGACCGTGCCCGGCGGGGGAACCGGCAGCAACCAGCGGCCCGCGACCAACACCAGCACCCCCGCCAACACGGACGCACCCAGCACCGCGGCCTTGGCCACCGCCAGCTGGGACGATTCGTCGAAGGCCAGCGTCCCGATGAACAACGCCATCGTGAAGCCGATGCCGGCCACCGCCCCCACCACGGCGATACCGCCCCAGGTCACACCCTTGGGCAGGGTGGCCAGGCCCAACCGTACGGCCAGCCAGCTGAACAGCAGGATTCCCAGCGGCTTGCCCACCACCAGGCCCACCCCCACCCCCAGGACGATGCCCGCGGTCCCGGCGGCGCTGGACTCGATGCCGTGTAGCGAGACCCCGGCATTGGCCAGGGCAAACAGCGGCATGATGCCGTAGGCCACGTAGGGATGCAGCATGGCCTCGATGCGGGTCACCGGCGGGATCGCTTCACGCTGGGCGAAGTTGACGCGCTCCAGATCGGGGATCCACTTGCGGGGCTCGGCCCCCTCCTCCACCAGGCCGTGCAGGCGATCCAGGGCGCGGTGGGTCTCGTTGCGGAATCCATCGTGGCCCAGCCACGATCTCACCGGCGTGAGCAGGCCCAGGATCACGCCGGCGATGGTGGGGTGGATCCCGGCGTAGAGCATGCCACCCCAGATCCCGATGCCCGGCACGATGTAGGCCCAGGAGCTGCGCACCCCCAGACGCTGCATGATCAGCACGTCGATGATCCCCGCTCCAGCTATCACGAGCCCCAGCCAGGCAAACTCGGAGGAGTAGAACAGGGCGATGACTAGGATGGCGCCGATGTCGTCGATGATGGCCAGCGCCAGCAGCAGCACCCGTAGCGCCGCCGGGACCCGCCGTCCCAGCAGCGCCAGCACCCCCACCGCAAAGGCGATGTCGGTGGCCATCGGCACACCCCAGCCGCGGCTGGCGTCCGTGCCCGAGTTGATGGCCAGGTAGAGGGCCGCTGGCAGCAGCATCCCCCCCAACGCGGCCGCCACCGGCAGGGCAGCCCGCCGCAGCTCGGAGAGCTCCCCCTCGTAGAGCTCACGCCGGACCTCCAGCCCCACCACGAAGAAGAACACCACCATCAGGATGTCGTTGATCCAGAAGTGCACCGTCCCGGTGAAGCTGTGCTCCCCGAATCCCAGCGAGATGGGGGTGTGCAGCAGATGCTCGTAGACCGAAGCCCAGGGCGAATTGGCCCACAGCAGCGCGATGACGGACACGATCAGCAGGAGGATCCCGCTGGCCGCCTCCACGTGCATGAACTTCTCCAGCGGGCGGGTCAGCGCCGTGGCCAGGCGGTGGGCACGGGGGGACGCCTCCGGCGGGATGGATCCGGGCTGGTGACCTGTGCTCATGATCCACATGCCTCCCCTCGAGGGACTGGAGAGATCATGGTGGTGGTGGGGAGTTTTGACCAGGGGTAGTGCAGCATAGATCCTGTTCAGGAGGGGATGACCCGCCGCCTCGGCGTGCCGCTTGCAAAGAGCCGCTGTCAACACTGGAGGAAGACATGCGCACTCGATGGTTGCTCGGTTTGTGGTTGATGCTCGGTCTGCCGGCCTGCAACGTGATCGATGACCCCGGCTCCGATGACGACTCATTGGGGGACGATGACGACTCCTTCGCCACCTCCTGCGAGTTCCAAGACAGCGCCGCTGCCACCATCGATGTCGCCGAACGGTACGGCTACCAGTTCCAGTTCACCCACACCTCCATCATCCGAGCACAGCTGACGGATGGCCCTGCCCCTCCCATCTACCAGGTATTCATGGAACAGGACGGGTGCCGCTACGAGAAGCGCCACTTCGGATTCTGCGATCCACCGTGCGGCCCCGAAGAGACGTGCAACGTCGATGACGCCTGCGAACCGTACCCGTTGGAGGTGGGCGCCGGCACGATGACCATCAGCGGTCTGCAGGTGCCGGTCACCGTCGAACCCGAGTCCTGGGCCGTGGGCAGATACTATGGTCCCGGTGACCTGCCCGAAGACCTGTTCGCCGCCCAGGATCCCATCGCCGTGTCCTTCGCCGGCGACGAGTTGCCGGCGTTCACCATCGAAGCGTGGGGAGTGGAGGCGTTGGAGACCCCCCTGTCCGCTGAAGAGTCCCGCCTCATCGAGGGCCAGGACAACGTGTTGACCTGGACCCCGGGCCCCGATCCGGACGCCTGCGTGGAGGTCGTGATCAACGGGGTCAACGAAGCCCACGGCATGCCCCTGCACGATATCATCACCTGCGTCGGGCCCGACGACGGCGAGGTGGTCGTCCCCCAGGCCCTGATCGACGAGATCTTCTCCGGGGAAGGATTGCCCGAGAGCTGCACCCATCGTGACTGTCCCCAGTCCGTACTCACGCGGTTTACCCGGGGCCGAACGACCGTCGACGGAGTGACGATGGACCTGCTCGTGCGCAACTCGGTCTATTTTGCGGGCGGCGTGGCGATGGGGAAGTAGGTTGCTCGGCTCTACGGATCCGTGGTCCAGACCCCCTCGGCCCGCCGGAACACCGCCCCCCAGGTGAAGCGCTCCAGCGCCGCGGTCATGCTCGCTGTATCCAGCGGTGGACGAGCCAACGATCGATCCAGCCCATCCGCCAGCGCCTCGACGAAGGCCGGGAGGTCCGCTTCCACCGGCGTGTCCACACCAGCCATGGCCGGCATCGGGATCAGCTCCAGCGCGTCGCCCAGGTGGGGGGCCAGCTCGTCGACCACGCCCGGGAGCGCCGAACTCACCAGCCGGCAGCCGCAGGCCATGGCCTCCACCAGCACCAGCGGCAAGCCCTCGTAGAACGACGGCAGCACACACACGGCTGCGCCGCGCATCAGCTCGGCGAGGCGGGGCTGGGGCACCTGGCCGTGCAGGACCACCCAGCTGCCCATCGCCTCCATGCGGCGGCGGATGGCGTCTGCCTCGGCGCCGCTGCCGGTGCCGGCCATGTGTAACTCCAGCCCCGGGCGGCTCTCCCGCAGGCGCTCCATGGCGTCCAGCAGCTGGGGCACGCCCTTGGACGCCGCGTACTTGCCGATGTACAGCACCCGCTCCGTGCCCGCCTCCCTGTCACGGGCGTGGAACAGCTCCTCGCGGTAGCCCGCACCGATGCGGTGGACCCGCGCCGGCTCCACCCCCAGCACCTGCACCAGCTGCCGCTCGTGGCCGCCTTGCAGCACGGCGAAGTTCTCGTTGCGGGCGTTGCCTATCTGCGCCTCGTCCGCCAGGTGTGGGCACAGCTCCATCTGCCGCAACCCGGTGGCGTGGCATTGCACCACCACGGGGATCTCCGGTGCGATGTCCTTGAGCATGGCGCTCATCAACCACACGTGGTGGCTGTGGATCACATCCGGGCGGGCCCGCTCCACGACCCGCTCCAGGTGACCGCGCATGGCCCCCCGGTACGCCGCCAGCTGCCGTTCGTCCATGGTCGACCATACGGTGCTGCGGTACGGCATCACGTCCGACATGCCCGGCACCGGAAACGGCAGGTCCCCTCCCCTGCCAAACAGCAGCGGGTGGATACGGGATGCCTCCAGGCCGCCGATTTCAGGCCGCGGATCGTCCGCCGGCACTCCCGTCGATACGTGCTGTTTCCAGCCGGCCCGGCCGGCGTGGCGCACCAGGGCATCCAGGGTCACACCGCTGCCGGTCAGCGAGGGCCGCTGGGACGACAGATGCAAGATGCGGCGGGTCATGTGGCCTGCTCTCCCTTCACCAGCAATCGGAATCCCCAGGGCAATACGACCCCCGTGACGATGGCCAGCAGCACCAGCGCCGCGGATGTGGAGGTGTCGATGACCCCAACCTCCTCGCCGATGCGGGCGATGACCACCAGCAGGGTCAGCGGCGCGCCAAAGAGCAGCCCCGCCCCCACGGACTCACGGAAACTCAGGCCCCGGGCCATCAGCGGAAGGCTGGCCAGCAGCTTGGAGATCAAGCTGGCCGCCACGAAGATCCCCAGCGTGGACAGGATGTCCAGGTGCAGCACCGCCTTGAGGTTGAACTCCGTGCCCACGCCGATGAAGAAGATGGGCACGAAGAATCCGAACCCGATGGAGGTCATCTTGGTTTCCAGGATGCCCTTCTCGCGGAACACGAAGCTAAACAGCGCCCCGGCCACGAAGGCCCCCAGGATCGCCTCGACCCCCATCAACGACGCGAAGGCCACGAACATCAGCATGGTCGCCATGGCCGCCCGCACGCCGATCTCGGATGGATCCCGCTCGGCGATGACGCGGGAGAAGGACTCGGGGAACCACCAGATCAGGGTACGCAGGATCACCAGCACCACGTAGGCCAACACCAGGATCGACCCTAGCTTGGCCATCTCGATGGCCAGGTGCATCCCCAGCCCGTAGCTGTAGTACAGCCCGAACGCGGTCACCAGCACGATGGTGAGGAACTCCCCCAACGACCCCACGAAGATCATCGTCTGGCCGGCGCGGGTCTTGGAGATCCCGACCTCCGAGATGGTGGCCAGCAGCAGCCCCACGCTCATCGCCCCGAAGGCCAGGAACAGGAACATGGGCTGCCCCAGCGCCACGGTGACCCCGGCGGAGATGACGAACACCAGCACCGCCACCCCAGTCGCCGACAGGATGCCCTTGATCCCCTCCCGCTCGATGCGGCTGAAATCCAGCTCCAGCCCCACCAGGAACATCAGGAAGGCGAAGCCGAACTCGGCGAGGAATTTGGTGAACTCGCTCTCGTGCATCAACCCCAGCACGTGGGGTCCCACCGCGATGCCGAACAGGATCTCCCCCACCACCGCGGGGATGCCGATGCGACCCGAGATGAACGGGATCGAGAACGCTCCCAGGGCGATGATCAGCAGGGAGACGGCGTCGGCCGAGTGCATGGCTGCGCGGCCCCCTTAGACCGGCATGACCATCACGGTGCAATGGGCGCCGTGAACGATGTTGAGGCCCACGTCCGGCCGGGTGAGGAACGCCTTGCGGCCCTTGCGGTACGGCAGTACGAGCAGGTCGTAATCCTTGGAGGCCTCCACCACCTGGCGGATGGGGTTGCCCTCCAGGGTCACCTGCTTCATCTCCACGTGGTACATGCCCGCCAGGCTCTCCACCTCCCGCCGCCGCTGCTCCACCTCCGTACGCAGCTGGGAGCCGGCCACCAGATCCGGCTGGTACACCACCCCCAGCACCAGCTCGGCTTCCAGGAGGCGCACCAGGTCGATAGCCACCTGGGCCGCCCGCGCCTGGAACGGCAGCTCGGCCAACACCAGCATCACCTTGCGGTAGGGGAAGGTGCCCCGGGAGATGATCACCGGCGAGCTCACCTGGTCGATGACCCGGCTGGTTGCGGTACGCGCCAGCCCGATGCGGGCCAGCAGAGACGGCTGCTCCGGTGGCAGCACCAGCAGCCCGATGTCCCGCTGGACCGCCGTGCAGACCATGCTCTCCACCGTGTCGTCCTCGGACCGGCTGGCGCCGAACGGGATGCCCTCCTGCTTGCACATCTCGGCCAGCCGCTTGACCCGCTTGTCATGGGCCGGGGCAGCGATGACCTCGAAGTTCTCGGCCCGGGTGGACTGGATCAGATAGCCGGTCTCGGGGACCACCCACTCCAGGTTGCGGCCGCTCAATCCCATCACCCGCGTGCCGAACTGCACGGGGAACTCGGACCGGCCGGAGCGGATCAGCGTGGCCACGGAGGGGAGGATCTCCGGATCGCCGATGATCAGGACACGGTCGCCGGCCTCGATGACCGTGTCGCCGTGGGGCACGATCAGCTTGCCGTCCCGGTAGACCGCCCCGATGAGCCAGCGCCGCGGGCAGAGGTCCATCAGCGGGTGCCCGATGACCGACGAGTTGGGCAGCACCTCGATCTCGACGATCTCCCCCCGCCCCAGGCCCACGCCGGTGGCCACCCGCTCCCCGCGCTCCACGCGGGACTCGAGCAGGGCCACGCAGGCCAGGTCCTGGCTGACGATCTCCACCCCCTCGGCACGGTAAGCCTCCTCGGCGTCCAGCTCGTACATCAGGGCGACGAGGTTTTCGATCTTGAACAGCTCACGGGAGAGGCGCAGCACCTCCAGGTTGACCTCGTCGGAGCCGGTGCAGGCCACCACGGCGTGGGCCCCCTCCACATCCGCCTTGCGCAGGACCAGCGCCGAGGTCGTGTCCCCCGTGTGCAGCTGGATCTCCCCACCTTCGGGCTGGCGCTCGGCCAGGCCCAAGATGGCCTCCTCGTCGGGATCGATGCCCACCACCTGCCAGTCGAGGGCCAGCCGCAGCGCCAGTTCGGAGCCGGTTTCGCCGAGGCCGGCGACAAAGATCGTGGGTTTCATGACCCTCCCGCGGGGCGTCCCGGTCCCTGTAGGCCCGGGGCTCGATCCGTCTCCAGCCAACGTATGCAGGGGCTGGTGGGCTGTCAAGAAACCGCGGGCGTGCAGACGCCGCCCGCTCCCTGTACCATCCGGGCCGATGGTTCAGCTGAAGACCATGCACCGCCATCCGGTCTACACCTTCCACCCGTACCACACGAAGGTTCCGCCCCAGATCATCCGCTCGCTCATCGAGCAGTTTACCGCCCCCGGTGAGCGCGTACTGGACCCGTTTTGTGGGTCGGGCATGACCGGCGTGGCGGCGCGGGAAGCCGGGCGCGAGGCGGCGCTGTCGGACCTGAGCCCGGGGGCCACCTTCATCGCCACGGTCAACTGCACCAGCCACGACGGCCCGGCGGCGGCCCACCGGCTGGGGGAGATCCTCGACCAATCGGAGCAGGCGCTGGGCTGGATGTACCGCACTCGCACGGACGGCGGCGAGCTGGCCGTCAACTACAACGTCTGGAGCGACATCTTCCGCTGCCCCGGCTGCGATGAACGATTCCCGTTCTTCCCCCACGGGGTGATCCACCACGGCCACAAGGTCCAGACCCGCAAGGCGTTCCCCTGCCCCGCGTGCCGCGCCGAGCTCAACGTGCGCTCCGTGCGGCGGGTGATGGACGGCGGGCTCAAACGCAAGGCGCTGGTGTGGGTCAACGCCGGCATCGGGCGGGCCCGCCAGAACCGCCCCCCCGTTGAGCATGATCTGGAGCTGGCCCGGCGGGCGGAGCAGCACCAGGCGGTGGCCTGGTACCCGGACGACCCCATCCCCTCTGGCGGCTATTCGGCCCGGCTGGCCCAGCTGGGGGCCAAGGGCATCACCGACGTCTCCCGGCTCCTCTCCCGCCGCAACCTGGTGGTCTTCGCCGACCTGTGGGCCCGGACGGAGGCCATCGACGACCCGGCCCAGCGCCGCCTCTGCCGGGCCACGCTGACCGCCATCTTCACCGTCATCTCCGAGCGCCAGGGGTACTTCGGCGGCGGCGGCGGCATGTCGGGCAACCTGTACATGCCCATCGTACGGATGGAGAAGAACATCTATCTGGTGGCCCGCCGCAAGATCAGGCGTCTACTGGCCGCCGAGGAGGCCAAGCAGTCCCTGACCAGCCGGGCCACCGTCCGCACCGGCTCGGCCACCCACCTCGACGGCATCGCCGACGACAGCATCGACTACGTCTTCACCGACCCGCCCTTTGGCGCCAACATCATCTACAGCGAGGTGAACCGGGTCCTGGAGGCCTGGCTGCGGGTGCGCACCGAGGGCGATGAAGAGGCGGTCATCGATCCCACCCGCGACCGCTCGGGGGGGGACTACGCCGAGCTGATGCGCCGCAGCTTCGCCGAGTGTTTCCGCGTGCTCAAGCCAGGGCGCTGGATGACCGTGGAGTTCCACAACACCCGAGCGGACGTGTGGAACTCCCTGCAGCAGGTGCTGGGCTCCAGCGGCTTCCAGGTGGAGCGTGTGGGGGTGCTGGACAAGGGTTCGACCACCATCCTCGAGGACATCCGCCCGGGGGCGGCCCGGGGCGACCTGATCATCTCCTTGCGCAAGCCGGAGCAGGCGGGGGCGGCGTATCAGCTGCAGCCGGCGCGTATGGAGCGGGTGTGGGAGTTCGTCGATGCTCGCCTGGCGCAGCTGCCGCTGCCCGGAGCCTGCGACGATCCCGCTGAGCTGGATGAGCGCCGGGACCACCTGCTGTTCGATCGCATGGTGGCCGCCCACGTCCACGCCGGCGAGGCGATCCCCATCTCGGCGGCGGCCTTCTACCGGGAACTGCGGCACAGATACGAGCAACGTGATGGACGATTCTATCGGCCCGAACAGGCCCCGACTCCGGATAACTGTCCGAAATAACTAAACCAAAGGCGCCCCTTACCGATACACTAGAGTGAACCCTGTGAGGGGGATGGGACGTGCGCCCGAGCACAAGGCCGTGACAGGAATATCGACCCCGTTCCGTGGTGCTGTAGCGCTGGTCGCGTTTTGCGCGTGCGTATGCGCACCCCAGCCCGCCGCCGCGCTCTCCCCCGAGCGGGCGCTCACGCAGTACACGCACGACGTCTGGCTGCCGGACGACGGGCTGCCGCAGGTCTCGGTCCAGGCCCTGGTGCAGACCCAGGACGGGTACCTGTGGTTCGCCACCCAAGAAGGGCTCGTACGCTTCGACGGCGTGCGCTTCGTCGTCTTCGACAAGACCAACACGTCGGCCCTGGCCGGCAACCACATCGACGCCCTGGCCGAGGGGCGGGACGGCACCCTGTGGATCGGCACGTCCGGCAGTTCGCTGGTCCGGTACCGGGACGGGGAGTTCAAGGCCTTCACCAGTGAGGACGGCCTCGCCGCGGACGTCGTACCGGCCATCCTGGAAACCTCGGACGGCACCGTGTGGATCGGCACGACCGGGGGGCTCAACCGTCTGGTGGGCGATACGATGACCGTGTTCGACTCGGCCAATGGCATGTCCGACACCGTCATCAACACCCTCGCCGAGGGGCCGGATGGCTCCCTGTGGATCGGCACGCGCGGGGGCGGAGTCAACCGGTTCCTCGACGGCGCCTTCGAGGTGTTCACGACCGACGAGGGCCTCTCCTCCAACAGTGTCGAAGCCGTGTACACCGACAGCAAGGGCCGGCTCTGGATCGGCACCGAAGGCGACGACCTGCACGAGTACAAGGATGGCCGCATCGTGCGCCACCCGGCCGTGGGCGGGGTGGGGCCGGCAGCCATCCGCTCCCTGTGGGAGGACGGCGATGGCAACCTGTGGATCGGCACGTTGCACGACGGCTTGTACCGTTACCACGACGGCCAGTTCGACTCGTTTTCCACGGCGGATGGGCTGCCCCACAACCATGTCTCGGCCCTGCTATCGGACCGGGAGGGCAGCCTCTGGGTCGGTACGTATGGCGGCGGCCTGAATCGCCTGCGCGAGAGCCCATTCACCAGCTACAGCACCCGCGAGGGGCTCTCCCACAACGAGGTCTGGGCCGTGCTGGAGGACCGCTCGGGAGGGATGTGGATCGGCGCCGAGATAGGCCTCGATTTCTTGCAGGACCGTCAACTCGTCGAATACCCCGACCGCAGGTTCTTCGCGACCAAATCCATCATGTCGCTCTTCCAGGACTCGCAGGGCGCCCTGTGGGTCGGTACCTACGGCCAGGGCGTGTTCCAGCTCGCCGACGGGCGGCGGCGCGTTTATTCCACCGCCAACGGGCTGGCGAACGACAAGGTCTTCTCCATCACCGAAGCACCGGACGGACGCATATGGGTCGGGACCAATGCAGGTGTCAGCGTCATCGACGGCGGCAAGATCACTTCTTTCACCACCGATGACGGGCTCCCGGCGGAGAGCGTGCGGGGCCTTCACGTCGACCGCGAAGGCACCTTGTGGCTGGGCACCCGCGGTGGTGGATTCGCCCGCCTGGTCGATGGCCGCATCGAGCAGCACCCGGCCAGCGTTGGCCTGCTCCCCAGCCAGGCCCTGATCCTGTCCATCTACGAGGACGACGACGGGATGTGGTTTGGCACGATGGGAGGCCTGCTGCACCTCCGCAACGACCGGCTCCGGGCGTACACCACCGCCGACGGGATGTTCGACGACAACGCCTACCGCATCTTGGGTGATGACGCGGGCCGGCTGTGGCTGAGCTGCAACCGGGGTATCTACCGGGTCGCCAAGGCGGATCTGGCCGCGTTCAGCCTCGGAGAGATCGAAACCATCCCCAGCCACGGCTTCAACCGCGCCCACGGGATGCCGAGCGACGAGTGCAACGGCGGCGCTCAGCCGGCCGGGTGGCGCAGCACGGACGGCCGGCTGTGGTTCCCCACCATCGCCGGCGTGCTGGCGTTCGATCCCAAGGATCTGGAGGACAACCGCCCCCCGCCGCCGGCGCTGCTCGAAGAGGTCCACGTGGAGCACGAACTGGTGGACCACGAGAGCGTGGCCGTGTTCCCGGCGGGGAGCCGCCGCTTCGATTTCCGCTATACGGCCCTGACCTTCCTGGGGGCCGATGACGTGCAGTTCCGCTACCGCATGGACGGGCTGGACAAGGACTGGGAGCAGGCCGGCTCCCGCCGCGTGGCCTACTACTCCCACATCCCGCCGGGTGAATACACGTTCCGTGTCGCCGCGAGCAACGGCGAGGGGGTGTGGAGCGAGCAGGAGGCGGTCTTCCGCTTCGAGCTCAAGCCCTATTTCCACGAGACGACGTGGTTTTGGGTGCTGTGCATCCTCGGGGCCTTAAACGTCCTGTTCGGCTACTTCGGTCTGCGTGTCCGCGGCATGCGGCGCAAGGCGCGTGAGCTGGAGCGGGCGGTGGACGAGCGCACCCGGGAGCTACAGAACCTGGCCGAGCAGCTCAAGGAGCTCTCCCTCAACGATCCGCTCACGGGGCTGCGCAACCGCCGCTTCCTGTACGAGACCATGACGGACCGGGTGGAGTCCGTGGCCCGCCGCCGGGCCCGGATGGCCGCCGGGGACGACGAAAGACGCAACCTGGACGAGAACGTCATCGGGGTCTTCTTGCTGGATCTAGATCACTTCAAGGAGGTCAACGACACCTTGGGCCACGACGCCGGCGACCTGATGCTCAAGGCGCTGGCCGAGACCCTCAAGGACATCGTGCGCACCGATGACGTAGTGGTGCGATGGGGGGGCGAGGAGTTCCTCATCGTGCTCCCCATCACCAACCGTAACTTCTTGCGATCCTTCGCCAACCGGGTCCTCAGCCGGGTCGCCAACACCGAGGTCATCCTGCCCGACGGCACGGTCATCAAGCGCTCGTGCTCCATCGGCTTCACCTCCCTTCCCTTCTACAACAACACCGAGGTGGAGATGACCTTCGACCAGGTCATCGGCACGGCGGATCTGGGGATGTACGTGGCCAAGGACGAGGGCCGCAACCGGGCCGTGCGCATCACCCCGGGCGACAACGTCCCGACGGAAGAGGAGCTGATCAAGGCGCTGGCGGACCTCAAGTGGGCGGTATCCAAGGGGTTCTTCACGATCCATCGCTGATGGGTAGCGTCTGATCCGGACCGAGCCGGAGATCTCACCAGATCTTGGAGACCAGCCGCCACCGTACTTGCTCGCGATAGGCCCGGTAGTCCGGCGACGTCCCCAGCACCTTCTCCTCGGCCACGATGCGCACCATGGTCAGCGGGATCACCGCCAGCGGCAGGGCGGCCGCCCACCAACTCCATGCCGCCACGCCGCAAGCCGCCACCATCGTCAGCTCCCCCAGATACGCCGGGTGGCGCACCAGCCTGTATGGCCCCCGCACGACCACCCGGCGCAGCCCGGGAAGGATGGCGAAGCTGCGACCCAGGAAGGTGAACGACAGGGCCACGACCACGGCGCCGGTGACGAAGCACGCTTGCGCGGGCGCGGACCAGTGGAAGGGTTCGGGGGCCAGCCGGAAGGCCACGCCGCCGGCCAGGAAGGAGGGGATGGCCATCGACAGTGTGGCCAGGTCCGCCCCCCGGCGCTGACGGGAGCGTACGAGGATCAGGATCCCCACCTGGGCATTGAGCACGATGGCCGCCAGGCGCACCGGCGCCCATCGTTCGGCGCCGTCGGCGTGGAACCACCCCAGCACCGCCCAGCTCAGGACCGACAGTCCCAGTGCAATATTGAAGAAACGTTCACTGACGGGATCAGTGACCAGGACTCGGCTCAATAGAAGACCCACCCCCAGTTAAAGACGTAACTGAGAAGGTTGAGCACCAAGATGATGGCCACCATGATGCCGATGCCGATGAATTTTCCGCCGCCCTCTGCCATGCCCACTCCTCAAGTTGAGTACCCCACGGAGCGTAAATTTTTGAACAGCTCCACGGCCAAGTCAACAGGGCGAGGACACGTGGATCAACGGGAGTAGTCCGGGAAAGGTGGCCGGGGCATGGGCTGGGCCGGGGACGCGGCCAGTTCTTCGAGGATGACCTCGATGGCCTTTTCCAGCTGGGGATCGCGGCCGGCGATGACCTCGGCGGGGGTCATCTCCACCTCGATGTCCGGCGCCACGCCTATATTCTCCGCCGTCCACTCCCCTTCCGGGCCGTAGAACGCGATGCGTGGCGCCGTCACCATGCCGCCGTCGATGAGCGGGGGATAGTCGTAGATACCGATCAGCCCTCCCCAGGTGCGGGTGCCCACCAGCTTGCCCAGGCCCATCTGGCGGAAGTAGTGGGGCATGCAGTCGCCGCCGGAGCCCGCGTCCTCGTTGATGATCATCACCTTGGGGCCATCGATGACCCCCAGCGGGCTGGAATAGTCGGCCCCTTCGCGGGTGACGTTCATGTTCAGCGCCTGGCGGGCCAGCATATCGACGACGTAGTCCGCCACCGAGCCGCCGCCGTTGTGGCGCTCGTCGAGGATCACCGCCTCCTTGTCCAGCTGGGCGTAGAAGTAGCGATTGAACGCCGTGTAGCCGTCCCAGGCCGTGTTGGGCATGTGCACGTACGCCACCCGCCCCGCCGTGGCCTCGTCCACCCGGCGGCGGTTGCCCTCGACCCAGTCCCGGTACCGCAGCCCGGACTCGTCGCCGATGGGGACCACGGTCACCTGACGGGCGCCGGTGAGGGTCGGCCGGTCGTTGACGGTGAGGGCCGTCTGGATGCCGGCCGTATTCTGGAACAGCTCGTGGGGGTTGGTGCCCGCGTCCAGCGGCACGCCGTTGACCGCCAGCAGGTAGTCCCCTTCGTGCACGTCCACGCCGGGTTCGGTGAGGGGCGCCCGCTGCTCCGGATCCCAGTTGAGCCCACCGAGGATGCGCTGGAACCGGTAGTGCCCCTGCTCGATGACCAGGTCGGCCCCCAGCAGGCCGCCGTCGAGGCGCTCCACCTCCGGATAGTCACCGCCCCAGCGGTAGGCGTGGCCCACCGTCAACTCGCCGATGGTCTCACCGATGAGGTAGTTCAGGTCGTCCCGATGCCCCACGTGGGCCAGCCACGGGCGGTACTGCTCCCGCACGGCGGCCCAGTCCACGCCGTGCATGCCCGGGTCGTAGAAATAGTCCCGCTGGATCCGCCAGGCCTCCTCGTAGATCTGCTCGAATTCGGCGCGGGGATCCACGTAGTTGCGCATCGCCGTCAGATCCAGCGGTTCCACCGCAGCGGCGGCGTCCGCATCGGCGGTGGCGTCGAGGATGCGCAACACGTGGCCGCTGGCAGCGTGGAGCACCTTGTTGCCGTCCGCGGAGACCACATAGCCCGCCGTGTCGGTCATCAGGGCCTTGCTCTCGCGCTCCTCGAGGTCGAAGCGGTGCAGCGCCGTTCCATCGTCCCCGGCGGCCAGGTAGAACAGCGCTCCTTCAGCCGTCTTCAGATCCCGGTAGTCGCCCTCGGGCACGGGCACGGCTAGGATGCGCTGATCGATGCCCTCCAGATCGACGGTGACGACCACCGGTTCCTCCGCGTCGTCCTCCCCGCCTCCCTTGCAGCCCTTCTTGCCTTTTTTCTTCTTGCCCTCCTCTTCTGGCGCGCCCACCACCTCCTCGTCGCTGCGGGGGGCCAGCGGTGAGGGTTCACCGGCCGCCAGTACGGCCAGGTACAGGCTGCGTCGCACCGGCCGCTCGTAGCTGGTCATGTCCAGCCAGCCGGTGCGCAGCGCCAGGTTCGTGCTGGCGGCAAAGAACAGCGCCTTGCCGTCGCGACTGAAGGCCGGATCGACCGCATCACTCATCCCGTCGGTGATCTGCGTGGTGCGCCCCGCCACTGTGTCGTAGAGGAAGATGGCGTGCAGGTGGCTGTCCAGACGGCGGGCGTAGGCCAGCCAGCGGCTGTCTGGCGACCACACGGGCTCCATGGTGCGGGGTGGCTCGTCGTACGGTTCCGTGTCCACCCGCACCGGCCGCTCGGCGTCGAGGTCCATCACCCACAGGTTCAGCCGCTTGTCGGTGTAGGCAACGCTCCTGGAGTCCGGAGACCAGATGGGAGCGTAATAGAAGCTCTCGTCTCCCAGCTGGACCACACGGGGTTGGCCCTGCCCATCCTGGGGCTCGATGTGCAGCGCATATTCGCCCGCAGCGTCCGACAGATAGGCGATCTGGCTGCCATCCGGGGACCAGGCCGGGAACCGTTCGTGGACGCCGGGAGTCGCGGTCACGTTACGGATGTTGCCGTGCTCCGCAGGCACCGTGAACACATCCCCCCGGGCACCCACCAGGACGCGCACGCCGGTGGGCGACAGACCGATGGACCGGATCTGCCCGGCGGCATCCTCGAAATGAGGCCGTAGCTGTGGCAGATCCGTCTGGATCACGATCGGCAACGGTCGGGTCGCTCCGGTCTGCAACACCAGCTCGTGGAGCCGTCCCGCCTGCTCGTAGACCACCGCACCCCCGTGGGCTGCGGCGCACTTGATGTCGAAGTCCTCGTGCTGGGTGAGGCGGCGTACCCCCGCGGCACCGCGCGGCGTGAAGACGTACAGGTTCATCACGCCCTCGCGGTCGCTGAGGAACAGCACCCGCCCGTCGTCCCAGATGGGGTTGGTGTCGCTGGCGTTGAGGTGGGGGATCTCCTCGATGGAGTGGCTCTCCAGGTCGAAGATCCACACCGGCGTGGTGCGGCCGCCGCGGTACCGCTTCCAGGTCTGGAAAGCATCGCGCGCGGGGGTGTATGCGATGGATTTGCCGTCCGCGGACATGGCCGCCCGCTCTACCGCCGGGATGGGCAGGGCCTGGGGGAAGGCCCCCTCCGTGGTCACCACGAACAGGTGCCCCGAGCGGTAGGTGTGGCTGTCGCGCGTGGTACGGAACATCACCGCGCCGTCCGCGGTCCAGCCACGCACCCGGTCGCTCCCCGGGTGGAAGGTCAGCCGGCGCGGCTCCCCCCCCTCGACCGGGCCGACGAACACGTCCACGTTGCCGTCATAATCCCCCGTGAACGCTACCCAGCGCCCGTCCGGGGACAGGAACGGATCCTGCTCCAGACCGGAGTGCACCGTCAGCCGGCGGGGGTGCTGACCGTCCCGTCCCGCGATCCAGATATCCCCCGCATAGACGAACGCCACATGGCCGGCGCTGACGGTGGGGGAACGCAGCAGCAGGGTCGGTTCCTGGGCGCTGGCGGCCGGCGCCAAGATCAAGCCTAGTACGACCAACAGAGCGATCTTCCAGCGGACGTTCGTTCGGTATTCCATTCGTGTTCTCCGCATGTTGCCTTAACTCTTACTGCGAACTGTTCGCACTACTTCCGCGTGGCCTGAAACTCGCCGTACTCGGCCACTATCGAGAATCCTAACGATTCGTACAGCGCCCGGGCGCCTTTATTGTCTGCGCTGACGTTGAGCCCGATGGTGCCCAGCTCCCGGCCCAGCTCCCGGCACAGGCGCGCCGTCACCTTCCGCGCTGCTCCCGACCTCCGGGAGGCCGTGGCCGTGGCCACGTTCCCCAGCGCAGCCACGCCATAGGCCGGCGAGTAGACGTGGATACCCGCCGCGGCCACCAGCTCGCCGCCCCGCCGCAACCCGTAGTACTGCCCCGTCTCGAGCATGCGCGGATCGAACCAGTTGTCCGGATACGCCCGCGCGTAGAACGCCTGCAATTCGGCCAGATCGTCGGGCAGTAGCCGGAATGTCCCGGCCGCATCGATGCCCTGGATGGGGCCATCGTCCAGCAGTCCGTACCGCAAAAACTGTCCGCGTGCGTCCGCGTTATATTCCGGGGCCAGCTGCTGTTCCAGGCCGGGGCTGAGGTGAGCGTAGAACTGCCGCGGTAGCCAGGCCACCGCGCCCCGCATCAGCTCCGCTAGCGGTCCGTCCGGTTCCCCAAACGCCAGCACCGTGGGCGGATCCATGCCCGAGTACTGCAGGATCACAGCTTGTAATTCACCACCGCTCGTCCAGCCGTACCAGGCGGTGTGCGGCCAGAAGAACTCGTCCAGGTCCCCCAGGCTGTACAGGTGCAGCAAAGCATCGGACCTCAGGTAGCGCTCGAGGTATCCCTTGTCGCGGACACGGACCAGACCCATCGACGAACTCCACACGGCGGCCCTGGGCCGCCCACGGCATATTAGACCGCTCAGGGAACGACAACCATAAGCACCAAGGTGTTGGGGTGCCCAATCAACCCAGCAGCCTGGCACGATTCTCGCTGTGTCTTGGGCAGACATGAAGACTCAACTTCTCCTCGTGGTTATCACCGCCGTTGTAGTGATGACCACGAGGACCTCTCCGGGATGCCCATCGCCGCCTCCCATCGACATCCCCGCTCAGGATGAGCCATCGTCCGTCATCTATATCGGGCTGGCATCGGCCGACGGCAAACGGTACGCAACCCAAGACGATGAATACGGAGTGGATGCCATCAACGGTGGCAGAATGAGGATGGGGATGGTGGATCGCCTGATCCGGTACCACGGCCTGGATGGTGGCACACAGCAGGAGCATTCGTTATTCGTCCCTACCTGGCTGACCAATCTCCGGGTAGGCCTAGCAACACCAACCGATCCCCACGGTGTGGCTGCTCTATTCGAGATCGGCGTGGGTATCGCCGGTTATTCATCGATGAACCTCGACACAGGCCAATTCCGTGTGAAACCAACCCTCTATGTCGTGCCATTCAACATGACCATCGGTGGTGACGCAGCGAAGGCGAAGAGAAGCACCCAGGATGCGGAATGAAATGCCATGCCGCCCGCTACAGCAGGCTCGACTCGTCCCCAGGCGCGCTCTCGAGCACTTCGCGAATCCGGCCGAGGAATGAAACCCTGGAATAGGGCTTGGCCAGGAACTGCACCCCTTTGTCCACGACGCCCTTGTGGGTGATGACGTCCCGTGGGTAGCCCGACGTATAGAGTACCCTCGTCTCGGGCCGCTCGAGGGTGAGCCGCTCGGCCAGCTCGCGGCCGTTCATGTAGGGCATGACCACATCGGTGATCAGCAGGTCGATGGCCCCGTCGTGATCCGCGGCCATGGCGAGCGCCTCCTCACCGGAGCCCGCAGCGATTACCTGATACCCGGCCCGTTGCAACAGGCGGACCGTCGGACGGCGCACTTTCACTTCGTCCTCGACGACCAGCAAGGTCTCCACGCCGCCGGTTTCGCTGGCTACCGGTGGAGGGGCCGCAGCTGTGACATCGGCCTTCTCGCGGGGGAAGAACACCCGGAAGGTCGAGCCCACGCCCGGCTCCGACTCCACCTCGATCCGGCCGTTGTGCTGTTCGACGATCCCAAATACCGTCGCGAGCCCCAGCCCGGTGCCCTGCCCCACCTCCTTGGTCGTGAAGAAGGGTTCGAAGACCCTGTCACGAATCTCGGCGCTCATGCCACAACCCGTGTCGCTCACGGCGAGCATGACGTAATCCCCCGGTGCCAGGTTCGAGTGGCGTTCACAGCTGCTTTGCCCCGGATTGAAATCAGAGGTCTCGATGTGCAGCTCGCCCCCGTCGGGCATGGCGTCGCGGGCATTGATGGCCAGGTTGACCACGACCTGTTCCAGCTGGCTCACATCGGCCCTGACCCGCCTCAGATCCCGCTGGGGTACGGTCCGCACGATGACATCCTCGCCGAGGATCCGTGTCAGCATGGGATGCAGCCGTTTGATCAGCTGGCTCATATCGATCACCACCGGCGTGATGACCTGGTTGCTCGAAAAGGCCAGCAGCTGCTGGGTCAGGGTCGCGGCCTGCTCAGCGGCTTCGGTGATCCCGTCGAGCTGCTCGCACATGGGATCGGTGGCGGCCGTATTCTGCTCGACCAGTTCGGTGTTGGCCTTGATGGCACACAGCATGTTGTTGAAATCGTGCGCGACGCCGCCGGCCAGCCGGCCGATGGCCTCCATCTTCTGGGCTTGTAGGAGCTGGGTTTCGAGTTCGAGCTTGGCAGCCTCAGCGCGCTGGCGTTCGATGATCTGCAGCACCATGGTGGCCGTGAACCGGAGCATGGTGACGAATTCTCCGGGCCACGCCCGTTCCTGCCCGATGCTGCCATAGAGGCCCAACGTACCGCGGAAGCCCCCCGCAGCAAACATGGGGACGAAGAGCAGCGGGCGGAACCCGTACTGCCGGCACCACTCACGCTCCGAAGCGGCCTCGGCGACCGGGAGGTCTTCCAGCTTGCTGACCACCACGTTTTTTTTCTGCAGCAACAGTTTGTAGTAATAGCCGAACAATTCGACGGAGAAATCCTGCAACTGGTCTATCTGAGAGTCACTGGGGGCCGCACACCATTCATGCGTATTGGATAGGGTGGAGCCATCATCGGAGCAGATGAACACGGATCCACGGACCGCGCCCGCATGCTTGGCCAGGGTCTCGAGGGCCTTCTCGATCCCCCGATCCACCTGTTCGTAGGGTGCCACCGCGAGATCGGCCGAGATATGGCTGAACAGGGCTTGCATGGCGAGGCGGGCTTCCAGCTCTTCTTCGGCTCTCTTCCGAGCGGTGATATCCCTCACGGTCGCCTGCAGCATGTCCCCGTCTTCCATCGCGACCCTGGTGAGCAACACGGTGGCCGGGAAGTCTTCCCCCGAGCACCGCCGGTGCACCCACTCGAAAAAATGCGACCCCTCCTGCATGGCGGTGTCGATCCGCATCTTCGCCTTGACGGACGACGGGGCCCCGTCCGGCTGGGCTTCCGGTGAGTACTCCCAGGGGGGCCGGGAGACAAAATCCTCCTCGTCCGCCGCCCCGAACATCTGGATCGTGGCTGGATTGCCCGACGTGAAGCGCCAAGATGGAGGCGCCAGCGTCATGATGGCATCCCTCGAACTCTCGAACAGGTTGCGGTACTTCTGCTCGCTGGCCTGCTGCTCGTGCTCGGTCCGTGTGATCGGGTCGAGCGCCATCAGGGTGATGGCGATGCGGCCCACGCCGAGCTGGCCGACGCGTAGCAACACGTCCATGGTTTCCCCGTCCGCGCAGCGTATTCGCTGGGTTGTGGCCCGTCCCGGCTCGTCCACGGCCGGATCCATGCTGGCTCGCACCTTGGAGCGGACCTCGGGATCGGGATAGGCACGTTCTAGCCAATCCCGCATCGTGGGCACGTCCTCGTGGGTATAGCCCGTGATGGCCGAAAACTCGGCGTTGACCGCGAGGATCTCCCCAGCCGGTGACGTGTACGCCACGACCACTCCGCAAGGCATCTTCTCGAACCAGTGCCCGAACTCTCCAACGAGTGCTTCGGCGGATTCCCTCATCTCGCCACCCCTTTGCGCTCAACAGGATACCAACATTCCGGGCAGTCAGGTGAGTACGAATTGATCGAAGTAGGCGTAGTACCTGCAGAGGCCCAGCCTCGTACAATGGGCCGATGCCATGAATAACGGTTAATTACATACATTAACCCATACTGTTGCATTCATGGGGGCGTGGCTGGCCTGTTGCGGCCTCACCGCCAGTGACTACGACGATCAGTGCCCCGACGGCATGGCCTACGGCGAGCCGATCCAGCCCTGCGTGGACGAGGGGGAAGCCCGCCGGACAGCTCTTCAGGCCGGCGGAACCCAAAACGAGTTCTTGATCTCCCGAGCCCGGGACTGCCACCCTGGTTCTTCGGGGCTCTGGCTACGGCGGCGTAGTGAACGCCAGAGCATGAGGAGGGAACTTGACGGCACGGCGGTCACTGGATGAATTCACGGGCCCAGACACTCCACGGCTCGGATCGAGGTTCGGACTCCCCAAACAGGTCGGCAAAAGGATGGACCGCCTGATCACCACGGTGATGCTCAATCCGGGCACGCCCGAGACGGTCTTCTTACTGGTCCTGGTGCGCTACTTCGTCCTGATCGTCAACGTGGCCTTCTTGGTCTACCTGAGCGTCAACTGGGCGGGGATCATCGCCGAGTTCGGGTTGCTGATGGTCGCCCTCAACCTGGTGTCCCTCACCATGACCCTCGCCCTCCGGTATGCCTCGCTGCGGGGGGAGTGGAAGGGCCTGGTGCCGCTGGTGCTGAGCACGCTGCTGTTCGACATGACGATCCTGGTGGGTGGCTGCATGATCAGCGGCATGACACGCAGCCCGATCATCTTCATGCCGATCCTGACGGTGATGATGGCGGCGCTGGTCCTGGGCACCCGCTCGGCACTGGTCACATTCCTGTTTTTTGCCGTGGCCTATCCCATCGCGACCGTCCTCGTGGAGACCGGCATCTTCCCGTACACGGCCGGGCCGGCCTGGGAGGCAGCAGGCGGCATCGAGAGCTACAGCGGCGGCATCAACACCGCGGTGAATCAGCTGATGTACTACACGCTGGTGATCGTGCCGTTCCTCGTCGCGGTGGACCGGCTGCGTACGATCTACCGCAACTACTACGATCAGCTGGCCCAAGCTGCCGCCCAGATCGAAGCAGCCACCGAACAGCGTCACCGGGAGGAGAACCTGGTCCAGTTGGGCCAGATGGCCTCCTTCGTGGCCCACGAGATCCGCAATGCTCTTTCGGTCCTCCGGGGCGGGGCCTGGCTGTGCAAGACCAACCCCGGCGATCCCGGACTGGTCGAAGAGTGTGCCGACGACTCCATCGCCCAGGTGGATCGCCTGGGCCGGATGATGGAGAACCTGCTGGCCTACTCCAAGGAGTTCAACGCCGATCCACAAGAGTTCGACCTGGTCGATCTCGTTGGCGAGGTGATCGCCTCCCATCCAGCCCGCGTACGCTGGCGGATCCACGGTGTTCGACCGGTGCGAGCGGATCGGGAACAGCTGGAACAGGTGCTGGTCAACCTGCTCCGCAACGCCAGCCAGGCGACCGACAGCGCGGGGACCATGGCCGTGGACTGCCTGCAAGATGAAGGGGACCACCTGCTACTGGAGGTCCACGACGACGGGCCCGGGATCCCCAAGGACAACCGCGAAGCGGTCTTCCAGCCGTTTTACAGCAGCAAGGGCAAGCGGGGCACGGGCCTCGGGCTGGCAATCTGCCGCCGCATCTGCGAGGCCAACGGGATCACACTGGAGATCGACGACAGCCCCCTGGGCGGCACCTGCATGCGGCTGGCCATTCCGCGGGCTGCGCACGGCACCACGCCGGCTCCCGACCCGGCGGCGGAGTCGGGCGAGCGACCGGCGCCGGAGGCCCATGCCGAGGCCGCACGCCCGGTGGTCCTGACCGTCGAAGACGAGCTGTTGGTCCAGCGCTATCTGGTGCGGGTCATCGAGCGCGCCGGTATGCGGGCCGTGCGCGCCAATACCCTCAAGCAGGCCCGGCACGCGCTACAGCTCGACCAGCCCGCCGTGGTCCTGCTCGATCTGCAGCTTGGCGATGAACAGGGCGCGGACCTGTTCGATGACCTGGCCGGGCTGGAGGCGCCACCGCCGGTGATCATCTGCAGCGGGCTGGACGAAGAGAGACGCAAACGGGAGCTGGAGGAGCGCGGCGCCGCCGCCTACCTGGTCAAACCGGTGCTGAGTGACGTGCTGGTCGACACCATCGAGGCCCAGCTCGAGCGAGACACCGGCGACGGGCTCATTCACTGACCGGGGCGCCACCTTCGGCGGGGCTCAAGGGCATCCGCCAGTAAGTCTTCCAGCCCAGATTCCGGACCTCGGCGCCCCAAGGCACAAAAAGCAGCACCAGCGTCATGCCCATCATATCACCGACGCAGGCTGCTCCGTGGAAGGACAGCATGAAAACCAGCCACAAGGGGAGCTGGACGCCCGGGATCGAATCCAGGATCATCGGCACAACGGTGAGCAAGACCAGGGGCCCCGCGAAGACCACCAGCATCCGGCCACGGCTCATGATCCCGTCGTAATGAGCCATCAATGCGAGGGGTAGCTTGAACACGAGGAGCTTGCGGTCCGTTCTCAGGGTGCCGGGCGCCAGGCCCAGATGCACGAACTCGTGGACCATCATCAACGAGGCGATGCCACCCAGGAACACCCCGGCCCAGCCCAGTACGGCCAACACGCTCGTCCCCCGCAGGTCGATGTCGATGTTCCCCAGGTCCCCCACCAAGAACCACACCACCACGAACACGATCATCAGCGGTAGCACCAGCAAGCTGGCGGCAACCAGGACGGTCTGCTGCGACGGTTCGCGCATGGCCTGCCATCCGCCGGCCGCCGGATCGAAGCTCGGATCTTCGGGGATGTTCCCTTTGGCGAAACGCACCGTTTGGCCTCCCAATTCCCTCAAGATGGGTACTCGTGAGACGATAGTCTAGTAGAGTCCCCAAGCGCAGCGTACCGCAAGCCGGAGCGAGGAAACATGCCCAACACCGATCGCTGGTCCCCGCCGTTGATCCAGCTGGACGAGGCTGACGCCGAGGCCCGGCGGATCCTGTTCCTGGACGATGATGCTCGCTTCCTCGAGAGCCTGCAAGACAGCTTGAGGCCCATGCACGGGGAATGGCAGATGGAGTTCCACACCAACGCCATCGAGGTCCTCGAGCGCCTGGAAAAGGACACGGGGACCGTGGTGGTCACCGACTGGATGATGCCCGAGATGGATGGCATCACGTTTTGCCGCAAGGCCCGCGAGCTGGTCAGCCGCGGCGAGGGCTCGTGTTACCTGATCCTCGCTACCGGAAAGGACGACACGGACAGCACGGTCCAGGGGCTGGAGGCCGGCGCCGACGATTTCATCTCCAAGCCGTTCGACACGCGGGTGCTCACCGCCCGCATCCGTGTCGGACTGCGCCAGATCCGCATGGAGCAGACCCTGCTGCTGGCCAACCGCAAGCTGCACGAGGCCGCCACCACCGATCCGCTGACCCACCTGATCAATCGGCGGGAGGGCCACATGGTCCTGGCGGCCGAGCTGGACCGGGTGCTGCGTGGCAAGCAGCAGCTGTCCCTGTGCATGGTGGACCTGGACTACTTCAAGCGGGTCAACGACACCTACGGGCACGAAGCCGGCGACCGGGTACTGATCGAGGTGGCGTTCCGCATGGTGGAGACCACGCGCGCCTACGATTCGGTCATCCGCTGGGGCGGGGAGGAGTTCCTCATCGTCTTCCCCCACACGGACGCCCGCGAGGCGGCGGCGGTGGCCGAGCGCCTGCGGGTCGCCATGGCCGACGAGCCGGTGGAGCTGGACACGGGGCCGCTGCAGATCAGCGCCAGCTTGGGGACCGTCACGATCATGGCCGGCAGCAGCGTGGGTGCTGAAAAACTCGTCGCCGCCGCGGACGCCGCCGTCTATCGCGCCAAGGAGTTGGGCCGGGATCGGGTCGTCCAGTCGGATTGGGTACCCCCGTCACCCCTGGCGGGCATGCAGGAATGACAGCACCCGACTCCGAGGCCAGGCGTCGCGTCCTGTTCGTCGATGACGAACCGCACATCCTCGAGGGCCTGGAGGACCAGCTCCGGCCCTATCGCGACCGCTGGGACACGGCCTTCGCCCCTTCCGGGCGGAAGGCCCTGGAGCTGCTCAAGCAGGGCCCCTTCGACGTGCTGGTCACCGACATGCGCATGCCCCAGATGGACGGGGCGACCCTGCTGGAGATCGTCCAGAGCCTCTACCCCGGCACTGCTCGGGTCGTGCTCTCCGGCCACGCGGACCGGGAGATGTCCCTCAAGGCGGTGCCCCTGGCCCACCAGTACCTGTCCAAGCCGTGCAAACCGGAGCACCTGCAGGAGGTCATCGACCGCGCTTGCCGGCTGCAGGCGATCCTCGAAGATGAGGGCATCCGCGCCATGCTCGGCGGCACCGACCAGCTGCCCTCGCTTCCCGCCGTCTACTCCAAACTCACCGAGGCGCTGAAGGATCCCCACGTCTCGATGGAAGAGATCGCCCGCATCGTCCGGATGGACGTGGCCATCTCCGCCAAGCTGCTCAAGCTCGTCAACTCCGGCTTCTTCGGCCTCCCCAAGCGGGTGACGAACGTCAAGCGGGCCGTCACGCTGCTGGGCACCAGGATCATGAAGGACCTCACCCTCTCGGCGGCGGTCTTCGACATGTTCCAGACCAGGCGGCGGTTCTCGGGCCTGACCATCGAGTTCATCCATCGCCACTCGTTCCTGGCCGCCCGCATCGCCGCCGAGCTACTCGAAAACCCGCGGGAGGCGGAGGACGCCTTCATGGCGGCCATGCTCCACGACGTCGGCAAGCTGGTGCTGGCCGCCCGCATGCCCGACTACTACGCCGAGGTGATGGAGACCTCCATCCGCCAGGGAGTCCCTTCCCACGAGGTGGAGATGGACATCAAGGGGGTCACCCACGCCCAGATCGGCGCCGTCATGCTGGGGCTCTGGGGGTTGCCGATGCGCGTCGTGGAGGCCGTCGCCACCCACCACGAACCGGCGTTTTCACCGCACAGGGGGTTCGGCGTCACCGAGGCCGTACACGTGGCGGATTGCCTGGCCTGCTACACGGTATTCAGCGATCCGGACAGTGCGCTACGGTTTCCCTATCGGGTGCTGGACGTGGAGCAGGTCAAGAAGCTGGGGTTGGCCGCCAAGATGCCGATGTGGCGGGCCCTGGCCGGGCGGCTACGCGCCGATTCACGCGCTCGTCCCGAGTGATCGATCAGTACAGCGAGTCGTACTGCCAGTCGTCCACGACGGCGTGGGGCAACCTCAGCCGGAAGATGGTGCCCTCCCCCGGAGTGGACCGGAAGCTCAATGAACCCCCGTGTTTTTCGGTGACGATGGATTTGGCGATGGCCAGCCCCTGGCCCGTCCCCTTGCCCACCTCCTTGGTGGTGAAGAACGGCTCGAAGATCCGGCTCTGCACCTCCTTGGGGATCCCCCCACCGGTATCCTCGATCTCCACGATCACCGCATTCTTGGCCTCGAAGCTGCGCACCGTGATGAGGCCGCGGTCCAGGTTGTCGTGCACCTGGCCGCTGATGGCGTGTGCCGCGTTGACGATGAGATTGAGGAACACCTGCCCCAGGTCGCCGGGGAGGCAGGACACCATCGGCAGATCGCCCAGCTGAGTATCGACGTCGGCGACGTACTTGTACTCGTTGCACGCCACGGTCAGGGTGTTGCGCAGGATGCGGTTGATATCCGCCGGCTCCATGTTCTCTTCTGCCGGGTGACCGAACTCCTTGAGGGCGCCGACGATGGCGGCGATGCGATCGATCCCGTCGACGGACCGCTCCAGGGCCTTGGGCACTCGCTCCTTCATGTATTCCAGATCCGCCACCCCCTGGGCGAAGAGGACCTGGTCGATGAGTTCGTCGTCCACGTTGCCCTTGGACGCATCCAGCAACCGCTGGTAGGCCACCAGCAACTCCAGGAAGTTCTCGAAGGCGTTGCGGACGAAGTGGATGGAGTCCCCGACGTACTGAGTGGGCGTGTTGATCTCGTGGGCGATGCCCGACGCCAGGCTGCCCACCGCCTCCAGCTTCTGGCCGTGGGTACGGTGTAGATCCAGCTGCTGCGACGCCGGGTCACCCCAGAGAGTGCCCAGGATCACCACGAAGGCACCCGGTTGGCCGCCATCGGCCGCCACCACGATGGACGCGGGGAAGTTCTCCCCGTTCTTGCGCTTGCAGACCACCTCTTTGGGCTCTGCCGCCCACGGCACGACCGCCGCGCCAAGATCCGTGACCAGCGCCTGGGTACGGGAGTCATCGCCGAACAATGCCTCGGCCAGCGGCAGCCCCTCCACCTCCGATGGTTCGAAGCCGAAGACGTCGCGCACCCGATCGTTGCCCGAGTCGATGCGGCCTTCGCTGTCCACGAAGAGGATGACGTCATGGGAGTGATCGAGCACGGACTGCAGACGAGCGCCGTCTTGGGAACTGGGGGCCATGGTTTGATCTCCTCTCCATTGATTCTTCGGCAGGTCTCTCAAAAACTCCAGGGGGGGCCCCCGAACCGAGCAGATGACACGCCAGCGGTGGGCGGTGTATGACCGTTCCATGAAAACTCCAGTCGACCCCATCACAGACGCCTATCGCCTCCTCAACCCCGGCAGTGTGCTACTCGTCAGCGTCGGCTCCGGGGAGCGGGACAACCTGTTCACCGTCACGTGGAACATGCCGGTCCGCAAGGACCCAGGCACCGTGGCGCTGGTCAGTGGCAAGAAACACTTCTCCTACCCGTTCATCGAGCGCACCGGGGAATTCGGCCTCAACGTACCCACCGCCGCGCTGGCGGACGCCGCCTATGGCTGCGGGACCACCTCGGGCCACAGCGTGCCGGACAAGTTCGAGCGCTTCGGCCTGACCCGCGAAGAACCGCGTGAGACGGCCGTGCCGCTGGTGGCCGAGGCGCTGGCCAGCCTGGAATGCCGGGTGACCCGGATCGTCGATCTGGGCACCTCGGGGCTGATCCTGGGGGAGATCGTCGCCGCCACCGCCGACGACGAACACTTCCGCGACGGGCACCTGCAGTTCGACCGCGGGCTGCAGTTGCTGCACCACCTCAGCGGCAAGCGGTTCTGCACTAGCGGAGCGGATCTGGTGGTCAAGTGAGGCCCTGGATGCCGTTGTTGCATCAGCAACTGTTGCCATAACAATAAATCATCCGGCAGGAAATCCCGACGGTGTACACTTGGCCCGGATGGTATCCTCAGGTGCGAAGGGGAACACGGTGATGCATTCACGACTCGCGCCATGGCTGCTGGCCATTTCTGCGCTCGCCCTGTGCGGCTGCCCCGGGGGAAGCCAGCGTTACGACTACGATTCCGACGGCTGGGACGACCAGGTGGACTGTGGGCCCCAGGACGAAGAGACTCACCCAGGCGCGCCGGACGCCTACGGGGACGGCATCGATCAGGACTGCGACGGCGGGGATGGCATCGATCAGGACTCGGACGGCTACCCCGCCGAGGATCTGAGCTACACCGGGGACTACGGCGCGTGGGACTGCAACGACGCCAACGCGACGATCCACCCCGGCGCGCTCGATAACGTCGGCGACCACGTGGACAACAACTGTGACGGGATCGACGGGGTGGACGCGGACGGCGACCAGCACGCCTCCATCGAATCCAGCGGCGACGACTGCGACGATGGGGACGCGAGCGTCTCGCCCGCGGCCGATGACCCGTACGGGGACGGCATCGACCAGGACTGCGACAGCGGGGACGGCATCGACCGGGACGGGGACGGCTACCCGGCCAACGAGGAGGAGGAGGAGGAACCCTGGCACGACTGCAGGGACAACAACGACGCCATCCACCCCGGCCAGGCGGACATCGTGGGAGACGGGCTGGACAACAACTGCGACGGCGCGGATGGGGTGGACTTCGACGGGGACGGGCACGCGTCCGAGCAGTCGCTGGGGCAAGACTGCGACGACGCCGACGGCACGGTGCACCCGGACGCCGTCGAGCTCGCCGACTGCCAGGACAACGACTGCGACGAGGCCATCGACGAGGGCACGGAGCCGGCCGACGACGATGGGGACGGGTACTGCGAGGGGCTGGACCTGGGCCAGGGGGACCAGTGCTGTGACGGGGCCTACCCGGGGGATTGTGACGATCAGGACGTGGCGCTCAATCCCGAGGATGGGGACGGGGACGGGTACTCCCCCTGTCAGGGCGATTGCGAGGACGAGGACGCCAGCATCCATCCCGCCGCCACGGAAGAGTGCGATCTGATCGACAACGACTGCGACGGCGCCCTGCTGCCCGACGAGGTGGACGGCGACAACGACGGCGACCCGGCGTGCAACGACTGCGACGACGCCGATCCGGCCCTGGAGGAGCTCGACAACGACGGGGACGGCTTCTCCACCTGCGAAGGCGACTGCGACGACACCCAGCTGTCCTTCTATCCCGGGGCGCTGGACTACGTCGGCGACGGCTTCGACCAGAACTGCGACGGGCTCGACGGCATCGACAGCGACGGGGACGGCTACGCCTCCATCCTGTCGGGCGGTCCCGATTGCGACGACGCCGACGCCTCGCTGAACCTGGACGACGTGGACAACGATGGCTTCGGAACCTGCGACGGGGACTGCGACGACGGCGACCCCGCCTTGAACCTCGCCGATCTGGACGGCGACGGCGTCACGACCTGCGGAGGGGACTGCGACGACGGGGACGATGAGGTGTACGTCGGCGCCGAGGAGATCTGCGACGGCAAGGACAACGACTGCGACCCGGCCACCGACGAGGAGGTGGACGACGACGGCGACGGCTTCAAAAAGTACGAAGGAGACTGCGAAGACGGCGC
>CAZDDH010000032.1:0-12424 GCA_964504165.1 uncultured Rickettsiales bacterium | reverse complement strand
GACCTATCCCGGGGCCCCCGAACAGGGCGACGCCCTCGACAAGGACTGCGACGGATACCTCAACGAGGGGGTGAGCCAGGACAATGACGGGGACGGGATGGACTCCTGCTCGGGGGATTGCGACGACCTGGATCCCTTCGTCTATGACGGCGCGCCCGAGCTCTGCGATGGCCTGGACAACGACTGCGACGGGAACATACCGGCGGATGAAGTGGACGACGACGGGGACGGCTATCTGCTCTGTGGAGGGGATTGCGACGACGCCGACGTGGCGTACAACCCCGGCGCAACCGAGCAATGTGACGGCATCGACAACGACTGCGACGGCATCGCCGACCTGGACTGTGTCGTCTGCGACATCGCCGTGCCGGCGGACTACGCCACGATCCAAGACGCGATGGACGCCTCCCCCGGCGGTGAGGTGATCTGCGTCGATCCCGGCCAGTACGTCGAGAACATCACCTTCGGCGCCAAGGCCTTCACGCTGACAGGGCTGCTGGGGCCTTACTTCACCGTGCTGGACGGCGATGACGTCGCCCCCGTCATCGAGATCGACCAGGACGTGGGCCAGCCGATCCTCATCGAGGGGTTCACCGTGACCCACGGGTACAACGACCTGAGCTTCAATTCCGGCGGCGGCATCAGCGTGGGCGATCACGACGACCTGCTGCTGCGCAAGCTGGTGGTCACGGACAACCACGCCAGCTATGGCGGCGGCATCTTCTTGATCGGCAGCGACGCCACCGTGGAGGACGTCCTGGTGACGAACAACACGGCGGACGAGGATGGCGGCGGGATCTACGTCTACGATGATTTCCCCGAGCTGACCCGGATCACCTTGACGGAGAACACCGCCTTCCTGGGTGGCGGCATCAAGATCAACGACGGAGACGCGACCGTCTCCTACCTCGAGGCCTACGGCAACTCGGCGAGCGGCGGGGGGGGAGGGTGCGTGTTCGGTACCGGCACGCAATTCCTGCGCTGGGCGACCATCGCCTACAACACCACGGACATGACCGGCGGCGGCATCTCGCTGAGCGCCTCGAACAGCGATCTGGACGCGCAGAACGTCTTGATCGTGGGAAACACGGCCACCAACGGCGGCGGCATCTGGTTGAACGGCAGCGGCAGCCCCACCTTCCGCAACGGGATCGTGGTGGGCAACGAGGCGTCCTCCACGGGGGGCGGAATCTATGCCCAGCTGGAAAAGACGCCCGTGTTCGAGAATCTGATCATCGCGGGTAACGTCGCCTCGGCCGCAGGCGGGGGCATCTATGTCCGTAGCGACGCCCACCTCTCGCTGAGCAACGTGACGGTGACAGGGAACGAGGCGGATTACTCGGGAGGCGGATACTACAGCTATCCGGGGCAGTACGCCGGATTCGCCGACCCCACCTACAGCAACTGCTGGGGCAACGCGCCGGATGACTTCGCCAACCTCACCGATCCCACCGGAACGGCGGGCAACATCTCCGTCGATCCCCTGTTCATGGATGTGTTGAACGCCAACCCGCTGCTCTGGGATCTCCACCTGCAGGCCCTGTCACCGCTCATCGACGCCGGCGATCCGGCCCTCTCCGATCCGGACGGCTCGCCCTCCGACATTGGCGCCTACGGAGGCTACGGGGCCGAGGACTGGGACCGGGACCGGGACGGGTACTACGAGTGGTGGCAGCCCGGCGCCTATGACTACGCCACCTATCCCGGCCTGGGGTGGGACTGCGACGACATGGATCCGGCGGTCTATCCCGGATCCGGCTGCTGACGCCCGCCCGGGGCGGCCCGAAAACTTCGTCGGGTCTTAGTTGCCCCCTGCCTCCTCGTGCATTGGACTGGCCCCCAAGGAGGTCCCCATGCGCCTGTTGCCGATGCTGGCTGCCCTCGCTCTGTTCCCCGGATCCACGGGATGTACGGTGGCCGACGACTATGATCCCGCTGACGACACGGACGACGACACGGACGACGGCGCGGACGACGACGACACCGGTGGGCAGCCCGACGATGACGACGCCGCCGACAGCTGGGCCTACCCGACCATCGCCACCGGCTCCAAGATCGGCGTGCACGGCATCTACTCGACGAACATCCTCGAATACGCCCAGGCGCTGGTGGACGGGGGGGCCCACTTCCCGGTGGTCAAGGCGGTGGACGACCTGTGGTGGCTCGGCGAGATCAAGGCCATCAGCCCCCAGACCATCACCATCGCCCGGCTGACCCACCCCTGGGAGGCCTGCCAGGACGTGGAGGGGGCGGATCACGACGCCATGGCCGATCTCATCATGGGCGAGATCCAGGCCAAGCTGGCCGCCGAACCGGAGCTGTGGGAGACCGCCGACTACTGGGAGGTGATCAACGAACCGGACCCGCCCGGGGCCGGGGGCTACGCGGCGCTGGCCCAGCTGATGATCGAGTGCATCGAGCGGGCGGACGCGATGGGGATCAAGATCGCCATCTTCAGCCTTAACGCCGGCACCCCCGAGTACGACGAGATGGTCGCCATGGTGGAGACCGGCGTCTTCGGCCACGCCAAGGCCGGCGGCCACATCTACGCCATCCACGAGGGGGTGTTCGGCAACGACACCCCCATCGACCAGTGGTGGGGCGACACCATCCCCGGCTCCCCGGTGGTGGACGGCGCGGGTGCCCTGTGCTTCCGCTACCGCTACGTCTACGACCTGCTGGAGCAACGGGACGAGGTGGTCCCGCTGTTCGTGTCGGAGTTCTACGCCGGAGGCGGCTACAGCGGCGACGACCCCGAGGTCCAGGACATCGCCGACCGGATGATCTGGTACGACGCCCAGGCGGCCGAGGATTACTACATGTGGGCCTTCATGCCGTTCACGCTGGGGCCCTGTCCGGGCTGGGAGAACCAGGACTATTCGTTCGTCTACCCGAGCTTGGTGGAGCACATGGTGGCGATCAAGGACCGGGTGAACGGTGACCCGCCGTAGGCCCTAGAGGGCCGGCTGATCATTCGTCACACAGTGCACCCCACCGCCGTTGTACCAGAGCTCCCGCGTGTCCAAGACGACCACGTCGTGGTCCGGGAAGAACCCCTCCACCTCCGCCTTGGCGGCGGCGTCCCACTGGGTGTGGGCGAAGCCGTTGACCACCACGACGCCGTTGGCCACCAGCCAGTTGGTGTAGTTGGCGGCCATGGGCTCGCCCAGGTAGGTGATCTCGCCGGGCACGTCGATGCGCACCACGTCCAGGCCAGCGGCGGCGATGGTGTCGGCGGCGTCCTCGTACAGGGCGGCGTCCGGATCGTCCTGGTCGCTGTAGCGGGCCACCGCCACGGTGCTGGCGTCGATGAAGCGGGCGATGCCGTCCGTGTGGCCGTCCGTCAGGTCCTGCGCCGATGCCCCGTCCAGCCAGACCACCTGCTCGATGCCGAAGGCCTCCTCGAACAGGGCCTCCACCTCCTCCTTGGAGGCGCTGGGGTTGCGTTCGGCGACGCAGGTCCAGTTGGCGATGAGGATGCCTTCGCCGTTGAACTCCAGGTTGCCCCGCTCGTTGATCAGATCGTAGGTATCACAGCTCAGGCCCAGCTCCTCGGCGATGTTGCAGGGCACGGCGTCGTCCTGCTGGTAGGCGCCGGGCTCGCCCCAGCAGTTGAAGCCCCAGTCCTGGACGATCAGCTCGCCGTCCCGTTCGATCCAGGTGGGGCCGTTGTCCCGCACCCAGCTCCAGTCGTAGGCCATGGTGTGGAAGAAGACCTGGCCCATCTGGGCACCGGCTTGCTCGGCCTGTTCCTCGGCCTGCGCCTGGGCCGATGCGCTGTCGACGATGATGTGCACCGGCTCGTAGGGCGACAGGGCCGCGATGATGCGGGCGTGGTCCGGGCGGCTCCAGTGCTCATTCTGCCGAGGCCATTGCATCCAGGTGCCGGCGTGGGGCTCCCACTCGGCGGGGACGCGGGCCCCGGCCGGGGCCGTGTCGTCGTCATCATCGTCCCCGGCGTCGTCGTCGTCCGCCGCGTCGTCGTCCGCTGCGTCGTCGTCATCGGCCGGGTTGGGACAGCCGGGAAGGCCCAGCAGGAGCGTCAGGGCGCCGGCAGCCCACATCCAGGGTTCGAATCGTCTCATCGCCATTCTCCAAAGGTACGTGTTGCCCGATGCTGAGGACAGTGTGTACCCGTCCCTCGCGCGCGTCTGTACCGTTTGGGTCGTTGTTACGTAGGGTCTTGTAGATCGTCGCCCGGCCACCAGGTCTCGACGCGGCAGCCGCCGAGGGGAGAGTCGCCGATGGCCAGCGTGCCGCCGTGGTGGCGCACGATCTGTACCGCCATCGCCAGGCCCAGTCCGTGGCCCCGCCCCGGGGTCGCCTGGCGCTGGACGAAGGGCCGGGTGACCTCGTCCCGGTCGGCAGCGGGGACGCCGGGGCCATCGTCGTCCACTACCAGCGTGACGCCGCCCTCGTGGCCCCACGCATCCAGCTCCACGCGCGATACGGCGTGGTGGGCGGCGTTGTCCAGCAGGTTACGCAGCACGCGGCTGAGCATGCGGGGTTCGGCCCAGAGAGCCGGCTGCTCGGAGGCGACGCGCGGGCCCAGCGCCACGCTCTTGCCCGCCGGGGGATCCCGGGCCGCGACCAGATCCCGGGCCACCGGCTCCAGATCCAGCTGGGCCTTGCGCGGCGGCTCGTCCACGCTCTCCAGGCGGCTGTAAGCCAGCAGCTCGTTGATGAACTCCCCCAGCTCCTCCAGCTCGCCGCGGATGGACTCCAGCCTCCGGGCCCGATCGTCCCCGTCCGCGGTGTCGGCCAACAGCGGCACGGACAGCTGGAGGGCCGAGACCTGGTTGCGCAGCTCGTGGGAGACGTAACTGAGGCGGGCCTGCTGGGAATTGACCAGGTGCTCGGTGCGCTCGGCCAGGTGGTTGAACGCACTCACCAGCTGGGGCGACAGCGTCCGACCGTCATCGATACGCAGGGACAGCTCCCCCGCTGCAATGCGGGCCGACGCCTGCTCCAGGGCCAGGTGTTCCCGGCCCAGCCGGTGCAGGATCAGGCCAAAAGCCGCTGCAAAACCCAGGCACAGCAGGGCCACCACGGCCAGCCGGCTGGGGATATCGGGCATGGCCATGGGGGGCAAGGGCCCCAGGGCGAACACCTCCGGCTGCCCCGGGATGGGGACCACGTAGCAATCCGTGACGAACCAGTACGAGATGCCGTCACCCTCGTCCAGCTCCTCGAGGATGGCGGGGGGGATGGCATCCCGGCCCAACACCGCCGTGTCCATGCCATAGGCCTCGGACAGCTGGGCGAGCACCGCCTCTCGGCCCTCCCCCTGGGCTGCGGCCAGCTGCCGCGCCGCGTCCCGCAGCCCCGGCAGGATCAGCTGCTCCTCGTTGTCGTACTGCCCCTCGCTCCAGAAGTGGAAGCTCACCACCTCGTGGACGATGACCCCCACCACGCTCAGCGCGATGCTGGCGAACCACAGGCGCACGAACAGCCGGCTCATCGGTACCGCGCCAGCATGTAGCCCTGGCCCCGCACGGTCTTGATCCACCGGGGGGCGTTGGGATCATCGCCGAGGATACGGCGCAGGCGGGAGATCTTCAGATCGATGGAGCGATCCACGCCGTCGTACTCCCGGCCGTGGAGCGCCTCGAAGAGGCCGTCCCGCGACACCGGCTGGCCCAGGTGCGACGCGAGGATCCACAGCAGCTCGAACTCGGTGGTGCTCATCCGCAGCGCCAGGCCACCCAAGCTCACCGTGCGGTTCTGCGGGTCGATGCTCAGATCGCCGGTCTCGACCCGGGGATCCGTCTCCGTCGACCGGTCCGCGGATTTGGCTCCCCGCCGCAGCAGCGCCCTCACGCGGGCCAGCAGCCGCTGCTCCCCCACCGGCTTGACCAGGAAGTCGTCGGCCCCCGCCTCCAGCCCCACCAGCTCGTCGATCTCCTGGTCCCGGGCGGTGATCATCAAGATCCGCCCCGCAAACTCCCCCTGCACCTCCCGGCAGACCGCAAACCCGTCCCGTCCCGGCAGGTTGACGTCCAGGATCACCAGCTGGGGTTGCTGCGCCAAGATGGCGTCGATGGCCCGATCCCCCCGGTGCTCCACCGCCACGTGGTAGCCGCTGCGCTCCAGCAGCTGCCACATCAGCACCGCCAGCTTCTCGTCGTCTTCGACCACCAGGATCGTCGGGGTTGGGTCAGGCATGGGGCCAAGCATAGCAGCACGGCAGCCATGGCAGCCCCCCCCGGGGCACCCGGGCGGGAATCGGGAGAAGATGTCCCCATCCGTCGCATCCGTCGTCGATGCCTGACACGCGTCTAGCTCACCCGTTCCCCCCGATCGTGAGGAGATGGGCCGGCCCGGCCCATGTGTTTTCCATACTGGAGGGATGGAAAACAGCCATGATCCCACTCAAGAGCGACGTCAACAGCGGCTACCTACCCGTCGTCACCTGCACCCTCATCGCCATCAACGTCCTGGGCTTCTTGCTGGTGCTCGTCAGCGGCAACAGCGCTCAGGCCATGTTCGTGGCGTGGGGATTCATCCCCGCCGAGCTGTTCGCCCGGCCGATGGTGGAGGCGCCCACCCTGTTCAGTTCCATGTTCCTGCACGCGGGTCCGGCCCACCTGCTGGGCAACATGTGGTTCCTGTTCCTGTTCGGGGACAACATCGAACACCGGCTGGGGAGGGGCCGGTTCCTGGGTTTCTACCTGGCGTCCGGGCTCGTCGCTGCGCTGGCACACGCCGTGCTGGCCCCCGCGTCCACCATCCCCTGCATCGGCGCCTCCGGAGCCGTCTCTGGCGTGATGGGGGCCTACGCCCTGCTCCATCCCAAGGCGGAGATCAAGACCTTCTTCCTCATCGTGTTCCGGCCGTATTTCGTGAACATCCCCGCCCTGGTGTTCGTGGGTTTCTGGTTCATCGGCCAGCTCTTCTGGGGGCTGGTCTACCTGGGCTCCACCGGGGGTGGCGTGGCCTGGTGGGCCCATATCGGCGGGTGCCTCACGGGCGTGGGAGCCGCCCTGTGGGTGTTGAACCGGGAACGGAACCCCGCGCCAGCGCCGAAACGGCGTCCATTCCCGCCGCCCCGGCCCGAGCCGGCACGGCGCCCCCGGCCCGCACCCCGGCCACCGCTCCCACCCCGATACCAACCCGGCCAGCAGCCCCCGTGGGCAGATAATCCCTAGGAATCGAGCACTTCCCGGACCCGGGACGCCAGCGACTGGAGTGAATAGGGCTTGGTGATGAGGTGGAGGCCCTCGTCCAGGACGCCGTGGCGGGCGATGATGTTCTGGCTGTAGCCGGAGGTGAACAGCACCTTGATATCCGGGCGCACATCGGTGAGCTGGGCCGCCAGTTCACGGCCGCTCACGTGGGGCATGACCACGTCGGTGAGCAGGAGATCGATGGGTCCGTCGTGCTGTTCGGCCAGCTGCAGCGCGTCCCTCGCCGAGTCGGCGACCAGCACCTGATAGCCGTAGTGATCCAGGATCCGTTCGGCCAGCGTGCGCACCATCTCGGCGTCCTCGACGACCAGGATGGTCTCCCTCCCGCCCACCGGCTCGGAGTAGACGGGGCGGAGGATCTCCTCTGCCTTGTCGAAGACCCGTGGGAAGTACACCTTGAAGGTCGTGCCCAGCCCCGGCTCCGAGTACACCTCGATGATGCCGCCGTTTTGCTCCACGACGCCGTAGACAGTGGCCAGCCCCAGGCCGGTGCCCTTGCCCAGCGCCTTGGTGGTGAAGAACGGCTCGAAGATCTTGGAGCAGGTCTCGGCGCTCATGCCGACGCCCGTATCGCTCACCGAGAGCATGACGTAGTCCCCGGGGGTGGCGTTCGGATGCCCCTCACAATACGCCTCGTCCAGCTCGACGATCGTCGTCTCGATGACGAGTTCGCCACCGTCGGGCATGGCGTCCCGCCCATTGACCGCGAGGTTGAACACGATCTGTTCGGCCTGGGTGGGATCGATCCGGACGCGGGCGGCCAGATCCTGCGGTATGGAGCGCAAGATAACGTCCTCGCCGATGAGCCGCAGCAGCATCCGGTGCAGGCCCTCGATGAGATCGCCGAAGTCGATGACCTTGGGTTCGATGATCTGCTTGCGCGAAAACGCCAGCAGCTGGCGCGTCAGATCGGCGGCCCGCTCCGAGGCGTTCTCGATCTGTTGCACCGGGGCCCGGACCGCGTGGTCGTCGCCCAGCTGGGACAATGTCAGCGCGGCGTTGCCCGCGATCACCGTCAACACGTTGTTGAAATCATGGGCTACGCCACCGGCCAGGCGGCCGATAGCTTCCAGCTTCTGGGACCGGTGGAGCTGTTCCTGGAGCTGTTTGCGGTCGGCCTCGACCTGCTTGCGGCCGGTGATGTCGTAGCTCACCCCGACGATCATGCCCGGCTTGCCGTCGTCCCCCGGGATGATCTTGACGTGGTTGCGGGTGAACACCGTCGTGCCGTCCTTGCAGGGCTGCTGCGCCTCGAAGGAGAGGGGCGCCCAGGCCTTGGGATCCCCGTCGATGATGAGCTGCATCTGCCGGGTGAACCCGGCCATGATCTCGTTGTAGGAATCGGGCACCACCATCTCGCGGAGCGTCTGTGCCATCCCCTCCTCGACCGTATAGCCCCGCAGCTGCTCGAAGGAGGGGCTGAGGTAGGTCATGCGCAAGGTGGTGTCCATCGTCCAGATGACGTCGGACACGTTGTCGGCCAGCAGGCGGTAGTTCTCCTGGCTCTTCTTCGTCTCCGCCAGCTGCCGGCCCAGGCCTTCGAGCATCGTGGCGATGGCCGCACCGATGATGAAGATCAGGCACGAGCTGTTGAAGAGGGTCATTACCCGTTCGGGCAAGGAGAGGGCCAGGGCCTCCTGCCAGGGGGCATACGACGGCGGGATGAAGGTGTGCGCCAGCGTGAGCATCACCACGTTGGCCGCCGTGAGGATCAGGACGCCGCGCATCCCGTAGAGGGCCGCCGCCGCCGCCACGCTGATGGTGAGCCAGATCGGCCGGGCGCCCTCCGGACCGAGGATCAGGTGGAACAGGGTGCTGACCGTGAAGACGGTGAAGACGAGGGCGGCGGCTGTCGGCACGATGGGCCGCTTGCGCACGGCCAGCAGCAACATCAGCCAGCTCCACAGCCCGGCGTCGAAGTACAGCAGGCCGTAGATCTCCTGCTCGATGATGTAGGGGACCGTGACCGCCGTGGCGACGGGCATGATGACGACCGTCAGCAGGAGCATCCTCTCCGCGAGCTGCTGCCTCCAGCTCGCGAGGTCGTCGAACTCCATGGACTGGATGGGGCTACGCAAGGATCGATACACATCCGCCAGCCATCGGCGGGGTGATCGGTGCGTACCCATTGCCATGTTCGTCAGCCCCTCCCGGCCCCCTGGCTCCTCGAGGTCCTGCTCATGGAGCCAATCCTCAGTAACATTATGTTACTGAGGTGGCGTTGGCGGCGCCATTCGGCGGGAAGTTTTTACAAGCTCCCCTCCACCTGCTTGAGCAAGAAGTACTCGTACAGATCCGGATCGAAACGGGGATCGGACCAGATGGGGGGATTCTCATCCATCTTGGGGAGGCTGCGGGGGTCGGCCCACGCTTTGGCCTGCGTGGTGGTGATGCGGTCGCACAGCGGCACCTCTTCGACCATCACGTAGGAGGCCAACTCCTGGGCCATCGCCGGGCTGTCCAGCGCCACCACATCCTCGGAGTTGAGGGCCAGGGAGCGGGGATCGAAGTTGTACGAGCCGATGACCGGCACCTTCAAATCGAAGACGGCGAACTTGGAGTGGATGGTGCTCTCGCCGTGGCGCTCGCCGTGCCACTCCAGCACCGCTACCCCCGCCTGCAACAGTTCCAGGTAGTGGGTGCGGCCGGCGTCGGAGATCAGCGTGATGTCGTTGCTCTCCCGGCTGTTGGTGATGACCGTCACCGACACGCCCCGCTTTGCGGCAGCCACGAGGGCGTCGAACAGGCGTGGCGTGGGCACGAAGTAGGCGTTTTGGATCAGCACGGAGGTCTCGGCGCTGTCGATGAGGTGCACGTACAGCTGCTCGATGTAGTCCTCGTTGAGGCGGGGCCGGCTGCGCACGAACCGCACCGGCACGTCTGACCGCAGCGGGCTGCCCTGGCCGCGCCGCGCTTTGAGCTGGGCCAGGTCCGCGCCCTCGCCGGTGACCCTGCCGCGGGCCTTCTCCATCGTGGTCCCCACCAGCCCCTTGAAGGCGGGGTTCACCCCGGACCAGGCGTCCCAGTAGGTGTCGGTGCTCAGCGGCTGGGGCCAGGCGGCCTTGATCTCCTTGAAGTGATCGCAGTTGTCCAGGAAGGCGGCTTCGATCTGTGCCACCACCGGGCCCTCCAGGTACACGTCCTGGTCCCGCCAGCGCAGCAGCGGATCGTCCCCCCAGCGGGCGTACTCGTCGGCGATGTTCATGCCGCCCACCACCGCCTTGGCGCCGTCCACGATCCAGTACTTCTCGTGGTAACGCTTGTTGCCCGCCAGCCAGTCCTTCAGGTTCACCTCGTTGAGCCATTGCAGATAAAACGCCTCGTACCCCTCCACCGAGATGCCATGATTCTGCAGCTCGAAGAACAGCAGCTGGGCCTGCAGATCCTGGATGTTGGAGTAGGCGTCGACGATCAGACGGATGTCCATCTGCGGGTTGGCCTTCTTCTTGGCGATGAGGGCATCGGCGATGGCGATGCCCACAGCGTCGCCCTTGTAGATCAGCGCCTGGATGTAGATGGACTGCTGGGCTTCGTCGATGAGCTCCATACGACGGGTGAAGGAGGCCTCGCCGTTGATCAGCAGGCGGGCGGCACTGGCCAGCACGGGCGCGGGGGCCGAGATAGGATCGGCGACGGTGGTGCCCTGCGGCGGCTGGAAGGCGAAGCCGGGCTCGAAGATGTCCGTCACGTCTCCAGCCCTGGAGGGACCGATGGATAGCCCGATCACTATCGACAGACATATCCATGGCGAGAAGGCGCGTTTAATTGCGCTTGCAACTGTTGTTTTCGCAATCATTCTTCATCTCCCCTCAACCCGGCCGCTACCGAGGCCATTCGTTGGAGCAACAATACCGCTAATCGCCGCTCAACGCCTCCGTTCGACTGGATGATTTTGAGGAGGTGGGGCTTCCCTGTTGGCCGCAACTGGACTGGTCATTTCAAGTGGGATCGATCCGGCGTACATGGGAATGGACGGCTGGATTGCCGCTGTACACGCCGTAAGGCTGCAGGTCATCCGTGGCGACGGATCCCATGCACAGGACCGCATGGGATCCGATCCGAACCCCGGGTCCGACGCGCGTGCATGAGGCTAGCCAGGCGCCGCGTTCAATGTGAATGGAGTCCACTCGCAGCTCGAAGGACGAGCTGCGGAAGTTGTGGTTCCCTGTCGCCAGGAACACCTGCTGCGCCAGGGCGACATGGTCTTCCATGACGATCGGGGCGAGGCTCTGGATGTAACAGTCCTCACCGAGCCAGCAGTTGTCGCCCACGGTCAGCCGCCATGGCATGGTCACCAAGAAGCCCGGTTTGATCGCGACATTTTTGCCAATGCTGGCGCCGAACGCACGCAGGACCGCAGCCTTGAAGCCATACCACCTTCCGGGCAGCCATTTAAAGACAAACGGCCGGACGATGATCCAAAGGGCTTCCTTGACCTTGCTCGCGCCCCGCCTGAAATCGCCCCTGTTGAAAGTGGAAAGATCCACCTCATTGTTGACATCTGGTTCGGTTTTCTTGTTCACGTGTGGATTTCCATATCAGGTATTGAGGGATCCTCGAACATTCGAGGTCCGACTTCGCCAATCGATAATCCCTTCGTGCCGCATCCAGTTGAGCGTTTCGTCTACGCCCGACTCCAGTGTGTAAGGGAGAGGATCTGCGATCTGCCGGATATTGTTCAATGGGATACCCGACGTGTCGACCCGCATGTTGCGAAGGCGGTAACTCGTCATCGGCGGATGGTCGAATCCCATGTGCTTCAGCAAGTCGCCGCCTAATGCTGCGAGCCTTACCAGGGGCCCTGGCAGGATGCGCACGTTTCTCTGATGCAGTTTCTGCGAGATCAGATTGGACCATTCACTGATGACCACGGGTTCATAGTCTGCCAGATAGAACGTCTGGCGATGGATCGGATCGGCCGGCTCATCCAGCAGCCGATGGATCTGGAATACGACGTTGCCGATGTAGCCGAAGCTCTTGGGCGCGCCCGTTCCTGCGGGCTGACGGTAGCTGTCGCTGGCAATCAATTCGAAATACCGTCTGTAGGGCATTCCGAACCACGGTCCCCATATGCCGGTCGGGCGGGCTAGGCACCACTCACAACGCATGGTGGTCGACCGCCTGACCATCTTCTCACCCAAGGCCTTGCTCTCTCCGTATGTCGTGTCAGGGCAGTATTCGTCGACGGAAGAGGGCATATGATCGTTGCGGCACACGAGCTTGGTCGACAAGAACAC
>CAZDDH010000031.1:0-54178 GCA_964504165.1 uncultured Rickettsiales bacterium | reverse complement strand
CCGCCCCCCCGCCCGGCCCCTGGGGGGTTTTTCCCCCCCCCCCCCCCCCCCCCCCGGCGGGGTGGGGCCCCACCCCCCGCCCCCCCGGGTGTGGAAGCCTTCCTTGGCCGTCCTACATCAACTTCTGCGTCCGCTACTGCTGCTGCGTCTGCTGCCGTTTCCTCCCGCTAGGCGGGTCTCTCGGCTCCTGCTCCTGCGTCTGCGTTCACTGCCGTCGCTACCTCCGCGTGCCTGCAACCGCACCACGCCCCGTTTCTGGGCAGCCGGTCGGCCGGCCACCTCGTCCGTTGCGATCAGTCCGCCATCTTCCGGATGTATGCCGGCCGATCGAATTCGCTCATGTCCAGATCCATCTGCTTGTCCACCACCTCCTGGGGGTCGCGGCTGAGCAGACTGTTGTGGCTAGCCGTGACCGTGTCGGCGGTCTCCTGGATCAACCGCTTTTCACGCACCGCCGTGGGGATGTCCATCGGATCCCGCACCGTGCCCCAGGGGCTCACCGACTGGGTGCGCGGGGGCACCGGCCGGAAGACCTGGCTGATGGGAGGCGCGTTGGGGTTGACCGCCTCCTCCTCCTGGGCGAAGCCGGTGGCGATGACCGTCACCTGCACCTCGTCGCCCATGCTGTCGTCCACGACCCAGCCGAAGATGATCTCGGCGTCCTCGTGCGCCTCCTCCTGGACCAGCGTCGCCGCCTCGTTGACCTCGTAGAGCTTGAGGTCGCTGTTGCCGGTGATGTTGATCAGGATGCCGGTGGCGCCGGTGATGCTGATCTCGTCCAGCAGCGGGCTGGAGATGGCGCGCTGGGCCGCTTCCACCGCCTTGAGCTTGCCCGAGGCCATGCCGAAGCCCATCAGCGCCAGCCCCTGGTTGCTCATGATGGTGCGTACGTCGGCGAAGTCCACGTTGATGATGCCTTCCACCGTGATCAGCTCGACGATGCCCTTGACCGCGTGCAGCAGCACCTCGTCGGCCTTGCGGAAGGCGTCCTTCATCGAGGTCTGCTCGCCGGCGATGCTCAGCAGCCGCTGGTTGGGGATCACGATCAGCGTGTCCACCACCTCGCGCAGCTCGCGGATGCCCTGGTCCGCCTGCCGACGCCGCTTCTTGCCCTCGAAGTTGAACGGCTTGGTGACCACGCCCACGGTCAGCGCGCCGGCGTTCTTGGCCTCGGCCGCGATGACCGGTGCCGCGCCGGTACCCGTGCCGCCGCCCATACCGGCGGTGACGAAGACCATGTCCGAGCCGTCGAGGATCTGCCGGATCTCCTCCTGCGTCTCCTCGGCTGCCTGCCGTCCGATCTCTGGACGCGCCCCGGCACCCAACCCGCCGGTGATCTCGTCACCCAGCTGGATCTTACGCTGCGCCAGCGACCGCCCAAGCGCCTGCGCGTCCGTGTTCGAGGTGATGAACTCCGCGCTCTGCAGCCCGGAAGCGATCATCGTGTTGACAGCGTTTCCGCCGCCGCCGCCAACCCCGATAACCTTGATCACCGCCTGGGGACGACGTTCCGGATCGTCCGCGAATGAAATTGCCATCTTGCCCGCCCTTCTGCCTCAGCTACCCTGCCTCAGTCCGTTTGCCCTGTACCGTTGACCCTTTAGGAATTGCTCCTAGAAAAATGTCCGACTCCACTCCTTCATTCGATCCTTCACACCGTTGAAGAACGACGGTGATTGGCCTCTCAGACGCTGATCATCCTGCTCGTGCGCCAGCCCGAACTTCACCAGCCCCACGCCGGTGGCAAAGATGGGGCTCGAGATGACCTCCGTCAGCCCGCCCACTCCCATGGGAACCCCACGCCGGGCGGGCATCCCGAAGATGCGCTCGGCGAGCTCGGGTATGCCCGGCAGGATCACCGACCCCCCGGTCAACACGACGCCGGCCGGTAGATGGTCTTCCAGCCCGGTGCGAACCAGTTCCTGCTGTACCAGCCCCAGGATCTCGGTCACCCGGGGTTCGATGATCTCCGCCAGCGTGTTCCGATCGGCCGTCCGGTTGTTGGACCCGCCCACCGACTCCACCTCGAACTTGTTGTCGTCGTCCACCATCGCGGCCATGGCACAGCCGAACTTCTGCTTGATCTTCTCTGCTTCCGTGCCCGGCGTGCGCAACCCGTAGGCGATGTCGTGGGTGATGTGGTCCCCGCCCAGCGCCAACACGCTGGTGTGGACCACGGACCCGTCGATGAACACGGCGATGTCGGTGGTGCCGCCGCCGATGTCCACCAGCATCACTCCCAGATCCCGCTCGTCCGGCGTCAGCGCCGCTTCGCTGGAAGCCAACTGCTCCAGCACGATGTCCCGCACGTTGAGGTTGGCCTTGTTGCAACAGTTGACGATGTTCTGCGCCGAGGTCACCGCACCGGTGACGATGTGCACCTTGGCCGACAGCCGGACCCCCCGCATGCCCCGCGGGTCCTTGATGCCCTCCAGGTCGTCGACGATGTACTCCTGGGGGATGATGTGGATCAGCTCCCGGTCCATGGGGATGGCGACGGCCTGTGCCGTATCGAGCACCCGCGCCACGTCCAGGTCCGTGACCTCCCGGTCCTTGATGGCCACCGTACCCTGGGAATTGAGGGACCGGATGTGCCCCCCGGCGATGCCGACGAAGACCGAGGTGATCTCGCAGCCCGCCATCAGCTCGGCCTCTTCCACCGCCTGCTTGATGGAGTCGACGGTGGCCTCGATGTTGATCACGACCCCCTTGCGCAGCCCCTCGCTGGGATGGGTCCCGATGCCGACGATATCCAGGCCGGCGTCGCCTTCCTCGCCCACGATGGACGCGATCTTGGTCGTGCCGATGTCCAGGCCCACCAGTAGGTTTTGCTTGGTCATAGTTCCACCTTTCGGGTGGCCACGACCTGGTTACTCAGCGCCAGGTCCACGGAACTGACCGCGTTGAGGCTGAGCAGGTCACGCTCCAGCAAGGTGTCCAGCCGTTCGAGCCCCGTCCGGTACTCCGCCGCGTCCAGGTGCAACGCCACGCCTTCCCGCGACGTGAGCAGGCCGAAGCCGTCCGCGTCGAGCCGCAACTCGCCGATATCTTCCGAATCCAGGCTGCTCGATTCCTCCACCACCTGGGTCAACCGGACCGCCTCAACGAGCCGGTCCCGGCTCCCGTCTGGATCGTTGACCCGGTCTTCGAGGGTCAGTCCGGTGACCAGCGGCAGGTCCATCCATTCACCGGACTCGACCCGCTTGAATACCTCGCCGTGGTGATCGACGAACCACAGATCGCCGTCCGCCAGGATCAGCGCGGGCTGCCGTTCCACCACCGTGATGACGAATCGATCCGGATAACGCCGGCGCAGGGACACGGACTCGATCCAGGGCAGGGCCCGCACGTCGTCGGCCACCCGCTCCAGGTCGATGGTGGTCAGGTTGTCCCCCTCCTCGACCGCCGCCGCCCTCAAGATGTCCTCGACGGGCACGCGGGACCCACCGCTGACGGCGATCTCCTGCACGTCCAGCGCGTCCGTCTCCTGGACAGCAGGCGGGCCGAACAGGGCGGCGGCGGCCACGGCCACCCCCGTGCCACCCATCACCAGCCCCGTACCGGCCGCGCGGAAGGCGGGCCGCCAACCGGGCCAGGAGAGCCAGCCCCGCTTGCGGGCCACCAGCAGGGCGCGGGCCACCAACCGGCGCAGCCAGTGAGCGCCCTGCCGGACATCGCTCATGCCGCTGCGCACGTCCGGCATGCCGTCCTTCATGTAGTCGGCCTGGTTGCGCATCCGCACCTGGGTCTGCACAGCCACATGGCGGCTGATGCGTACCGAGGCCTTGGCGGAGGCCTTGGCCCCGTCCCGGCCCGCGATGGCGGAGACGACTACCCCCCGTAGCACGTGGGGAGTCGCAGCGATGATGCCCGCGCCCAGGAGTCGCAGCGCCCACAGCGCCGCCGCCCAGGACCACGCAGCCAGGGTGACCAGTACGGTGCCAGTGAACATCAGGCACTTCATCGCGGCGATCCCGGACCAGCGTCCACAGGCCATCAACAGTCCGCCGAACATCCCCAGCAGATCGACCATGCCCTCGAGGACGCGCTCGATCACAGTACCCAGTGTGGCCGCTGCCCGGGATCCGGATTCGCTCGCCTGCCGCCGGTGGGCCACCCGAGGCTGCTGCTTGACCTTCTTGTGCTGCTGGGTCGCGCGCCAGCGCCCACTGTCCTGGCGCAGCGTGTCCCACAGAGAGGTCTTCTGACGGACCCGCCGGTTGCCGGTGCGGCGCCCAACCTGCTGGGAGTCGAGAACGCTCACCGTTCCTCCTCCACCTTGCGCAGGCGAGCGCTCGACAGGATCATCTCGGCCACATCCTCGAAGGAGTAGCCCGCTTCACGCGCGGCCATCGGCACCAGGGAAAGCTCGGTCATCCCTGGAATGGTGTTGATCTCCAGGATCACCGGGCCGTCTTCACCCCCGGCCATGAAATCCACCCGGGCGACCCCTTCCACGCCGGTCAATTCGCAGGCGCGCAGCGCCAGCCTCTGGACCGAGTCCGACATCTCCACGCTGATCTCGGCCGGGCAGATGTAGGACGTGCAGCCCCGGGTGTACTTGTTGCGATAGTCGTAGAAACCCTCGCGGGGCCGGATCTCGACGGGGGGCATCGCCCGGCCGTTGAGGATGGCCACCGTGACCTCGGGGCCGGGGACGAAGGCCTCCACCAGCACACGCCCTCGCTCCGCCGCTGCCTGCAGGGCGGTTTCGAGTTCTTCGGGCTGCTGGACGACGAACGTGGCCACCGACGAACCTTCGGCCGATGGCTTGACCACCACGGGCAGCTCGAAGGGGATTTGCACGTTTCCGGCGCGGATATCGGCGGGTTCCAGCACCACATCGGGGGCTACGGTGAACCCCTCGTACTGCAGCAGGCGCTTGGTCAGCACCTTGTCCATCGTCAGGGCGGAGGCCAGCACGCCGCTGCCGGAGTAGGGAATCCCCAGAACCTCGAGCAGCCCCTGCACACATCCGTCCTCGCCGTAGGTACCGTGGAGAAGGCTCACCACCACCGTCGCGCCTGCGTCCCGGAGTTGCCCGGGTAGCTCACGACCGGCGTCGATTTCGACCACCTCGTGTCCGCGGGATGACAGGGCCGCGGCGACCGCGCGACCGCTCTTCAGTGAGACCTCGCGTTCGCTCCCCAGCCCGCCGATCAGGACGGCTACTTTCTGCTTCAACCCCTGCTGCATCTTCAGGTTCCGCCTCTACTTCGCAGCTACTGCATCGAACGTAATCATGGTAATTTCCGCTCACATTTGTCAATGTGAATCGCGCCAACATCGATCATTTATTACCAGTAACCCGAAAAACCTCCTTGAACTCTACATTTGCGTCGCTGGAAGCCCTCTCCTTGAGGTACTTCGTCAGCGACAGGAGATCGCGCGTCGTGCCATCTCCATGGTTGATGGCCACGTTTGGATCATCGCCATCGATGAGCACGCTTCGCAGCCGAATTGCCCGTAAATCCAACCCCTTGAGGATATCCGAGGCGCACAGCTGATCCGGATCGTCGAAGATCCGAATTCTACCATCGCTGTCGCCAGACTCCCCGTCCCGTTCCGGTTCGTCGGCCGGCACGAACAACGGCTTGCTGGCCTTCTCCAGCGAAAAGACACACCAGACAATGGCCGTACGTAGGGGCACGTCGAACTGGGGCCCCTGGTTCTGGATTTCTTCGGTGGACCGCACCTTGACCTCACCCCGTCCGCCGGTGGTGGCCACCGAGGCCACCGACCCGCGGCATCGGCCCCAGTGGCGGCGCAACAGGCCGCCGACGGTCCCCGGCTGCCCGCGCAAAGGCTCCAGTCCGGCCAATCCCTCTCCATCGGCAAAGGCCGCCAACCGCGTGAGGCTGGCACTGGCATCCACGAGCACGCGGGCCACGCCGCCGACGGCCCCACCGTCCTCATCTGTGCGACGGATCCCGCCGGGATTGGCGCCGCGCACGGCAAGGCCGGAGAGCCCGCCCTCCCGCACCACCACCCCGTTGCCTTGGCCCAGCGTCAGCACCGGCATGCGGTGTTTGCGGCACCAGGCGAGCAGGCGAGACCAGCAGGCCCCGTCCCGTACCTCCACCAGCGCCTCGGCATTGCCCCCCGTGCGGAAGGCGGTCCATGGCGCTACCGGCGTATCGAAGAGGACGTCTCCCACCTCGAGATCCAGCAACTGCTGGCGCAGCTCGTCGCCGAGGCGCGGTCCACGCCTCTGCTCCCGGAGCGCTCGTCGCAGGCTAGCCTTCATTCTCCTCGTCCACCCGATCCTTGAGGCGTTCCAGCAACTCGTCCGCCACGCCGTTGATGTCCCCGGCGCCCAGCGTGATGACGATGTCGCCCTTGTTGACCGTATCCATCAGGAATTCGACGATCTCCTCCCGGCTCGGCAGGTAGACCGCGTTCTTGTGGCCGTGCTCCCGCAGGCCCCGGAACAAGCTCTCCCCCGTGACCCCCTCCAGGGGGCTCTCCCCGGCGGCGTAGACATCGGTCACCACCAGGATGTCCGTGTCGTTGAACGCGCTCATGAACTCTTCGCGCAGGTCACGAACCCGGCTGAAGCGGTGGGGCTGGAACACGCTGATGATGCGCCGGCCGTACCCCTCCCTGGCCGCCTGTAGGGTGGAACGGATCTCCACCGGATGGTGCCCGTAGTCATCGATGACCGTGACACCGCCCGCGGCCCCCCGGGTGGTGAAGCGCCGGGACACGCCGTCGAACGCATTGAGCGCCCGCCGCACCACCTTGAACGGGATGTCCAGTTCCAGACTGGCCGCCACGCAGGCCAGGGCGTTGAGGACGTTGTGGCGGCCGGGCATCTGCAGCTCGATGTTGCCCAGCCAGCGGTCGTTGTGCATCACCGTGAAGTTGCTCGTGGCGCCATCGAAGTGCAGGTCGACGGCGTGGACCTCGGCCTGGCTGGTCAGCCCGAAGGTGATGTACCGCTTGTGGATCTGGGGAATGATGCGCTGGATCACCGGATGATCCAGGCAGATCACCGCCGCGCCGTAGAACGGCACCTTGTTGATGAAATCCAAGAAGGCCTGGGTCAACGCCTCGAAGGTGCCGTAGTGGTCCAGGTGTTCCGGATCGATATTGGTGACCACGGCGATGGTGGGCGACAGCTTGAGGAACGAGCCGTCGCTCTCGTCCGCTTCGGCCACCAGATAGTCCCCGTCGCCCAGCTTGGCGTTGCTCCCCAGGGAGTTGAGGCGGCCGCCCACCACGACCGTCGGGTCCAGGTTCCCCGCTGCCAGGCAGTGGGCCAGCAGCGACGTGGTCGTGGTCTTGCCGTGGCTACCCGCCACCGCCAGGCCGTGCTTCATGCGCATCAGCTCGGCCAGCATCTCCGCCCGCGGGATGACCGGGATGCCCCGTTCGCTGGCCGCCACGACCTCCGGGTTGTCCGTTTTGACCGCCGTACTGGTCACCACCACGTGGGCCCCCTCCACGTTCTGCGGGTGGTGGCCCTGTTCGATGGTGGCCCCCAGCTTGGCCAATCGGCGGGTGGTCTCGCTCTCGCGCAGATCCGACCCGGATACCTCGTATCCCAGGTTGATGAGCACCTCGGCGATCCCACTCATGCCGATGCCACCGATGCCGACGAAATGCACGCGGCGGGTACGTCGGAACAATCCCTTCATCTCGACCTCCGGTCCGCTCCGATGAGCTCCAGACACTGATTCACTACGTCCTCCCCCGCCTGTGGACGGCCCATCTCCCCCGCCTGATGAGCCATCGCCGCCAGGGCTTCCCCGTCGCCGGCGAGGGCTTCGATCTCGGCGGCCAGACTCTCTCCGGTCAGGTCCGCGTCCAGCAGCAGGCGGGCGGCGCCGTGGTCCGCCAGCGTGCGTGCATTGAGTTCTTGATGGTTGTAGATGGCGTACGGGAACGGCACGAGGATCGCCGGCCGGCGGCAGATGGTCATCTCGGCGACGGTCAGCGCACCGGCCCGGCAGACGATGAGGTCCGCCCGGCGGTACTCGGCCGCCATCTCCTCGATGAATGGCAACACCCGGGCCTCGCAACCGGCCTGCGCGTACCCCTCCCGCACCAGCTCCTCGTCCGCCTTGCCCGTCTGGTGCGTCAGGACCAGCCGCTCCCGCAAATCGGGGCTCAGTCGGGGGATCGCGTCCACCATCGCCGTGTTGATGTGGTGGGCCCCCTGGGATCCGCCGAACACCAGCAGGTGGAATCCCTCCCTTGCCGGCGCCCTCTCCTCCCCCGCGGTCAGCTGTTGCACCATCCCCAGCCGGATGGGATTACCCACGTAGTGCATGTCCCCGGCCGGGAAGTGCTCCCGCGCCTCGTGGAATCCCAGGAACACCCGGTCCACCAGTCGAGACAGCAGCTTGTTGGTCAGCCCGGGAACGCTGTTTTGCTCCATCACAGCGGTGCGGCACCGCACCAGCTTGGCCGCCGCCAGCACCGGGCCAGAGGCATAGCCCCCCACCCCGATCACGCAAACCGGCTTGACCTCGCGGAGGATCGCCAGGCTCTGTAGCAACGCCATCGGCAGCCGGGCCATGGCCAGCGCCCGGGCGCCCACCCCCTTGCCCTTGATGCCCGAAACGGTGATGTAGCGAATATCCAGCTGATCCCGCAGGGAGGTACGGCCCTCGATGCCGTTGGCGGTCCCGACGAACACGACCCGGCTGTCCGGATCCTGCTGCAGGATCGCCTCGCCGATGGCCACTCCGCTGAAGAAGTGCCCGCCCGTACCGCCACCCGCGATGACCCAGCTCCTGCTCATCGGCGATCCCCCCCACGCACGGGGGACCATCGCTTCTGTGTCGTGCTTCCCCCATCCACCCGCCGATTACCGGCGGATTGCTGGGAGCCGATGTTGAGCAACACCCCGACCATGAACAAATAGGCCACCAGCGACGAGCCGCCGTAGCTGACGAAGGGCAGCGTCAGCCCCTTCGTGGGCAGCAGGCCGGTGACCACCATCATGTTGATGACCGCCTGAAGGCCGATCACGAAGGTGATCCCCGTGCCCAGCAGCCGGCCGAACAGGTCCGGTGCGCGGCCCGCCAGACGGGTTCCGCGATAGATGAACACGCCAAACAATCCCAGGGTCAGCAGCACCCCCCAGAATCCCAGCTCCTCACCCACCACGCTGAAGATGAAATCGGTGTGGGCCGCGGGCAGGTAGAACAATTTTTGGGTCCCGGCACCCAGCCCCGTGCCGAACGCCCCCCCGTTGTGGAAGGCCAGCCAGCTCTGGATGATCTGGAATCCGCTGTCCGCCTGATCGGCCCAGGGGTCGAGGAATGCCATCAGCCGCTTGCGCCGGTACTCGGCGCCCATCAGCGCCACGGCCGCCAACGGCAGCGCAGCAGCGAAGATCCCGCCCAGGTGCACGAGCCGGGTGCCGGCAACAAACATCATCGCGAACAGGATCGCCGCCAGCACCGCGGTGGTGCCGAAGTCCGGCTCCACCAAAATCAGCATCAGGGTCAGGCCCACGACGATCAGGTGGGGCAGGATGCCGATGGAGAACGTCCCGATCTGGGGCTGCTTCTTCTCCAGCGAGTAGGCCAGGTAGAGCACCAGGGCGAACTTGGCCATCTCCGACGGCTGCAGGTAGAAGCTCCCCATGTTCAGCCAGCGGGTGGCGCCGCCCATGGTGCTGCCTACGCCGGGGACGAGCACCGCGATCAGCAACAGCAGCACACCGCCGAGGATGGGGTAGGTCCAGCGCTTGAAGATCTGGTAGCGCACCTTGGCGGCGACGAGCATGAAGGCGAGCCCCAGCACCGCGAAGATCAGCTGGCGGCTGAGGAAGTGCATCTCGTTGCCGTACAGGTCCGCGGCGTAGATGCCCCCCGACGAGTACACCATCACGATGCCCAGCGCCACGAGCACCAGGATCGTCGTCAACAGGATGGGATCCATCCCCTGATTCTTGCGGCTCATCCGAGGGCCTCCACCAGGTCACGGAACAGGTCGCCGCGCTGCTCGTAGTTGTCGAACTGGTCGTAGCTGGAGCAGGCCGGGCTCAGCAGCACCAGGTCCCCGGGGCGCGCGTGTACGGCGGCGCGGGCCACCGCGGCCGGGAGATCTTCGACGGTCTCGTACGGAACGGGGCAATCGGCCAGCGCCGCCTCGATGATCGGCGCCGACTGCCCATAGAGCACCGCGTTGCGCACGCGGCCATCCATCAGACGCAACAGCGGTCCGTAATCGCCGCCCTTGTCCTTGCCCCCCAGCAGCAGCACCGTCGGCCGGTCCGTACCCTCGAGGGTCTTGGCCGTCGACGCCACATTGGTGCCCTTGCTGTCGTTGTACCAGTGGACGCCCCCCACCTCGCGGATCCACTCCATACGATGGGGCAATCCATGCAGGTGGGGTAGGGCCTGCTCCAGCAGGGACGGATCCACCCCCAGGGCACGGACACACAGCAGGGCGGCCAGCAGATTCTCGACGTTGTGGCTGCCGGCCACGCGGAAGCCATCCAGAGCCAGTTCCCGGCTCTCACCCGACTCGCGCAAGATGACGCGGCCGCCTTGCTGGAAGGCCCCGTCCCGCCCATGGTCCGCCAGCGAGAACGCCAGGGGCCGGGACGGCAGGGTGGCGACGGTCTCGCACACCAGCGGGTCCGCGGCGTTGTAGACCACCGTATCGGTGCCTTTCAGGTTGGCGTAGATACGCTCCTTGGCCTGCCGGTAGGCGTCAAAACTCGGGTAGCGGTCCAGGTGATCCTCGGCCAGGTTCAACATGGCGGCCACCTGCGGATGGAAGGTGGGAGCCGTCTCCAGCTGGAAGGAGCTGACCTCCAGGACCGCCGAGCTGAACGAGCCCTCCCGCACACCATCACTGAGTGGAATCCCCAGATTGCCGCCCACGAAGGGATCCATCCCCGCCCGCTCCAGCAGGTCACCGGCGAAGGTCGTGGTGGTGGATTTGCCGTTGGTGCCGGTGATGGCCACCACCGGGCAGGTGAGCCGGGAGGCGGCCAGCTCCAGCTCGCCCACCACCGGGATCCCTGCCGCCGATGCCGCGGCGACCTGCGGTTGCTCGGGCGGGACGCCGGGGCTGAGCACGATGACATCGGCTGCCTTGAAGATCTTCTGTGGGTGCTGCCCCAGCTCCAGGGTGACGCCCAGCTCCGCCAGCCGCCGGGCATCCGGGCCCAGCTGCTCGGCGGTGCGCAGGTCCGTGGCGGTGACCCGGGCCCCCTCCTGGGCGCACAGCCGCGCCGCGGCCATGCCGCTACGGGCGAGCCCCACGATCAATACCTTCTTGCCGCTCAGCTCCACTGCTCTGCTACCTCATCTTCAGCGTCAGCAACGCCATCGCCGCCAGGACCACCGAGATGATCCAGAAGCGCACGATGATCTTGGGCTCCTCCCATCCAATCAGCTCCAGGTGGTGGTGGAACGGGGCCATCTTGAATACGCGCTTGCCCGTCAGCTTGAAGCTGGCCACCTGCACCACCACCGACACGGCCTCCATCACGAAGATGCCGCCCAGGATCACCACGGCCAGCTCGTTGCGGGTCACCACCGCCATCACGCCCAACATCCCGCCGAGGGGCAGGGACCCCGTATCCCCCATGAACACCGTCGCCGGGAAGGTGTTGAACCACAGGAACCCCAGCCCGGCCCCGAATACGGCCACCGCCAGGATCACCAGTTCACCAGAGCCGGCCACGTAGGGGATGTTCAGGTAGGTCGCGTAGCCATAATGCCCGGCGATGTACGCCAGGATCCCCATCGCCACCATCGACGTCATCACCGGACCGATGGCCAACCCGTCCAGGCCATCGGTGAGGTTGACGGCGTTGGCGAAGGCCACGATCACGAACGCCGCGAAGGCGATGTACCCCCAGGACAGCTCGAGCATCAGCCCCTTCATGAAGGGCACGGGCACGGCGGTATCGATCTTGCCGGTGTAGACCAGCCAGAACACCACGGCGCCCGAGATGCCGAACTCCAGGATCAGGCGGATCTTGCCGGACAGGCCTGCGCTGTCCCGCTTGGCCACCTTCTTGTAATCGTCCACGAAGCCGATGGCGGCGAAGCTCACGGCGATGATCAGCACTGCCCAGACCTTGGGTTCTTCGGGCCGCGCCCACAGCACACCTGCCACCACGATGGCGAACAGCATCAGCGCCCCGCCCATGGTGGGGGTGCCCGCCTTCTGCTGGTGCGACTCCGGGCCGTCCGAGCGGATGGACTGGCCGGCGCGCACCTTCTGCAGCCAGGCGATGAAGCTGGGGTACAGGAACCAGGCGATGACCAGCGATGTGGTCAGGGCAAAGGCCGAACGGACGGACAGGTACCCGAATATCCGCAGGAAACTTGCCGCCTCGGTCAGGTTTTCGAGCCAGGTCAGCACGAGCGTCTCTCCTTCAGTCCGTCGATCACGCGCTCCATCCGCATACCCCTCGATCCCTTGACGAGCACTCGGTCCCCGTCCGTCAACCAGCCGTCCAGGAGATCCACGATCTCCTCCACGTCCTCACACCAGATGGCCCGCTGTTCCATGCCAGCATCCGCCGCAGCGTCGACCATGTGGTGGCTCAGCGGGCCGGTGGCCACCAGCAGATCGACCCCGAGATCGGCGGCCTTGTTCCCAACCTCGGCGTGCAGTTCGGGCCCGGTCGGCCCCAGCTCGAGCATGTCCGCCAGCACGGCGACACGGCGGCCACCGTTGGCCGACACCAGGGTCTCCAGCGCGGCGGTAGCCGACCTCGGATTGGAGTTGTAGGCGTCATCCAGCAGCACGACCTCGCCCAGCTCCACCACCGACATCCGGCCGGCGACGGGAACCACAGCGGCCAGCCCCTCCCGGATGGCCTCCACCGATGAGCCGGCGGCCCATGCAGCCGCTGCGGCCGCCGCCGCGTTATGGATGTTGTGCCTCCCCGGCAGCGGGATCTCGCACTCCAGCTCCCGCCCGGACAGGGACAGCCATGTGCGGCTCCCCCGCCAGCCCTGCAGCTCGGAGCGGATGATCCGCACGTCCGCCGCCGGCGCCTCGCCGAAGTGGATCTCACGGGTCCCGATGGGCCGCGGGAAGATCGAGCTGCGCGGATCGTCGGCGTTGACCACCAGCAGATCGCCCGCCCGGGCCGTCTCGAACAGCTCCCCCTTGGCGCGGGCCACGTCGTCCGCCGTGCCGATCCGCTCCAGGTGAGCCGGGGCCACGTTGGTGATCAGCCGGATGGTGGGCTCGCCGATCTGCGACAGCCTGCGGATCTCGCCCGGGGCATTCATCCCCATCTCCAGGACCATCCAGGCGTGTTCCGGCCGCAGGCGCAGCAGGGTCATGGGCAGCCCTACCAGGTTGTTGTAATTGCCCCGGGTCGCCAGCCCCGGCGAGGTCAATCCGAGGATCGACGCCAGCATCTCCTTGGTGGTCGTCTTGCCGCTGGAGCCGGTCAGGCCGATGACGGGCACCTCGGCGGTGCGCCGCGCCTCCAGCGCCAGGTCACCCAGGGCGTGGAGGGTGTCATCCACGGTGATGCGGATGTGGCCCGGCGGGAGCGCCTCCGGATCCGGCGCGTGATCGGCGGCCACGAGCACTCCCGTGCCTTCCCGATCCAGGACGTCGGGCACGAACCGGTGCCCATCGAAGTTCTCCCCGGCCAGGGCGATGAAGATCCGTCCGCTCTCGGCCTGCCGGGAGTCGGTCGTGACCGTCCAGTCACCCTCCCCGAATACACCCTCCACCCCGCCATTGACCGCGGCCAGCAGTTGCGGTCCAGCGAACTTGAACGGCGGGGCGAAGGATGTATTCATATTCCCGACCTCATGCGCAGGGCCTGCAGGGCCACTGCCTGATCCACGAACGGGATCTCCGTCTCTCCAACCACCTGAACGCGCTCGTGGCCCTTGCCAGCGACGAGCACCAGATCCGCCGGATCGGCATGAGTTATGGCGTATTCGATGGCCTGCCGCCGGTCCACCTCCACGTGGAATGGCGTCCCTCCCGCGCGGACGCCGGGCAGGATGTCGTCGATGATGGCCTGGGGATCCTCGCTGCGCGGGTTGTCGCTGGTGACGACCAGCTGGTCCGAGCCCCCCGCTGCCGCCGCCCCCATCAGCTCGCGCTTGCCCCGATCCCGATCTCCACCGCAGCCAAAAACGGTCCAGATGCGGGCCGTCACTAGGGGCCGCAGGGATTCCAGAACCCGCTGCAGCGCGTCGCTGGTGTGGGCGTAGTCCACCAGCACCCGCGGCGCGTCGTCGTCATCGAGGGATCCGCGGGACCACTCCACCGGCTCCAGCCGTCCGGGGATGCGGCGCAAGGAGCGCAGCCCGGCGGCCATCTCCTCCACCGGCACCTTCAGGGCCGTGGCGATCCCCACGGCCACCGCGATGTTGGCCAGATTGAACTGCCCCACCAGCGGCGAATCCAGCTCGAAGGTCCCTGCGGGGGTCGCGATGACGCCGTGGATCCCGGCCAGATCACAATGTACGTCCACCGGCCGCACGTCCGCGTCGCCTTCGCGAGCCGAGGTGCGGATAACCCGGGGCCACAGGGCAGCCATCTGCTCGCCGCGCGGATCATCCACATTGACGACCAGCCACCGATCCGCCTTTTCGCTGTCGTGGAGTAGTTCGGTGACGATGCGGCACTTGGCCCCGAAATAGAGGTCCATGTCTCCGTGGTAATCCAGATGGTCGCGGCTCAGGTTGGTGAACGCCGCCACGTCCAGTGGGCACCCGACGGCTCTCCCCTGCTCCAGCCCGTGCGAACTGATCTCCATCACCACCGCGGAGGCGCCTGCCTCGGCGGCTTCGGCGAGCTGCCGCTGCAACTCCGGCCCCTCGGGGGTCGTGTGGGTGGCGGGCTTGGTCCGCCCCGACAGCCGGAAACCCGTCGTGCCGATGGCTCCGACGGTCTCACCGCCGCGGGTGAGGATCTTCTCCAGCATGTAGGTGATGCTGGTCTTGCCGTTGGTTCCGGTGATCCCCACGAGGGCCATGCGGTCCCCCGGATCACCGTAGTACGAGGCCGCCAGGGCAGCCAGCGCACGCCGCGAGTCGGCCACGACCAGGCCGGTCACACCGGGGGGCAACGGCTCCTCGGGTTCACGCTCGGAGAGGATCACCGCCGCTCCGGCCGCCAACGCATCGGGGATGAACCGATGGCCATCCGCCGCGCTCCCTGGGATGGCCGCGAACAAGCTTCCGGGCACGACGGCGCGGGAGTCATAGGCCAGCGAGGCGATGTCCCCCCCGGCCGCGCCGAATACACGGGCATCCGGAAGCAGCCGGACCGCCGCCTCCACGTCCAGGTGGCCGGCGGGCATCAGGGCCGGGCCTCCGCGAAGGCCAGGGTCACCGGGTCTCCATCCCTCAGCGGCGCGCCAGGGGGCGGGGTCTGGCTGACGAGCAACCCGGTCCCCTCCACCCGCACATCCAGCGTCGGGTTGTGCAGCTCCCGCAGCGCCATGCGCATCGTCCGCCCTTCCAGATCGGGCATACGCGCTTGATCCGCCAGATCATCGGTCAGATCGCCTGCTGGCGTGTCGGCCGATAGCCCTACCGGGACCTCCACCATCGCGTCGTCCTGGATCGTCTGCACGACGACCTCTTCGGGGATCGGAGGCGCCTCGATGGGTAGGGCGGCGATGGCATCGACTAGCGGCGGCACGCCCAGCGTCTTCAAGCTGCGGGTCGCGATCTCCTTGAACACGGGACCGGCGACCGTGCCGCCGTAGTGCTTGCCCTGGGGCTCGTTGACCACCACCACCACCACGACCCGCGGGTTCTCCAGCGGCGCGAAGCCGATGAAGGAACTCGTCCAGAGACTCTGGTCGTACCTGCCGGTTGCCGAATTGACCTTCTGGGCGGTGCCGGTCTTGCCGCCGCATGTGTAGTGATCCAGCCGGGCCCGGGTCCCCGTGCCCCCCTCTTCCACCACCAGCCCCATCATGCCGCGGACGTGGGCGGCAGCTTCCGCGTCGAACGGGCTGTCCACCTGCACCGGTTCCCGGGAATCGACGAGTTGGCCATTCCGGTCACGCACGTCGAGGATGATGCGGGGCTGGTAGAGCGTCCCCCCGTTGGCGATGGCCGATAGGGCCGCAGCTAGCTGGATCCCGGTGACGGACATGCCCTGGCCAAAGGCGTGGGTCGCCAGGCCGATGCGACGCCAGTTCTTCCAGTGCCGGAAGATGCCCCGCGAATCGCCGGACAGGTCGATTCCTGTGACCCGCCCGAAGCCGCACCGGGCGTACCCGTCGTACAGAGACTCGGCACCCATGTCCTCGGCGATCTTGGCCGAGCCGATGTTGCTCGAGACCTGGATGATCTCCTCGATGGGCATCACGCCGTACTCGTGCGTGTCGTGGATGGTGTTGCGGCCGATGCGGTACCGGCCATTCTCGCAGTGATACTCCTGCCCTGGCTGGATGTCCCCCTGGTCCAGCGCCAGCGCCACCAGGAAGGGCTTCATCACCGAGCCGGGCTCGAAGGTATCCGCCACGGCGAAGTTGCGGTAGGCCCGCCGGTCGAACTCCCGGAAACGGCCGGGCTCGAACTCCGGCGCGTTGGCCATCGCCAGGACATCGCCGTTACGCGGGTCCATCACGATGGCAAAGGCGCTGGTGGGGGTGTATTGCTCCACCGCCCGGCCCAGCGCCTGCTCGGCGATGAACTGGATCCGGCTGTCCAGGCTCAGCGTGATCGAGTGCCCCTCCGTGGAGCGCTTGACCACGACCCCCTCGGGGGTGATGTTGCGCCGTCGCCCATCGCGGAGGGAGACGTAGGTCTCCTTCTCCCCCATCAGGATCTCTTCGTATCGCGACTCGAGCCCCTCGAGCCCGTTGCCGTCGATACCCACGAAACCCAGCAGCTGGCCCGCCAGGGCTCCGCTGGGATAGGTGCGCTTGGCTTCGGGTGTGACGCGCACGCCGCGGATGTGAAGGTCCCGAACTTGCTGGCTCACCGCCGGGTCGACCTGCCGGAGCAACCACACGAACTTCCGCTCCAGACGCAGCTTCTGCAACAGCTCTTCAGCAGGCAGGCCGAGCACCGGCGCCAGTGAGTCAGCAATACTTTCGGGATCCTCGATGAGGGATGGGTCGGCGAATACGGAATCCAGCGTCACCGAGACGGCCATCTCGTGACGATTTCGGTCCAGGATGGCGCCCCGCTTGGGCTGCAGCACGATGGCACTCTCGTACTGTCGGGTGATGCGGGCGTCGAGTTGCTCGTCGGGGAGCAGCATCAGGTTGACGACCCGGTAGAGCAGCAACGCAAAACACAGGGCGAAGAAGATCAGCAGGGCGCTCGTACGCCAGCGAACGACCGTTTGACCGGCGGCGGCCTGGTGTGGCCCTGTCGGTGGACGCCGAGTAGAGAGGTCGTTGTGCGTTCGGCGTCCGATCACCGGGTTACTCCACGCGGATCACCACACCAGGCGGTGGTTCTTCCAGTCCAAGTTCGCCCGCCTTGTCGCTGAGATAGGCCGGGGATTTGAGGGTGGCTAGATCGGAGACCAGCAATCGCTGCTCCCGCTGCAATTGCGCCTGCTCGGCGCGTAACTGATGGACCTCGTAGGTCAGCTGGGTGGTGTCCATCTTGGCCCAGGCCACGAACAGCCCGGCGCCCAGGATGCACACCAGGGCCAGCCACGGGCCCCACTTCTGAAGGACGGCTCCCGGCAGGCTGAGCTCCTTCGCCATCTCTGCCACCCCCGACCTCGGTTTATCCTGTGTTGTGGACATCGTCAGGCTCTCCTTCAGCTACCGTTTCTGCACGCGCACCGCACTCGTGGGCACATCGGTCCGGATGGCCACCCGCAGTTGCGCAGAGCGCGCCCGCGGGTTGCGGTTCACTTCTTCAGCTGAGGGCCGGACCGCCCTCTTCTGCAACAGCCTCAACGTCGGCTTCCGCTCACACACACAGGTTCCGAGATCGGGGGGGCAGACACATGGATCGGACTGCTCCCGCATAAACAGCTTTACCAGCCGGTGTTCTTTGCTATGGAAACTCAAGATGGCGAGGCGCCCGCCCGGCGCCAGCAGGCTCACGGCCTGCGGCAACGCCTTGCGTACCTCGCCCAGCTCGTCATTGGTCTCGATACGTAGGGCCTGGAACGTCTTGGTGGCCGGGTGAGTGCGCTTGCCGCGACGGCCGCCGACCGCCTTCTCGATGACGGCGGCCAGATCGGCGGTGCGGGCGAACGGGCACTCCTGACGGCGCCGCACGATGGCCCGCGCGATGCGCCGGGAACGACGCTCGTCCCCGAGCTGGAAGAAGAGGTCGGCGAGTTCGCGTTCACTGAGTTCGTTGACCAGGTCGGCGGCGGTGGGGCGCCCGGACGCACGCCGGTAGCGCATGTCCAGTGGACCGTCGTGTTGGATGGAGAAGCCGCGTCGGGGATCGTCCAGCTGGTGTGAACCCACACCAAGATCCATCAGGATCCCGTCGAAGGATCCCTCGATCCCACAGGCACGCGCCTGCTCGGTCATTCGGCCAAAAGAGCTCATTTCAACCCGCACCCGACTGCCAAATACAGCCAGGCGTTCCCTGGCGACCTCAACCGCTTCCTGGTCTCTATCCAGGGCCAGCAGAAAGCCGCCGCTTGCTAGCTGCCGTGCGATGGCTTCCGAATGGCCACCGTGTCCGGCTGTGGCGTCCAGGTACCGACCATCTTGGTGGACCCGAAGTGCCGCTAGCGCTTCATCTAAAAGAACCGGTTGGTGACGTATCTCCGTCACCCCAAAACCTCACTCGACCTCGTCACCCAGCGGAATCGCCATCCCGCCGAGGAAGTCCTCCAGATCCATCTCTTCCTCTTCGTGCTGCTGACGGGCCTCGAAGGCGGCCCGGTCCCAGATCTCGATCTGGCTCACGTAGGAGAGGATGATGACGTCGCGATCCAGGCCCGCCCGCTTGCGTAGGTATTCGGGCACCTGGAGACGTCCCAGCTTGTCCACGGACACTTCGTTGGCGTTCGCGATGAACCCCAGCACGAAGGACCGGGTTTTCTTGGCGAGCAGGGAGTGCTCCGAGAGTTTCTTTTCAAGGCGTCGCCAGTACTCGACGGTGTACCCCTGAAGACTCCCATCGTAGTACGTGAACACGATGGCCGGCTTCTCACGATCAGACACACAATCGTGAGCTTGGATCGCCTTGTTCAACCGCGCGGGCAGGGTCAACCGCCCTTTCGCGTTGATCGATCCCTGGAACTGGCCCTGAACGTTGTACACGTACGCCCGCCGCAGCGTATTGCCGGCTGCCCGACCGGCACGCTGATCCAATCTGATCCTTTAATGATCCATTCTCAGCAACTCTACTCCAATCTCTGCCATTCGTGGACAAAAAAACGGGGCCGCTGGACACTTTTTTTCGGGGGGGCCCCGAGGCCTCGAACTGGGTAATTTCCAGACCGCCGGAACGACCACTAGATGTGGTATGAGGAGGTACCAAATACCCCCATATCTTGTGCTCGATCCGATGAATCGACGTGAGCGATGGGCGGACGACGCGGCAGGGAGTACAATCGCCGTTCGCCGGCTCGGAACGGGATCGATGCCGGTTTGGCCGCACGACCGTCATCGCCGGCTGGAGATCAGGAGCCGTTGTCCGAGATTCGCACCATCTGCAAGAACCGCAAGGCGAGGCACGAGTACCACATCGAGGACACCCTCGAGGCTGGGCTTTCCTTGCTGGGTTCGGAGGTCAAATCGCTGCGGGCCGGCGGCGCCAACCTGACCGATGCCTACGTCCAGCTCAAGAAAGGCGAGGCGTTCCTCGTGAGCGCCCACATCGCCCCGTACGCCCACGCCAATCGTGCGAACCACGAGCCCCGGCGTGAGCGCAAGCTACTACTCCACGCGCGGGAGATTGGCCGACTGTCGATCAAGGTCAACGAGAAGGGCTTCACCCTCATTCCATTGATGCTCTATTTCAAGGGCGCGCGGGTGAAGGTAGAGATCGGGCTGGCCAAGGGCAAGAAGCTCCACGACAAGCGGACCGACATCCGCAAGCGCGAGGCCGATCGGGACATGGAGCGCGCCCTGCGCCGCAACTACAGGGATCGCTGATGGTTGCCCGGCCCGATTCGGTTCCCTTCCCCCGCGGATTGCTACCCGCGTTGGGGATCGTCGTGCTCCTGATGCCCGCCCGGTGCTGGTCCTCGGACGTGCTCTGTGTGGGGGATGTCAACGAAGGGGTCCGCACCGCCCTCCAGGCCGCCATCGCGCGGCCCGGCGAAGATGGCCTCCTGGGTGAACTCCCGGCCCCCGCGGCCTCGACCCTGCGCCCTGGGATGCTCGGCGAAGCGCTCGAAGAGGCCCGGGGATACGAGGCCCGGTTCGATCTGACGGGCGCGCTGTATGCCTACCGGCGCGGCTGCCTGACCGCGGTCGGTGCCGGTGTGGAAAACCCGAACTGGCCGGCCTGGGAGGCAGCCTGCGAAGGCGCGGTGAGGGCGGCTTACGGTGTGAACGACGGGGCCGCGCTGGACGAGGTGTTGATCACCCTGTTGACCCACCGGCCCGGCCGCCCTTTCCCACCCGAGCAGTTCCCCCCCGAGGTGGCTCAGCGAGCCGGCGAACTTTGCGCCACGCTGGATTATGGAAACCTGCGCATCACGGGCGCGCCCGCGAGGGTCTGGCTCGACGGCCTGCCCAGCGGCAGCACTCCTTTGTTACTCACCGACATACCGGCCGGACGGCACATCGTCTCCTGCGGTTCGTACGATCTGCCGCTGGAGCTGATGGCGGGGCACTCGTCCACCGTAGCCTGCCCGCTCCATCCCGATCCTGATTCAGCCGGCGAGCTGCTGGCCCAACTGCGGGGCTCCACCATCACCTGGGCCCTGCTGGGGGACCAGCATGGATTGGCAGGGATGGCTTCCGGCGTCTGGGTGTTCATGGGGGGTAACGACCCGGTGGGGATCCACGTCGGTGCTGTGCCGATGGCCGAGGACGTTGCCAGCTGGGAGGTGGCGGTGAGTACCCTACGTCGCGTTCCCCGGAGGGCCGATTGACACCCGCCCCTGAAAACACGAGTATCCGTCTGGAAATCCAGGGAAGGACGATGCGGAAACGACCCATTCTCTTGATCGTCGCGGCGCTGGGCGTGGTGCTCGGTAGCTGCTGTGGTTCGATGTCCGGGGGCGGGATCGCCATCGGCGACGAAGCCCCCGATTTTGATCTCCGTGGGCTGCAGGGAACGGGCGGGCACTCCCTCTCCGAGTTCCGCGGTGACGTCGTGCTGATCAACTTCTGGGCGAGCTGGTGTGGGCCTTGCCGCCAGGAAATCCCCGAGCTGGAGAAGCTCTGGCTCCGCTACAAGGACGATGGCCTGGTGGTGCTGAGCGTCAACGTGGACGAATCGGCACGGGATGCAGAAGCGTTCCTGGAGCAGTCGCCGGTGAGTTTCCCGGTGGTATGGGACAGCGCGGGTGAGCTATCCAACCAGTACCACGTGATAACCCTGCCCCGATCCATCCTCGTGGACCGGCAAGGCCTGGTGCGCGCTCGCCACGATGGCTTCGACGCCTCCATGGCGGCGACCATTTCCAACGAGGTGGCCCAACTGCTCGAGGAATCACCATGAAAACGCTCCGAGGGAACATAGGGAGCTGGGACCTGGAATGAGACGGCACATCATCGCGGGTTTTCTGCTGCTGTTCAGCGGCGTCGGTATCTGGGGAGCCATTGATCTGACCATCGAGCACTTCTTGGTGCTGACCGATCCCGACCACCAGGCGTGGTGCAACATCGAAGGCAGCAACTTCGACTGCTCGAAGGTAAGCCGTTCCAGGTACTCGGAACACAAGGTCCCCCTGTTCAAGCACCCCCTGCCGACGTCCGTCCCGCCGCTGGGCTTCTTTGGCGGCTTCGCGGTGCTCGTGGTGCTGGGCTGGTTCCGCAAGGGTGGCGCAAACACCACGACCGTCCAGGCCCGGGACGAGACGCTTGCCTTCGCCTGGCTGATGCTGCTGCCGGCCGCCGTAGTCGACCTGCTGCTGATCTATGTCATGCACTCCATCCTGCACACCTGGTGCATCGTCTGCCTGATGCTCGACGGAGCCACGGCGCTGCTGCTGATCTTCACGCCGCTGGCCCGCAAAACCGGCTATCGCAAGCTGCTGCGTAGCGGCGTGATGGGCGGCTTGCGGCACTTCAACTGGTTGATCTTCGGGCTGGTCTTCGTGCTGTTGGTTGTCGTGGGGCAGAGGCGCTATTCCCACGCCATCGACGGTGCGCTGCGGGAATCCCGCGAGCAGTTCATCTCCTGGTTCGGCGAACAGCAGCCCGTGCCGGACCTGCTCTCCGGCGACGAGCAACACCGCGGCGTTGAAGGAGCGCCCTTCACCGTCGTCGAGTTCGCCGATTTCCAGTGCCCCTACTGCGCCGGCTGTTCCAGCCAGATCCACGAAATGGCCGAGACCTACGAGGGGCAGATCGATTTTGTCTTCGAGCACTATCCCCTGGGCACGGACTGTAACCCCGGCCTGAGCAGGGACATGCACCCCGACGCCTGCATGGCGGCCTACGCCGTGGAGTGCGCAGCCCAGCACGGCAAGTACTGGGAGATGTACGACGCCCTGTGGGAATTGTTCCCGGCCAAGGCCGCCAGGGGCGATCGCCCGTCCATCGAGGACATCCGCGAAGTGGCCCACGACCTGGAGCTGCCGCCCACCGATTTCTACTACTGTCTCGAAAACGAGGAGATCAAGCAGACGGTCCAGGAGAGCGTCCTGCACGGCCGCTCCGTGGGTGTATCGGGCACACCGGCCGTCTTCGCCAACGGCGTGCTTCTCCCCGGGGGCGCCAGCTCACCGGTCTACCTGGAATGGCTCATCCGCTCACGGCTCGAGAAGCAGGGCCAGGAGCTGGGCGATCCCATCACCTATCAGTTCTGATGCCCCCCCCATCCAGCTGGCTGCGGCTCTCCGTCCCAATCCCCAACGACGCCGTCGATCTGGTCACCGACGCCTTGCTGGTGCTGGGCGCCGAGGGCATCCAGGAGGACTACCCCGAGCTGTCCCGCGAGGGGCCCGCCATCTCCGGCGACCCCGGCGAGGAGGTGCCCCCGCCCCCGGATCCCGACTCCGGGACCGTCCTGCTGCGCGGCACTCTTCCCCCGGACGTCGCCGCCGGTGACCTGGCGTCGCGGCTCCGCGCCCGCCTCGACGAGCTGGCTCCCCTGTACCCGACCCTGGCCGACGCCCCCATCGACCTCGAACGCATCGCCGAGGAAGACTGGCAGCGCCGCTGGATGGAGCACTACCGCCCCCTGGACGTGGGCAGCCTGCTGCGCATCCGGCCCAGCTGGTACGACCCCCAGCCCGGGCCCCGCCACGAGATCGTCATCGAACCGGGTATGGCCTTCGGCACCGGCACCCACTTCACCACCGCCGGTTGCCTGGAATCCCTCGAGCTGGTCATGGCCGGGCGACGGCGTCCCTCGGTCCTGGATGTGGGTACCGGTACGGGGGTGTTGGCCATCGCTGCGGGTTATCTGGGCGCCGGCCCGATCCACGCTGTGGAGCCGGACCGGGACGCCGTCGCCATCGCCCGGACCAACCTCTCCCTCAACGGAGACGCGGGCTCGATCCGGCTCACCACCGGCACCATCGCCGACGACCATGACCGCCACGACATCGTCCTGGCCAACCTGCTGGCCCCGGTCCTGGTGGCCCTGGCTCAGGACCTGGCCGACCACCTGGCCCCCGGCGGTCTACTCATCGCCTCGGGGCTGCTGCTGCACCAGGAACCGGAGGTCAGCGCTGCGTTCGCAGCAGCGGGCCTGGAGGTCTGCGGGCGGCGGGCGGACGTGGAGTGGGTGGTGCTGGACGCGCGACTGCGGGGGGACCCGATCTAGAGCGTTGAAGTGCTTCGGCGTTCTAGTCCAGCTCCCGGATCCGGCGGGCCACCAGCCAGGCGTCGCACGCCGCTCGATTGGCGGGTTCCTCTGGCAGGGGTGAGGATTCCAGGCTCTCGGTCATCCACGCGTCGAGCCTCGGCCACAGGGCCCGGAACCGCTCTGCCACCTCCATCGAGATCTCCTGCTTCTCGTGCCCCCCGCGTTTGATGTCGATCAAACTCCGCACATCGGCGTACCCGTAGCGTTCAGCGAGCTCCGGCAGGGACGCCACTACCTCACCGGTACGCAACAGATGGGTCCCCGTCAGGGCGACCCGGAAGGTGTACAGCAGGCTCTTGGCCCGCGGCGGTTCCTTGAGGAGGTGCTCCCGCTGCATACCCCGGAAATACCCGTGGTAATGGCGGTAACAACGCCGGGAAAGGGCCCCTCGGGCCAGCTCGCGCAGCTCGGCGAGTTCATCGTCGTCGCCCAGCTGATAGGGCGAGAAGATACGTTCGAGCATGTTCCCGTTGCCCCCCAGCAGCAGGGCCAACGCCTGCCCCGCCTCGTTGGTGGTCAGGTCACACTCCACACCCTCGAAGATCTCCAGGGCGTCGTGGCTGTCTTCCAGCTTGCCCAGGCCCAGCACACTCCGGGTCGGGGCCAGGTGGACCCGCTTGATGTCCAGATCGCTGTTGGCGGACGGGAAGCCGTAGTGATGGCTGCCGGTGATGGCACACAGCAACAGCCGCCCCGGGGGAGGATTGGCGTCGATGAACCGTCGGGAGACGGCGAGATCAGGCTCCAGCATTCGGTTTTCCATACCCCTTCATAGCCGGGAATCTGGCCCTATTGCTACGATTCGTTGCTGGAGTACTACCATGCCGTTCGATCTACGCAGCCATACGATCCTGCTGGGCCTGGCCGGGAGCCGAGCCCAGGGGCTCGACGGCCCGGATTCGGATGTCGACCTGCGCGGCGTCGCCATCCCCCCCGCGGCGTACTTCCACGGATTCGTCCACACCTTCGCCCAGGCCGATGCCGCGGAACAGATGGCCGTCTTCGAGGACACGCTGAACCGTGACGAACAGCGGGCCACCTCCCGCACTAAGCTCGAGGGCTCGGTCTACAACCTCGTCAAGTTCGCCCGGCTCGCCGCAGACTGCAATCCCAACATGCTCGAGCTGCTGTTCTGCCGCGACCAGGAGCTCCGCCTGGCCAATCCCCTGGGCGAACGCCTGCGGGAGGGCGCTCCCCTGTTCCTGTCGTGCAAGGCCCGCCACACCTTCGCCGGCTACGCCACCTCCCAGCTCAGGCGAATCCGCGGCCACCGCCGCTGGCTGCTCTCCCCCCCGGCCGCCCCCCCACAGCGCGAGGATTTCGGCCTGCCCAACCACACCCTGATCCCCGCCGACCAGCTCGCCGCCGCCGAGGCCGCCATCCGCAAACAGATGGACGAGTGGGAGATGGATTTCGGGGACCTCCCCCCATCTGAGATCGTCCACATCCAGGGCCGTATCGCACACGTCCTGGGCGAGATCATGGAGACCACCGACGCCCGCTGGAAGTGCGCCGGCCGCACCCTCGGCATGGACGACAACCTCATCGCCGTCCTGGAGCAGGAGCGCCGCTACGGCGCCGCCCACCGCAACTGGAAGCAGTACACCACCTGGAAGAACCAAAGGAATCCCGAGCGCGCCCGCCTGGAAGAACAGCACGGCTACGACACCAAACACGGCGCCCACCTGGTGCGCCTGCTGCGCATGGGCCGCGAGATCCTCACCGAAGGCAAGGTCCACGTCTGGCGCGGTGACCGCGACGCCGACGAACTACGCGCCATCCGCGCCGGCGACTGGAGCTACGACCGCCTGGTCAGCTGGGCCGAGGCGGAGGACCGGGCTCAGGGGGAGATCCTGGAACGCGGTGAGTCGCCGCTTCCGACCCGGCCGGATCGGGAGGCCGTCGATGGGCTGGTCCAGGAGCTTGTGGCGCTGGCGCTGGCGGGTTGATTCGCGGTTGTCCACACTACCCACAGCACGACGATTTTAATTTGAATTGAGGGGAGAAAGTAGTTTTGCGGGCCGGTCAGGCTTTCTTGACACGGACCCCCTGCGGAGTGTCCTCCAGGATCCAGCCCGCCTCCTTCAGCTCATCCCGCATGGCGTCCGCTGTCCCCCAGTCCTTGTTCTCGCGGGCGGCCTCGCGGACAGCGACCTTGTCGCGGATATCCTCGGGGACATCCAGCTTCTCGTTGCGGACTTCCCGCAGCCGCAACCCCAGCACCTCGTCCATCTCGAACAGCGTCTGCAGCACCTGCGGTTCGCCCCGCCGGTTAGCCTCCTTGACCATCTCCAGCAACGTCGCCCAGGCCACCGGCATGTTCAGATCGTCATGCACCGCATCCATGAAGCGCTGCTTGTACGGCGGCGCCCACTCCGCCACCGTTTCCTCGGCCTCCGCCGGCGCGTACCGCACGAACCCGTACAGCGACTGCAGCAGCTTCTGCGCCCCACGGATGGCCTTCATGTCATAGGTCAGCGGCTGACGGTACCGCGCGGAGTAGCAAAACACCCGGTAGGCCAACGGATGGATCCCCATCTTCTCCAGCCCTGGCAGCGTGGAGGCGTTGCCCTGGGACTTGCCCATGCGCTTGTCGTCGCCGTCCGAAGGGATCGTGAGGAAGTTCGCGTGCACCCACGTGCGCACGAACGGCTGCCCTGTGGCCCCCTCGCTCTGAGCGATCTCATTGTTATGGTGCACCGGGATGTGATCGATACCACCCGAGTGCAGGTCCACCGTCTCCCCCAGGTAGTGCATCGACATGGCCGAGCACTCCAGGTGCCAGCCCGGATAGCCCCGCCCCCACGGCGAATCCCACAACATGATGTGGTTCGGCTGATTCAGCTTCCACAGGGCAAAATCACTGGCGTTGCGCTTGTCCGGGTTCACGTCCACCCGCGCACCGGCCTCCTGCCCCTGCAGATTCAGCCCCGCCATGTTGCCGTAGGTCCGGAACCTGGCCGTGTCGAAGTACACCGCACTCTGTGTGACATAGGCGTACTCGTTGGCCTCCAGCCGCTTCACCAGCTCGATCATCAGCTCGATGTGGTCCGTCGCCTTGGGCATGATGTCCGGGGCCAGCAGGTTGAGGGCGTTCATGTCGCGCAGGAACGCCTCCGTGTAGAACTCGGCCAGCTCCCACGGCGTCTTGCCCTGCTCGCGGGACGCGGCCACCATCTTGTCCTCACCCTCGTCCTCGTCGGTGGTCATATGCCCCACGTCCGTGATGTTCATCACGTGGGTGACCTCCAGGCCGTCGGCCAGCAAGGCCCTGCGCAGCACATCGGTGAACACGTAGGTCCGCAGGTTGCCTAGGTGGGCGTATCCGTAGACCGTCGGGCCACAGGAGTAGTAGCCGACCTTGCCCGCCACCTGGGGCTCGAACGGTTCCGTCTTTCGGGTCAAGGTGTTGTGGAGCTGTAGCTGCTGCATGGCTGTTCGCCTTTCCGGGCACCGCCCACTCCCCTCCCGCGGGCGCGAGGAGCGCGCATGGTACTTGCTCGGACAACGGATGGACAACGTTTTTAGGTCGTTCTAAGGCAATTCCCCTTGCCTGGTCCCCAAATCACTCGTTAAGTTGGGAGGTGGAAGGATCGTAGGGGCGGATGAGCACGCGCAAGGCAACCGTTCCATCCTGTGCACGGGTGAGAAGTCACTGTATAAGGTAGTGGCAATTCCACAACCGGGTGAGGCAATCATGAGCAAGATCGGGTGGGTTGGGTTATTCATCTTCATTCTGGGCGTGTTCGGCATGGCATGCTCGGACTACGACATCATGGGCCCCGGCGACTGGGCGCCAGCCGACCAGCCCGACCAGCTGGGGGAGACCTTCCTGGAGGACACATTCATCCAGCGCACGGCAGAGGCCTCCGACATCCTCTTCGTGGTGGACAACTCCTGCTCGATGGCCGAGGAGCAGAACGCCCTGCAGACCAACTTCTGGAACTTCATCCAGTTCTTCGTCGACTCGGGGCTGGACTACCATATCGGTGTCACGGTGCTCGATGACTACCAGGGCCAGGCGGCCATCGGCCAGCTATACGGCGCCACCCGCTACATCGACAACACCACCCCCGACCCGGTGGGCGCCTTCACAGGTAACATGACCATGGGCTACGACGGCTGGGGCAACTGCGAGGTTGGCCTGGAAGCCAGCAAGCGCGCGGTCACGCCGCCCATGTCCGACGGCTACAACGCCGGTTTCTACCGGGAGGACGCCCTGCTGTCGGTCATCATCGTCAGCGACGAGGACGACGGCAGCTACTACGACTCCGAGTGCTACGGAGGCAATTACATTGGCTACCAGGAGTACATCCCCTGGATCACGACCCTCAAGGGCAGCCACAGCATTGACATGATCCACTTCGCCGCCATCGTGGGCGACGCAGGGGGAGGCTGCTCCAGTTCCTGGGGTGACGCCGAGGCCGGGGACGGCTACCTGGACGTGGTCAACGGGCTCGGCGCCGACCACTCCAGCTTCTACAGCATCTGCAACCAGGACTGGTCCGACGTGATGACCACCCTGGGCATGGAGGCCGCCGGCCTGCGCTCGTCGTTCCACCTGAGCCGCGTGCCGGTGGAGGGGACCCTCGAGGTGTACCTCGACGAGTTCGCCGACGACAACGAGGTGCAGTTGGTCGAGGACCCGACCTACAGCCAGCAGTATTCCTACGTCTACAACCGGGTGAGCAACTCCATCGATTTCAGCTTCGACACGATGCCCCCCGAGAACGCCATCCTACGGATTGTCTACCAGGTCGCCGAAGACGCCTGATCCCCCGTCCCGCTTCCCCCTCCCGCCCCAACTGTGCACGATCGATCGGTACGATTTGTGCATGACCACGCTTCATCTCCAACGGGGCACCAAGCACAAACGGGTGAGGCACCATGTACAGGATCGGTTGGGCAGCGTTCTTCGTCTTTATCCTTGGCATATTCGGCGCCGCGTGCAGCGATCAGGGCGTCTACCATACGGACGACTGGATAGCCGCTGACCAACCCGAGGAGCTAGGCGACACCCTGCTGGAAGACACCTTCATCCAGCGCACCGCCGAGGCCTCCGACATCCTGTTCGTGGTGGACAACTCCTGCTCGATGATCGAGGAGCAGAACGCCCTGCAGACCAACTTCTGGAACTTCATCCAGTTCTTCGTCGGCTCCGGCCTGGACTACCACATCGGCGTCACGGTGCTGGACGATTACCAGGGCCAGCCGCCCATCGGCCAGCTCTATGGCTCCACACGCTATATCGACAACGAAACCCCTGACCCGGTGGGCGCCTTCACCGCCAACATGACCATGGGCGCCGACGGCTGGGGTAACTGCGAAGTGGGGCTGCACGCCAGCAAGCTGGCGGTCACGCCCCCCCTGTCCGACGGCTACAACGCCGGCTTCTATCGGGAGGACGCCTTGCTGTCGGTCATCATCGTCAGCGACGAGGACGACGGCAGCTACTGGGATTCGGAGTGCTCGACCGGCAACGGGTACACCGGCTACCAGGAGTACATCCCGTGGATCTCGGCCTTCAAGGGAAGCCACAGCCTGGACATGATCCACTTCGCCGCCATCGTCGGCGACCCGATCAACGGCTGCGATGGCGGCATTGGCTGGGGTGTCGCCGAAGCCGGGGACGGCTACCTCGACGTGGTCAACGCCCTGGGTGAAGACCACGCCAGCTTCTACAGCATCTGCGAGCAAGACTGGTCCGGCGTGATGACCACCCTGGGCATGGAGGCCGCCGGGCTGCGATCGTCCTTCCACCTGAGCCGTGTCCCGGTGGAGGGCACTCTGGTCGCCTACCTGGATCTGGACGGCGAAGGGGGCGACGAGGAGTTCGTCATCCCCGAGGATCCGGACCACCTGCAGCAGCACTCCTACGAATATAACCGGGTGAGCAACTCCCTCGACTTCAGCTTCGACACCATGCCCCCCGAGGACGCCGTCTTGCGGGTTGTGTACCAGGTTGCCGAGGACGCCTGAGCCACCTGGCCGGGCACGGGCACGGGCACGGGAGGAGCGGACGCTTGCGTCGCGTCCGCTCCTAGCGGCCCATCCTTCGTTTGACCATTCCTAGCACCTCCCCCACTTCCTGACTGCGCAGGATCCACGACAACAGACCGTAAACCGCCACCCCACCGGCCACGGCTGCCGCCAGGCCCAGCCCCAACCCCATCAGATCCCGCCGTGTATCCAGCTCCAGCCATCCCATGATCAGCCACACGGCCGCCGACATGGCCGCCGCCGCCACCAAGCTGCGGCCCATCGCCGCCCAGGTCCCCAGCTTCCACACCCCCGGCAGCGCCGACCGCAGCAGGGCCACGAGGAAGATCACCTGGAACAGGGCGGACAGCGTGTTGGCCAGGGCGATGCCGCCGTTCTCCAGCGGGCCCCGCAGCAGTACGCAGGCCACGATGTTGATCACCATCGCGCCCGTGGCGATGGCCACCGGGGTTCTGGTGTCCTGGCGCGAGTAGAACGCCTGCACATAGATCCGGCTCAGTGCGATGAACACCAGCCCTGCCAGGTGGAAAGTCAGCGCCCAGGCGGTCATGGTCACGGAGGTGTCGTCGAAGGCACCCCGCTGGAACAGCAGCCGGATGACAGGCACCCGCAGCAGGTACAGCCCGCACATGGCCGGCACACAGATGAAGCACACCATGCGCACCGCGAAGGCCAGCGTATCGGCCATCTCGGTCCAGTCCTTGCGGGCAGCCTGACGGCTCATCGTCGGCAGGATCACCGTGGACACGGAGATGGCGAACACACCCAGCGTGAGTTCGAGCAGGCGCGTACTGTACTGCAGCGATGAGATGGAGCCCTCCGGCAACCCGGACGCCAGCGCCTGGCTGACCAGCACGTTGATCTGGTAGACCCCCGCGCCGAATACGGCCGGAATCATCAGCCAGACCGCCTTGCGCACTCCCGGGCCGAAGTTGAAGGTGGGCCGCCAGCGGAAGCCCAGCTTGTAGATGAACGGCACCTGGAAGAACAGCTGGAGCACCCCGCCGATCATCACGCCGATGGCCAGGGCGTAGGCGGCCTGCTCCATGCGGGGCGCCAGCGCCAGCGCCGTGCCGATGATGGCCAGGTTGAGCAGCACCGAGGTAAACGCGGAGACCCAGAACACCTTGAAGCTGTTGAGCATGCCCTGGATCACCGCCGCCAGGCTGACCAGGGCGATGTAGGGGAACATGATGGCCGTCAACACGACGGCCAGATCGCGCGTCTCCGGGAACTCGTGGGTGAAGCCCGGAGCCACCACGGCCACGAGCACCCCGGCTCCCAGCACGCCAGCGGCGGAGATGACGACCAGCAACAGCATCAGGAAGCTGAGGAAACGGTTGGCGAACAGGTAGGTACGTTCTTTGCCATCCTTGGCCAGGAACTCGTTGAACACCGGCACGAAGGCGGCGCTCATCGCCCCTTCGCCCACCAGCCGGCGCAGCAGGTTGGGCAGCATGAAGGCCACGCCAAAGGCGTCCGAGGCGCCGCCCGTGCCCAGGTAGAAGGCCCGTACCTGCTCTCGCACCAGGCCCAGGACCCTGGACAGCAAAGTGATGGTGGCCATCGAGAACGCCGCCCGCAGCAGCCGGCTGCGCCCCGCTGCGCCCCGCTCTTCCGTCCGCTCGTCGGATGTCCCGATGCCTTCCGTCACCACATACGCTCCGCTTCAGCTACAACCCAGCTGGCCCCCATCCTACTCCTTGACACCGCGTTCTCGCCGGTTATCTTGACAAGCTCTAGTCACGATGCAGAACGGAATCCCGATGAACATCCTGCTCGTCTACCCCATCACGCCGCCCAACTTCGATATTTTCGGCATCCAGCAAGGTATCGCCTGTGTTTCTGCGGCCCTCAAGGAGGCCGGGCACGATACGCGACTGTACGCCCACTACGAGTTCCTGCCGGAAGAACTGGACGCCCAGGTACGTGAGTTCCAGCCATCGCTGGTGGGGATCCACGTGACCTACCCCCAGAGCGGCCTGTCCATGGAGATGGCGGCCCACTTCCATCGCAAGCGCGGCCTGCCCGTGGTCTTCGGCGGCGTGTGGCCCACCACCCGGGGCGATGACGCCATGGCCTGCCCGGACATCATCGGTATCGCCCGCGGGGAAGCCGAAGAATCGCTGGTGGATCTGGCCAACGCTCTGGAAGGCGGCGAGCCCTACCACGAGATCGAGGGGTTCTGGTTCCGCCACGAAGGGGAGATTGTACGCAACGCCCCGCGGCCGTACATCCGCGATCTCGACGCCCTCCCCTTCCCCGATCGCACCATCTTCCAAAACCAGCCCCACATGAACCTGCTGCCATACTGGGAGTTCACCGGCCAGCGCGGCTGCCCCGTGGGCTGCACCAACTGCTTCCACCACACCTGGCGCCGCAACCTGGTGGGCAACCGCTCGTATGTGCGCTTCAAGAGCCCCCGCCGCCTGGTGGATGAGATCAAGGACACGGTGGCCAAGTACCCCCTCAAGCAGGGGGCCCCCTGCATCGGCTTCCACGACCCCACCTTCACCCTGCGCAAGAAGTGGGCGCTGGAGGTCTGCGAGCTGCTGGCGGACGAGGTGGGTATCCCGTGGTGGTGCAACACCCGCGCCTCGTCGCTGGACGAGGACATGGTCATCGCCCTGAAGAACGGCGGCTGCTTCGAAGTCCACATCGGCATCGAGTCCGGTGACGCCTGGATCCGCAACGAGGTCCTCAAGAAGAAGGTGGACGACGAACAGATCATCAACGCCTTCGATCTGCTGCGCAAGCACGGCATCCTCACCTTCGGCTTCAACATGCTGGGGCTGCCCTACGAGACCGAGGAGTCGATCCTCAAGACCATCGAGCTCAACCGCCGGCTCATGCCCGATACCGTGTTCTGCTCCGTGTTCAATCCGTTCCCCGGTACCGACCTGCACGACCTGGTCATCGACAAGGGCTGGCTCTCCGACCGCGTCGTGAGCAGCTACTTCGAGCACACCTCGGTGCTGGACCAGCCCTCCATCGACAAGGACACCGTGGCCCACTACCACAAGTTCTTCCGGCTGATGGTCAAGCACCCCGGCATCGCCGCCGCCCTGCGGCCGCTGGACCGCATCAGGCCCCCCGGCCGCTCCAGCGTCTACGACAAGCTGGACGGCACCTTCGGCCAGTCATCGTTGTGGCGCAAACGTGTCATCCAGCTGATGCCCCAATCCACCAAGGACCGCATCAAGCAGGCGCTTCACTGGTAGCAGGAGGGGGGCTCCCCTTGCCTGTGCCCCCGCCCTTCCCCCCAAAGAACCGTTCCCCTCTTTTCCTGCTTTCCTCCCTTCCTGCTTTCCTAAGCGATTTTCCTCTCGAGAGAAGAATGAAGAGATTCATCTAAGGAAGGCAGGAAGGAAGGAAAGCAGGAATGGGGAGAGGAGAAGACGATATAGAGCAGGGGAGACGGATCAGAAAGAGATATTGACGGTGTAAGGCCCGCCGCCGGGCAGGTAGCTGTCGATGATCAGGTAGTACAGGCCGTCCGCAGGGGCCGTGAACTCCATCTCTTCCCAGTAGGTGTTGGTCTCGTCGTCGATGCCGTCCAGGCAGTTGGCGTCCGGGTAGTCTGGATCGTCGCTGAGGTACATGGAGGCGTCGGGCGGGTAGGCGTCGTAGTCCAGCTCGATGTCCACCTCTTCGCCGGCCAGCATGTACAGCGAGTAGACCGCGTCGTTGCCCTGGGCCAGCCAGCCGGTGCAAGCGGACGGGTTGTTGTAGTCGTTGGTGAAATCGGTGGTGTCGCCGATGAGGACCCAGTCCTCGCTGATCAGCGGCGCGTTGTCCGTGGTGTCGGTGGCCTGGGCTCCCATCAGCAACGGGACGCGCAGGGTCCATGCGCCACCGTCACCGGTGACGGCCACGTCCAACGTGTACTGGCCGTCCGACGGAGCACCGGCGTCCACAGCGATCTGGGCTGCCGTGGCGGAACTCGCCGTGGCGCCCACCGCGACGGAACCCCAGTTCAGCGCGCTGTTGACGACGACCACGTCCGCATCGGCCGAGGTCATCGTGCCCACGGTATTGGCCGAGATACCCAGGCCCACGTTACGGGCCTCCACGTTGGCGTCCCAGGTCTCGCCGGGGTCAATGAAGCCGTCGCCGTTTCCGGTGACCTCGGTCCAGGTGGTGGTGCCCCGCTTGATGTACGGCTCGTTGGCGAAGACCATCAGGCCCCAGTCATCCGTGTCCGAGATGTCGTTGGGGGCTAGATCCGTGTCGTTACCAGCCTTGGCCGAGGCGTAGGCGAAGGCGAAGGAGGGGCTACCCAGGTCGGCGATGTCCATGGCCATGTGGGTGTAGTTGGCGCCATCGTTGTAGTCGAAGGCGTCCAGGTCACTCACGTGGTTCCAGTTCTGTCCGTCGCCGTTGTAGAAGCCACCCCACTGCTGCCCGTTGTCGTTGAGCGTGGACAGTTTGAAATCGGCGACCCCGTCCAGGTCCGTGTCCAACATGACGGCGACCTCCTGATCCGCCTGGTGGGCCGAGTGGCTGTTGACCAGCGCATGCACCTGGCCGCCCTCGACCCAGTAGAACAGGTCGCTGATGTCGAAGGGGGCGTCGAAATCGTCCGGGTCGGCAACCAGGCGCTCAGCCCCCACGTACAGGGTCGTCAGATCGAAGTCCCAGCTGTTGCCGTCGTCGTCCGTGACGGTCATCTCCAGCACCAGCGAGTCGCCGACCGCAGCACCGCCGTCCACCTCGATCTGGAACGAACCGTCCGGAACCGCTTCCTGCGCCGGTTCCACTTCGGCACCTGCGTTGTAGATGATCGTGTCGGTGGTCAGGGTGGCGCTGCCCGTGCTCCCGGCCCCCAGGGCCAGGGTGGCGGTCAGGTTGGCGCCGGTGTTCTTGTTGCCGGTGTTGATCATCGAGGCGGCGATGTCGATGGCCTCGCCCGGGTCGAAGGCGCCGTCGTTCCCCGCGTCCATGACGTCGGTGCCGCTGATCTCCAGGTCCGGCTCGTAGACCAGGCCGAACTCGACGAAAGCGCCATCGTCCGGGCAGATGTCTGGGTATCCACCGGCGGGGTCGACCCCAACGGCGCCCCACAGGGTCGCACTCCCCTGCAGACCAATGTCCGCGAGGTCGATGGCGAGCACGGTGGCGTTGGGGTCGTCACCGCAGTAGTGGAATGAAGCCGGGTTATCGAGCGGAGCTGCGTAGCCGTCATCGCTGCTGAACAGCACCAGCGGGCCAGGTGTCACGTTGTCCCAGCCCAAGATGTAAGCCACAGTAACGTTGTCGGAGACGTACATGTCCAGGCTCACAGCCGGGTCATGGTCGTTGTAGTCCGTCCAACTCACTGTCCGCATCCACAGCGTGCCGTCCGAATACTGGAATTGGTAATCCTTGACATCCACGATGTTGCCGCCGTTGTCCGACTGGGCGTCCTCGTCGGCCACGGATCGCCATTCGTCCGGATCGTACTCGCAGGGGCCCTCCATGGTGTCGTCGTCCCCGGAGGTGTCATCGTCGTCGGCGGAATCGTCGTCGTCGTCGTCGTCGCCCGTATCGTCGTCGCCCGCCGAGTCGTCGGCGTCGTCCCCCTCACAGCCGGTGAACAGCACGAATGCCATCCCCAACCAGAGCAAACCGAGCAAGCTGAGCAGATGTGCGAGGGTCATACGTCGAATAATCATGGCGTTCCTCCAATGAGTGGGCGGCATTAGCAAATCCGAATTTGCCCGGAATCGCAAGGGTTCCAAAGGGCCTGCTAGTAAAAGATGAGTGATAGATCGAACGGACCGCCGCCTGTCTCGTAGGCATCGACCACCAGGTAGTAGAGGCCGTCCACCGGTGCGGTGAAGTTCAGCGTCTCTCCCGACACCCCGAATTGGCTGTCGGATCCGGCCAGGCAGGCCAGGTCGGGGTGGGTGGCGTCGTCGCTGATATAGATCGACGCGTCGGGTGGATAGGTCTGGTAGACGGTTGTCACCGCCAGCACCATGCCGGCCGTCATCTGCAGGCCGTAGACGGCGTCGCTGCCGGCGGCCGGCCAGCCCGTACAGGCGGAAGGATCCCCATAGCTATCGACGAACAGGCGGGTGTCAGCGAAGAGGTTGATGGTGCCGGAGATGGTCGGCGAACTGGCGGCGGTATCCCCGGGCAATACGCCGACACCCACGGGTATGGCATCCGCCACGCTCGCATCCCCCATCGGATAACCCGCGGGGACGGCCCACAGCTTGGGCTGGTACTGGGTGGCTCCCGAGCTGCCCGCGTCCACCCGGAACCGCGCAGGTTCGGTGGCCCAGACGACCTCGCCCGGCTGCACCTCGCCGAAGACCAGTTGCCCGGCCAGCAGCGTGATACCGCCTCCCAGGTTCACGAGCGTACCCTCCACATCCTCGGCGACGGCGTGCCCGTAGTTGTACGCCGCCAACGTCACGTCCCATTCCTCCCCCGGCTCGATGTGGACATCGCCGTCCCCCAACGCCTCGCTGAGGGTGTATTCCCCCAATCCAAGGAGCGGGGATTCGACGGCGACCGCCAGCGGCCGGTTGGGGGCCCAGCCCGAGAGGTCCGGCGCTCGGTCGAGGGCGTTGGTGTGGGACTGAACGTGGATACGCACGTACGGGGGATCGCCGATGTGGGCCAGCTCGACGCCGATGGCCAGGTAGTCGTTGCCGGGGGTGTAATTGAACGTCGCGGCATAACCCACGGGGGTCCAGCCCTCGTCCCCGGCCTCGAACAGCCGGCCGGTGAAGGTGCCGGCGTCCGGATCCCAGCTGGACAACAGGTAGTCGTCCTCACCGTCCAGGTCCGTGTCCACGAACAGGTCCACGACCGCCGCCGCCGCATGCGGACCGTGGCTCTCGATGAGGAACACCATCTCCGCGGCGCTCACCGAGTAACTCACCGCGGCGATGTCCATGGCGTCTTCGCTGTCGTCGCCATCGGTCAGCAAGGTCGTCAGTGGGACATCCACCGGGTAGCCGACGACCAGGGTCGCGGGGGTGAAGGCCCACTCGTGGCCGGCGTCGTCTGTGACCACGATATCCAGATCCAGGCCATGCCCCGGGAGCGCGTCCCCGTCCACGACCAGCTGGAGCGGCTCGTCCGGGCCGGCCTCGTCCCCACCAGCCAGGGGCGCGCCCCCCCCGTATACCGCACCATCCACGGCCAGATTTGCCGGTGCACTGGTCGTGGATGCCAGCGTGGCCGTGGCCGTCAGCTGGCCGCCAGTGGGGCTCAGCCCCTGGTTGTGCAGCGGGACACGGATCTCGACGGTTTCACCCGGTTCGATCACGCCGTCCCCATCCGTTTCGACGAAGGTGAGCGCCCCCGGCACCACCTCCGGCTCGAAGGTCATCGTCAGGGGTAGCCAGGAACCGTCGTCGGGGGCGATATCCGCATGTCCCCCGTCCCCCCAAAAGTGGACGCCTACCCGCGCGTAGTAGCCATGATTCGACGGTGGGGTGAGATCTTGGGGGTCGATCCCCAGCACCAGACTGTCATCCTCGTCGCTGCAGAAGTGCATGGACTCGGGCAACTCGAGGGGTTCTTGCCACAGGTTGATCGCGCACCAAAACTGGAGCGGCCCGGGGTTGGGCCGCACGTAGTCCCACGTCAGCGCGTGCTCCAGGTTGCTGAACTTGAACATCAGCTGGACGGCCAGATCGCCGTCATGCAGGTCGAACGGTTCCCAGCTCTGCAGCCTGAGGTAGAGGTACGGGTCCGCGAACTGGTACTGGAGCGCTCGAATATCGAGGAGGTAGCCATCCGCGTCGCCCTGGGCGTCGTCCTCGGCGAGCACATCGTGCCATTCGTCGGAATAGGTGCACGGGCCCTGTGCGGTGTCGTCGTCCCCCGTGTCGTCGTCCGTGCTGTCGTCGTCGTCCCCCGTGTCGTCGTCGTCGGTGACCACGACTGTATCGTCGTCCCCCGAGGCGGCCATGCAGCCCCCCATAGCCCCCCGGAAGAGGCCCACCAACACGAGCAGAAACTGGGCCAGACGAGCCATCGGTGGATTCTACGCTAGAAATCCAGCTCCAACGAATAGGTTCCTCCACCGGAGTAGTACTGATCGACCACGATGTAGTGCACGCCGTCCGTCACGGCGGTGTAGCTGAGTGTCTCGCTCGCACCGGTGGCCAGGTCGGAGCCGGCCAGGCAGGCCAGGTCCGGCTGTGCCGGGTCATCGCTGATGTACAGCACGGCGTCCGGCGGGTAGCTGTCGTAGGTCAGTTCCATGTCGATGGTGTCCCCGCTGGTCAGGTAGACGGCGTAGACCCCGTCATTGCCGCTGGCGGTGAAGTTGGTGCAGGCGACCGGGTTCTCATAGTCGTTCGCCAGGCCGGACGAGTCGCCGAGGTAGATCCCCGCGGAGGGCACCAGCGCCGCATCGGCCGTGACGTCACCCGGGCGAACACCCAGGCCGATCTCCACCGCGAATTCGGCCAGATACCCCACCGGGCTGACGACCAGATCCAGCGAATAGGTGCTGGTGGGGGAGGCACCACCGTCCACGGAGAACTGGGCCGGCACCACGGCGGTGGCCATGTCACCGGCAGCCACGGTGCCGAATTCCAGGGCCCCCGTCAGGATCGTCAGGTCCGCGTCGTTGCTGGTCAGGGTCCCCACCACGGTGTCCGCCTCGGCCAGCCCGACGTTGCCGATTTCGATCCCGAGTTCCCACTCTTCCCCCGGATCGATGACCGTGTCGCCGTTGCCCGACACCTCGGCCAGCGGTGTATCCAGCAAGCGGACGTACGGCGCGATGACCGTGCTGACCAGCGCCCGCGTGTCTACCTGTGAGTAGGTGTCCGGGGCGAAGTCGTTTTCGTTGCCACTGGCCCTCGCGAACACGGCCATGAAAGGCACCTGGCCCAAGGCGGCCGTCGGCGCGGCCATCAACAGGGTGCTGGTGCCCGCCGTGTATACGAAAGCTGAGGGGACACCGATCTGATTCCAGTTGGCGCCGTCGTACTGGAAGAGGCCGCCCGTGTACGTGCCGGCACCGGAGTCGTACGTAGATAGGGCGTAGTTGGAGTCGCCATCCAGGTCCGTGTCGATGAACACCGACACCTCGGCGTCCGCCGCGTGGACCGTGTGACTCTCGAGCTGGAACCGCAATTCGCCTCCCGTCACCAGGTAGGAGACGCTGGCGATGTCGAAGGCATCGTCCACATCGTCGCCGTCCACCAGGATTTCCGTCGGCGGGATCTCCATAGGGCACAACACACAGTGGGGATCAGTCTGCAAGGACCAGCTGTGGCCGCCGTCGTCGACAACCGTCAGATCGAAGATCAGCTGCTGCCCCGCCAGGGCGCCGGCGTCGATCTCGAACTCGAAGAAGGTGTCCGGCGTTCCGGTATCGTGCGGGGCGATGGCGGCACCACCATCATAGAGGGCGTTCGCAGCCGTCAGGGTCGCCGCACCCGTGGAGGCTGCTGCCAGCGACGCCGTCGCCGTCACCTGGCCGCCGGTGTCTGCCCAGCCCTCGTTGAGTAGGCTGATGTTCAGCTGTATCGTCTCCCCCGGGTCCAGGATCTGGTCCCCGTTGCCGGACGCCGTGTCGTCCGTCAATGCCGCGGCGATCACCAGTTCCGGTTCGTAGACCAGTGGGAATTCCACGAATCCGCCGTCATCCGGGTGTTGGTCCAGATATCCGGAATACAGGTCGACGGCGGCAGCGCCGAGCAGGCTCGTCTGGCCGTCCAGATCGATATCGGCCAGATCGATGGCCAACACGATGCTCTCCGGCTCGTCTGCGCAGTACTGAAGGGACGCCGGACTGGGGAGGGGATCCTCGTAGCCGTTGCTATTGGACCACAGCACGAGGGGGCCAGGCTGGACATGGTCCCATGACAAGATGGTCACATAGGTCCCATCGGAGAGGCACATGTCGAACATCGCCGCCGGGTCGTGGTCGTCGAAGGCGTCCCAGCACAGGATCCTCAGGTAGAGGGTCGTGCCATCGTACTCGTACTGGTAATCGCGGATGTCGCACAGGTAGCCATCCGCGTCCCCCTGCGGATCTTCGCTGCCGATGACGCTGGTCCAGTCCCCGGCGTACTCGCAGGGCCCTTCGTAGGTGTCGTCGTCCCCCGAATCGTCATCGTCCCCGGCGCTGTCATCGTCGTCCCCGGCGCTGTCGTCGTCGCCGGTATCGTCGTCGTCATCGTCGTCGTCGTCGTCGTCCACGGCGTCGTCATCGTCGGCGGTGTCGTCGTCCGTCTGTTCGCAGCCGAGGCCGAGGAGGAAGCACAAGCACAGCCCCAACAACACCCACAGGTCGTGTGGGGCGCCAGCGGTTCGGAATCTACCCATCTCGTCATATCCTCCGGAGTGAACGGCGCAATTTATCGGGTCGCCGCGCCGGCGAACAGGATGGTACCCACCCGACGGTGGCGCAAGTGTTTTTCCCGGCCCTGTTCCCCTGCAAATTGGGCACTCGTTGGAGCCGGCTGTGCTAGCATATGGGCCGTTTCGCGCCGGCGCGCGCGTTCACATGGGGAACCAAGGGAGCGCCGGACGCTATCGGGAATCACGCAGCAAACGAGGTTTGACGTGTCACCACAGCAATTTGGCAAAGATACCAGGATGGCGATGGCGCCCATCAAGAAGAAGAAGCGCATCTACTACACCCTCGTGGCCTTGATCGTATTCGCCATCGTCGGTGGCCTCGTTGGCACCAACATGTTCAGGAAGTACCAATCAGAGAAGGGATTCGCTGACGCCGTCGTGCTGATGGACGAGGGCCTCAAACAGGGCGACTACCCGTCGCTGAACGCCGCCGAGATGGCCATCCGCGAGGAGGCCAAGCGCGACAACCCCCGGGCGGCGGCCGTGGCCCACGCCATCATCTTGCGCTCCTACATCTGGTTCGCCTACACGGGGGAGCCGGTGTTGATGAGTGACTGCCGCAAATACCTGGAATTCCTGCAGGACCCCGAGGGGCTCTACCACCAAGAGCCCATCGTCGCCCTCGCCAACGCGGTGTACAACGCCGTCAACGGGGACGCCAAGCTGGCCCAGGATACGCTGGGCTCCATCGATGCGGCCCTGCTGGCACCGGGGCAGCGCGAATTCTGGCTGGGTGTCGCCCACTGGTCCGCCGTGGAGATGAAGCCGGCCGAGGATTTCATGCGCAAGGCCATCGAACTTTCCGACTGCCCGCACCACCGCTTTGGTCTGGCCCGCGTGCTGCACCTCCAGGCCAAGGGCGAGGAGGCGGCTGCCGAGTACCGCAAAGTCATCGAGGCCAACCCGGCCCACCACGCCGCAGAGGCCTACCTGCTCCTGCTGGAACTCAAGCCCGACCAGGATCACGTCTCGGTCATCGAGGGATTCTTCAGCAAGTACGAAGGCCAGGTCGAGGCACGCATCGCGTCCGATCTGACGGTGGTGATGGCGAATGCCCTCGCGTTGCGTGGCGACGAGAAGCAGGCCAAGAAGGTCATCCAGCAGGCCAAGGTCAACGATCCGGGCTACGACCTCCTCCTCAAATGGAAGCCGCCCACGCTGCCCGGCGCCGAGGAAGAAGACAAGGACAAGAAGAAGGGCAAGTAGCCCCTACTCGGAGCGCGGTTCAGGTCCGTTCCCAGATCCAGCTGATCCAGTGGAGATTGGGTTTGTAGGCGTTGGGCAACAGCGCCACGAACAAGAACTCCACCAGCACCACCCCCCCCAGTACCATCCACGGAATCCGCCACGACCGTTCGAACGGGCGATGGCGCCACCGGGCCCAAACCCACAGGGCCACGTCCACGCCCCACGCCGTGGCCGTGGCACACAGCAGCGCCAGGCCAGCCAGCACCACCATGTCCAGCACGAAGATCACACCCCCGACGGTCCACAGTCCGGCTCCCACCAGCAGAGCGATCCAGGCCACGACCGGCGCGGCGCGTAAACCCTTACCTTGGGGATCCAGACGGACTCGTGGCAGGCCCCGGGAACCATACAGCAACCCACTGGCGAAGCCAGCCAGCGATCCGGTGATGGCTCGCACCAGGTTCACGTCCACGGGGGAGCCCCGGCCCAGGATCAGCGTGTCGACGGCCATCGGCGCGAAGAGCACCGCCACCACCGCCAGCTGCCAGTGGAGCGCCATCCGGCGTGAAAACGTGGTGGCGTGCACCACGCCGATCAGCCCGCCCGCGTACAGGCCGATACAACGGGAACAGAGCCACCCGCCTTCCAGGCTTCGCGCAGGATCCATGTGGCAGATGCCACGGCCGAGGATGTCCAAGAGTTCCATGTGATCCGGGACCAGGGTCCGTTCTCCGGCGCACCCTGTCAACGGACGGCTGCCGCCAAGCTTGACAACCGGTGCCGCTTCGCCAATTCTCCGCGGTGTCCACAACCATGGAAGGGACGTGAAGATGACCAAGCTGATGACTGGAACGTTCGCGCTGACCCTGGCTCTCGTTTTCACCGGGTGCTGCGGCGGTGGTGGCGGTGGTGGCGGTGAGGGCGACTCGGGCCTGTCCTTCACCGGGGAGATGGCCAAGGGGAGCTACGACGAGATCAAGGCCGCCCAGGACCGCGGCGAGGGCGCCGACCAGGAGATCGCCTGCGTCTTCCTGATGAGCCTGATCGAAGAGGGCGCCGAGAACGAGGCGGACAAGCAGCTACTCGCCGACTCCAAGGAGCTGTGCTACGGGCACGTACACAAGGCCCTCTATGACAAGACCGTCAGCGAGGTAGAGGCCCGCTCGGACGACTCGTTGCCGCCGTTCATGGAGTGCATCCACGCCAAGAGCGCCGTCGACGAGGAGGCCAACGAGGTCGACGTCCCCGGTCTCGCCGATTCCAAGGCCAAGGCCAAGGAACTCTGCGCCAAGGCGTGGGAATAGTCCCCGCCCCAGCCCGCTGCGCCGCGGAGCACTACGAACACGGCCGCGACGCCTCCCTGCAGCCGCTCCACGGTGGTCTGATCAACCAGACCTGGCTGCTCGATGGCCCCTTGGGGCTCGCCGTACTACAGCGGGTCAACCCCATCTTCAGACCCGAGGTTCACGAGGACATCGCTGCCGTCACCCTCCACCTGGAGGCCGTCGGCATGCGGACGCCAACCCTGATCCGGACGCGCTCGGGGAAGCTTTTCGTCGATCAGGCGGACGACGGGATCTGGCGCCTGCTCAGCCACATCTCCGGCGTGACCCATGCCCGTACGGAAGATCCCTGGCTCGCACGCGAGGCCGCGACCCTGCTGGGACGCTTCCATCAGGCGCTGTCCGATCTGGACCACTCATTCCGGTTTTCCCGGGCCGGCGTTCACGAGACGGCGGTCCACCTGCAGCGCCTGCACGACGTCCTGGGAGCCAGCGCCGGGCATCCGGCGTACGAGGAGGTCGCTCCTCTGGGGGAGCGCATCCTTGCCGCCCGCGAAACACTCCCAGCCCTCGACGACTGCCCTCAACGCATCCTCCACGGCGACCCCAAGCTGGACAACATCCGCTTCGACGAGCAGCGGCGAGCCATCTGCTTGCTGGATCTGGATACGCTGCGCCGCGGGCCGTTGGCCCACGACCTGGGGGACGCCTGGCGCTCGTGGTGCAACCGTTCCGGCGAAGACGAACCTCAGGCCGTCCTCGACCTGGAGCTGCTGCGCGGCGCCGTCGGGGGCTACGCAACGAGCGCCGGCGAGCTACTCGACGAACGGGAGGCGCTGTCCCTGCCCGTCGGGCTGGAACGCATCGCCCTGGAGCTAGCCGCCCGGTTTTGTACGGACGCCCTGGAGGACCGCTACTTCGGCTGGAACGAACAGCGATTCGGATCCCGGCGGGAACACAACCTGGTGCGCGCCAGCGGGCAATACACGCTGGCCACGGCCGTCGGCAACCGGCGCGAGGAGATCCAAGAAATCGTCGCGGAGGCGTTCCGCGGATAGGGGGGCTTCAGTCCTCGTCCATCGAGTCGTCGACGATCGTCGGCGCGTCCTCTTCCTGATGCAGGGTCTCCAGGATCCTCCCGATGCGCTGGCAGTACAGGCTCTCGTGCTTCTTGACCGGGATGTGCAACAGGATCCGGATCTCCTCGGCGCGGACCTTCACGTCGACGGTGCACTTGAGCAACATCACCCGCTTCTTGCCCGACCCAATCCTCTTGGCCGGGTCCCAGCGGATAGCCTTGAGGATGCCGTCGATCATCTCGTTGTCGGCGATCTCCCGCCGCCGGCTCCACAACTCGTTGCGGAGCAAGCTGAACAGGTCATCGGGATCCCGGCCAGGGTATTGCTGGACGATCTGCTGCACGGCGGTCCTTCCTCGTGTTCCGGCACGGTGGGACACGATCTCGTCCCAAGATAAACCCTGGACCGGCGAACCTCCAGAGGCCCCTGCACCTCCCCCTCCGATTCGGACATATTCGTCGCCAGGCTTGCATCAACCACTAATCTGATAGAGTTTATCTACGGAAAGGAACGTGGGATCCGGCGAATATTGCGGCTTCCGCTTCCGTCGATGCTTCAGAGGACTAAGATAGGTGCATGTAGGAAGGGCCGAATCATGTTCAAAGTGCTGTACCGAACGCTACCGCTGCTGATCCTTGCGGTACTGGCTTTCGCCGCGAGCGGCCAGGAATCCGCTGACGGGGACGAAGAGAAGGTCTTCGAGGCAGATACCGGCCCCGCTTCCATCGACACATCCGAGTACCCCGAAGAGATGCAGCTGCTGTACAAGACCTACGCCAAGCGATGCAGCAAATGCCACACACTGGCCCGGTCCGTGAACTCCGAGTACCGCGGTGAGGAATGGGATCGGTACGTGGCGCGCATGTCCCGCAAGCCAAATTCCGGGATCTCCCCCGGCACCGGCGACAAGATCCTCAGCTTCCTCAAGTTCCACTTCGAGCAGTTGGACTCCGAGGACTAAACCGGGACCACCATCCGTATATGATGGCGGCTACATGTTGCCCTGGTACACACGCTCGGATCTCGTAGCCGCCCACTCTGCGGGTGTCGGTTGCCGGCACGGCTGCCCCGTGCACACGGATGCCGGCCGCTACGCACAGGCTGTGGCTCGCGGTGATTACGAGGAGGCCATGCGCACCGCCCGCGCGCGCAATCCACTGGTCTCCATGTGCGCCTACATCTGTCCCCACCCCTGCGAGGACCTGTGCGCCCGCGGGCGCGTGGACGATCCACTCGCGTTGCGTGAACTCAAACGTTTTGCCCTGGCCCAGGTCCCTCCCTCGGAGGTGGCGCCCGGACGGGCCGGGGATCGAGGGCGCGGCCACCGCATCGCCGTTGTCGGCGCCGGGCCCGCCGGACTGGCGGCCGCCCACGATCTGGCCCAGCTGGGCTACGGCGTGGTCGTATTCGAGGCCTCTCCCACGGCGGGGGGTGTGCCCGCCCTGCTGATCCCCCAGTTCCGCCTGCCTCGGGCCGCCCTGCGCCAGGACGTGGAGGGGATCGTCCAGCTCGGCGTCGAAATCCGCACCGGCCAGCGTCTGTCTGGCGCCGACGCGCTGCGCGAGCTGCGAGATGACGGCTACGAACGGGTGATCGTGGCCACGGGCTATCCCCTCGGCAAAGGCATCCCCATCCCCGGTACCGACCTGGAGGGGGTGGTCTCCGGAATCGAGCTGCTGCGTAGGCTAGCCGCTGGCGAACCAACCACCGTCGGGCGTGACGTGGTCGTCATCGGCGGGGGCGACACGGCGGTGGACGTGGCCCGCGCCGTGTTGCGCGTGCCCGCTCCGAGCCCACCGCGGGTGACCCTGGTCTGCCGCCAGCGTTCCCTGGAGCGCCGTGCCCACGCCGAGGAAGCCCGGGCCGTTTACCGGGACGGGATCCACGTGCTTCCTGGCCGCATCCCCCGGCGGGTCACCGGGGACGAGCAGGTCTCCGGGCTGCAGGTTTCCCGCGTCGCCACCTACCACGACTCCCGTGGCCGCTATCGCCCGGTGCCCAAACCCGGCACCCGGGAGATCCTGCCCGCCGACACCGTGGTCCTGGCCGCTGGACGGCGCCTGGAGCCGGACTGGCCGCCCCCGGTCGAACCCGCCGCGAACGTGGGGGAACGGCCCGGCGGCGAGCATTGGCACATGGCCGGCGATCTGGCAGGAGGCCAGACCGCCATCGAGGCCGTGGCCGATGGCCAGGCGCTGGCCTTTGCCATCGACCGCGAGATCACCGGTGGGGAAGAGCGCCCCAGGATCTCTTTCAGCATCCGCAACCACAGGGCCCGGACTCTCTCGCGGCCCGTGCACCAGCCCAGGCAAGATCTGACGGGGCCGGACCAAGGGGAACGGGAGGCCCGGGTCGAGGGCGAGCGCTGCCTCGACTGCTGGTCCCACGTCCTGAGCACCGCTGACGAGGACACGGACCGGTGCCTGCTGTGCAGCCGCTGTGTCCAGGGCTGCCCATCGTCGGCTCTCCGCTTCCAATCCCTCGACGCGCTAAGCCCGAACCTGGCATCGTGGTACGGCAAGCTAGGTGCCGGTGCTGCCTCCGAAGCGATTCAGGAGCTGTTTGATGCCCCCGACGGCTCGCAGGTGACGCTGCTAGTCTGCGAAGATGACCGATGCGTACGGTGTGGGCTCTGCGTCGAACGCTGCCCAGCCGGGTGCCTCTCGCTGTCCGGCGAACGGGTGAAGGAGGGTCATGGCTGACCAGCCGCCGGGATCGGATCGCCACGAAACGTCGCGCCGTCAGGTGTTCTTGGCCGGCGCTGGCGCGCTCGCGGGCGTACTCGGGCTCGGCACTCTGGCCTCATTCCAGTTCTTGTCGCCGTGGGAGCGGCGGCGGGCAGAGGATCGGATCGTGGTCGGCTACCCGGAAGATATTCCCCCGGATGGCATCCTGCTCTTCCCCTCCTCGAACATCATGGTGGGCCGGCATGCGGACGGCTATTTTGCCCTCTCGACGATTTGCCCCCATCTGGGCTGTGTGGTCCGCTGGATCGAAGACGAACAACGCTTCCATTGCCCCTGTCACGGGAGCAAGTTCGAGATGGATGGCAAGGTACTCAACGGCCCAGCCGTGAAGAACCTACCCCCGTTGGAGCTGGCCGTGGATGATCAGGGGCGACTCGTGGTGGACCGCTCCTCATAGCATGTAGAGGAAGGGACCGATGGGCAAACGCCCGGACATCAAGGAACGTCTCGTCCGCTCCAGGCCGTGGCGCGCCTTTGCCCGTCATCCCTACCCCGACACGGACGTCGGCCGGGCCCGCACCGTCATCAGCAACGTCTGGCTGCACATCCGCCCGGTCAAGGTGGACCCGGAGAGTTACCGGATCACTCGCTCATTTTGCCTGGGCGGCCTGTCAGCGCTGGCGTTCATCGCCTTGACCCTCACCGGCGTCTACCTGATGGTCTACTTCCGCCCAGCCGCCCCCGAGGCCTACCACGACATCGAGGATCTGATGTACGCCATCCCCGGCGGTGCGTTCATGCGCAACCTGCACCGCTGGGCGGCCCACCTGATGGTGGTGACGGTGATCCTGCACATGGCCCGCGTGGTCATCTACCGCGCCTACCGCGCCCCCCGGGAGTTCAACTGGCTGGTGGGGGTCGGGCTGCTGCTGTGCACCCTGGCGCTGAGCTACACCGGCTATCTGCTGCCCTGGGACCAGCTGGCCGTCTGGGCGGTCTCGGTGGGCACCAACATGGCGGAGGCCGTGCCGATCATCGGCCCCTTGTTCAAAAGGCTGCTGCTGGGAGCCGACGAGGTGGGTGAGGCGGCCCTGGTTCGCTTCTATCTCTTGCATTGTGTGGTCTTGCCGCTGGCGGCGGTGGGCCTGATGGCCGTGCATTTCTGGCGCGTACGAAAGGACGGTGGCCTGGCCAGGCCGTTGTAATCGGATCATGAGTGACCGCCCCACCACGACGGACAGCGTCCGGCCCCTCCACGCCGAGCCCGGTGGCTCGCCTGCAGACGGCCGTGATCCTCGCGGGCAGGTGCTGTGGTTCCCCCGCTACCTGGCGCTGGAGTACGCCGCGGCCTGTCTGGTGCTGGCCGTACTGGCTGTGATCTCCCTGTTCCTCGACGCCCCGTTGCAGGCCATCGCCGACCTCTCCGTGACCCCCGACCCGAGCAAGGCACCTTGGTACTTCATCGGACTTCAGGAACTCCTCCACTACTATCCGCCGTTCGTGGCCGGAGCCCTGGTCCCCGGTGCCACTGTCCTGTTCCTGGTCGTGCTGCCCTTCTGGGGCCGGCCCGAGGACCGGACGCCCCTGTGGCCCGATGGGTCGACCGGGGGCCGGCGCCTGGCGATCGTCGCCGGCTCCCTGCTGGCGGCCGAACTGCTGATAACGCTCCCGGCGGCCCATGTCCCCTGGGCGCTGGTCCTCCCGACGGCAGCCTTCGGAGTGGCCATGGTGTTGCCGGGCGTGATCCCTCATCGGGCCGGTGCGCTGGGCTGGCTGGCGCGCCGGACCTTGCCGGGGTGGATTTGCGCCTGGCTGGCCATCGAGATGGTCCTGCTGTCCGTCATCGGCGGCCTCTTCCGCGGTCCAGGCTGGGGCTGGGTCTGGCCATGGATCGAGGGGATCTATGGATAGCCGTACCACCCGCCTGTTCACCCTCGCCGCGCTGGCCCTGCTGGCCGCGACGGTCGCCGTGGTGTACGTCGTCATGCTCCCGCCCTGGCGGGGCATCCAGCGGGATCGTTTTGCCGAGCTACAGGGGGAGGCGGACGCGGCGGTCCAGCGTGAAACCGAACGGTTCGAACAGACCCAGGCCACGCTGGCCTATCGGACCGCCCTGGACGCGGTGCAGCAGGCCGAGGCCCAGGCGGACACAGAACCGCATCGCGAGGCCCTGGCGGCCCTCACCTCCCGACGACGCAGCCTCGAGGAGGAGAGCACCCAGCTGGACGAACGCCTCCTGGAGCTGGAACAGACGACCGACGCGGACGCCATCGAGGCCCTGCGCCTGGAGCTGGTCCGCCAGTCTGGTACACCGGGGGTCAGCCCCGAGGAGCTGGCCGAGATCGAGGCCCTCCTCGACGAGGCCAGCGGAGGGATGGGAGCGCTGTTGCAACAGCGGGACGCCATCGACGCCGAGCTCGCCGGGATCGATGGCGAACAGGATCTCCTGGAGGCGCCGTTGAGGGAGGCCCGGAAGCAGCTGGCGGCATTTCGAGCGCCACTGGATCGCGCACTAGCCCGTCAGAACGGGTTGGCGGGCTGGCGGCCGGGGGTCGTCGAATTCATCCGCCGGGACGGCGCTGTCGAGCGCTGCTTGACCTGCCACCCGGGCATGGACGACCTGGCCTCGACCCACGGAGGGCTGGGCGACGTGTACACGGGCTGGGGGTGCACCGTCTGTCACGGCGGCAACGGTCGCTCACTTGAGGTGGAGTCAGCCCACCAGTTCCTCACCGTGCGGCCGTGGACCATGGGCCCTCGCTACACCCTGGAGCCGGTGATCGACGGCCTGGGCAGTGACGACAAACACCACCGTGCCAGGGCCGCCGCTTTCCTCCGCGAGCAGACCGGCCGCGATTTCGGATTCCGCTACCACGATCCGCCGGCGGAACGAGGGCAGGCCATCGCCCGCTGGCGCGACTGGTGGTCGGCGGTTGGCGCGTCCTACACACCGCAGGAACCCGAGGGGCTACACAGTCAGGGATTCGATGCCGCCGGATGGCCCGAGACCTACGTGGGATCGGGCGGTTGCCTGCGCTGCCACGAGTCCCGCCAACGGCGGCACGTGGAGCGCTGGCGCGCCACCAAGTTCACCAGTTACGAACGGGTCCACGAAGTGGACGACCCCGGGCCTTGCTTGCGTTGCCACACCACGGGGTACGATGAGATCGAAGGTAGCTACATTCAGCCGGGAGTAACCTGTGAGGGTTGCCACGGTCCGGGGTCGGGGTACGAGGCCGTGATGGAAGCGGCGAGCGTCCTTGCCGGTGCCGGGGAGGAGGAGGAATCCCAGCGACTGCTGGACGAGATCTCCACCTCCCTGCGCGAAGGCATGGCGGGCCGCAATGTGTGCGTCGAGTGCCACAGCCCCTTCGAGGTGGTGGACCTGGCGTACGAACACAAGATGTAAGAGGTTGTGGTGATGGATGTCAGATCGCTGTTGATCGTGGGATGTCTACTGGTCGTGGGTTGTGGGAACTCCTCGGTCACCACCGAACCCGCCACCGACGATCCCCTGCTCTACCCTCCCGGGCGCTCCGAGGCATTCGAGGAGATGGAGGTCCCACCCAACCATTTCACGCACAGCGAGGGCATCGGTGCCAAGTACCGGGGTAGGGACGCCGGGCACGTCCAGTCCACCTGCCTCAACTGCCACACCACCAGCCAGACCTCCTTCGCCACCGAGGAGTGGGCCGCCAGCTGGCACGCCCTCGCCGGTATCAGCTGCGAGGCTTGCCACGGCACACACGAGGTGGCCTTCGTGCCCCATCCGGGGCCGGATCGCTGCCGGGCCTGTCATCCCCAGCAAGAACTGGAGATGCGCCGCGGCCAGCACGCCGACGTCGCGGGGAGCGGCATCCGTTGTGACAGCTGCCACCGGGCCCATGCCTTCGACCTCGGAGCGGTCAAAGACCCGGCCACCTGCACCGCCTGCCACAAGGACTCGCCCCACGTCCAGCAATTCGCCACGTCCAAGATGGGCGTCATCTTCCAGCGCGAGGGCTTCGACGACGAGGGGGTGCCCGAGGCAGCAACCTGCCACATGTGCCACGTGACCCTCTCCCCCGTTCACGAGACCTCCAGCGACCTGCGCTGCGACACGGTGATGAACCACGACGTCAGCGCCGGCATGGCCCGCGTGAAGGAGGGCGGCCCGCTGACAGAGGAAGCCCGCGAGGCCTTCGTGGTGATCTGCCTCCAGTGCCACGCCCGCGCCATTTCCGAGTACCGGATGCGCCAGCCGGATCCCATCATCACCCACTGGCAGGCTGGAGGGAGATGACCATGGACCATCGATTCAGCAGGCGTGACGTGCTCGTGGCGGGTGGTCTGGTCGGTGCGGGCTGTTCCCTCGGAATGCTGTCCCCGGTGTTGGGCCAGCATCTCCACACCCCCGAGGCGGGCCTGGACCGTTGGCACCGTGGTGTTTGTGGCCAGTGTGGGATGTCGGATCCGCTGTTCACCGGATTCCAGGAGGGCAAACTGCTCTCGGTCAAGGGAGACCCCAGTTCACCGGTCTCCCGGGGCCGCCTATGCCCCCGTGGGATGGCGTTCCCCGCCGGACTGATCGACGATCGACGTCCGGCCGCCCCCATGTTGCGCAAGGACCCCACCACCCGGGGCACCCTCGATGGGCTGGAAGCCATCAGCTGGGAGGAGGCCGCCACGTTCATCCGCGAGCACGTGGGCGATGTGGCCCGCAAGGCCCCGTCTTCGCTGGCGGCCTTCGCGGATCACACCCTGCCCTGTGAGACGCACTACGCACTCAACAAGCTGCTGCGCGGCATGCTCGGCTGCTCCACTCTGGAGAGCAACCTTCGCCTGGATTCCATGGCCGGTATCGTTGCAGCGGAACGGTCGCTGGGCCACTGCGGACCCACGGGCACCCTGGACGACGCGGACACCGCCGACCTGTTCGTCGTCGTCGGTGCGGACCCGGCCGAGCGTCAGGCCACCCTGTTCTACCGCATGATGGCGTGCCACCGGCGCTCCTCCACCCCGCTGGTCCTCATCGACACCCGTCGCACCCTGACCGCCGGGCTGGCCGACGTGTTCGTTCGCCCCAAAGTGCCCGGCACCGAAGGATTGATCCTGCAGGCCATCGCCCATGCCCTGCTACGGGACGAGATGGTGGACCGGGAGTCCGTGGCCGGTATCCCAGGATTCGACTCCTTTGCGGCCCACCTGGCCTCGGTCACTCCGGCGGCGGCGGCCGAGGCGAGCGGCGCCAAGGAGGCGGACATCGAGGCTGCCGCCGAGGCATTCGCGGACTCGGCGAGTACCTTCTCCTGCTACGGTCCCGGCCTCACAGCCTCGGGCACTGCCGGCGTATCGTCCCTGTATGATCTGCACACACTGAGGGGCTGGGAAGGCTCCACCGTGATGCCTCTACTCGAGGGCTCCAATGCCCAGGGCGCGCTGCTGATGGGCTCGGCTGCAGACCGTCTCCCTGGATTCCGGCGCCTGGACGATGCAGGGGATCGCAAGGCCATGGCCAAGCTGTGGTCTACCCCCGAACAGCAGATGGCCAACGGTCCCGGCCTGCCAATCGGGGATTGGTTGGGCGCCCTGGAGTGGGGCACGCTCGAGACCATCCTGTGGTTCGGTGGCAACCCTCTCCCCCGCCTGCCCGACAATCACCGCTGGCGCGCCGCGCTGTCCAAAGCCACCGTCATTGCCGCCAGCCCGTTCCTTCCCACGGAGACCACCGTCTTCGCCGACCTGGTGCTCCCTATCGCCTATTCCCCGGCGGAGGAACGAGGCTGCAGCATCAACGTGGAACGCCGTGTCCAGCTGACCGATCCACCACCGGCGCCCACGCTACCCACCTCCCTGGAGGTCGTCGGGCGAATCGCAGCGGCAAGTTTGGATTCATCGGACCACGAGTCTCACTTCGCCCCGTATCAAACCTTCGGCCCCGAGCGGGTCTGGGAAGACATCCGTGCTGCAACCGGCGGCCAGGTCTGCGATCTTTCGGGGGCGAGCTACGCCTCCCTCACCGAACAAGGTGGGGTCCGCTGGCCGTTCCCGGATGGGCAAGAGAGCGCCGAGGCACCTGCGGTACTGGTGCCGTCGAGTGTCCGCTTTGCAGTGACGGACCCTGGAGCAGGTTCCGGAGCCCCCTCCCCTCGGCCATTCGCCCTGAAGATCGTGTCCGACTCTCACCACACGGGGGCACGTGAGCTCACCGGATATGTGCCCGAACTCCACCATGCGGCCCCCCGCTGCTGGATCGAGATCTCCGGGCGCGACGCTTCGCGCAACAAGTTACGGGACGGCGCATGGACAGCCGTAGAGTCCGATCAAGGGGTGATCGTCGCGCGTTTGTGGATCACCGATCGTGTGCCGCGCGGCGTGGTCGCAATCCCAGACCACTATGGATTCCTCAGCGACCTGGAGGGTGGCACGGATGGGCGTGCCGAGCCCGAGTCTCTTGCGTCCGTCATCCTACCTGCAGCTGCTGACAAGCTCTCGGGCCAGCCGCTGCGCTCGGGCCTGCGGGTCACTCTACGGGCCCCAACGGAACAAGAACAGGCCCAACGAGTCATGCCCCGGAGAGGTTGACCTGTCTTGACCGAGCGCCCCCCCCAACTCCACCGCTGGGGATTGTTTGCCCTGACCCTCATCATCGTCGTGCTCAGCGTCCTACGCGCGCAGATTGATTTCATCTCCCCACTGGACCTGCCAAGCGGCGACGTCGGCTACTACACGACCCAGGCGATGGCGTTCCGCGACCAGATGGTCTCCTTCAATGTAGTCGGCCTGTTCCAGCTCGCAGCCCAGCCCGAGATTCACCCCTTCGTTCACCCCCTGTTGCTGGGTGCTTGGATGGTCATCGCAGGGGATTCGCAGGACGCGGTGCGATCGTACGGTGTCGCCGGATTTGCCCTTTCGATGGTGTTGCTCGTGTGGGTTTGCCGCCTCAGTCACCCCAGGGGGTTTTCTTTGGGCCTGGTGGCGGTGATGTTGACGGCCCTGTGCACGTTCCAGAGAAGTCATCTATTCACTGCGATGACCGAGCCGACGTCCCAGGTGATCTGGCTGCTATCACTCGGAATCATTCTGCGGTTCCACGGGGACCGCCGCGTCTGGCCGCATCTCCTCATCGGCCTTTCTATCCTCGTGGGTACGCTCGTTCGCTATAACCTGTTCCCGATGCTCCTGGTGCCCTTGCTTCTGTTTCATCTTCTCACCCACCGCAAGCATCTTTCCGCCGCGTTCCACCCGCGTTTTTTGGGGTGGTTTGCCCCCACTTTCGTGGTGGGTATTGCGTGGACCATCGTTCACCCCGATCTTCCCCTGGTCGTGGCCGCATTTTTCGTGAACAGCCCTACAGAATCGAATCTTCTCACCTCGGACCATCTGCTGTGGGTGCCCTCTCGGTTGGCCATCGACTTCATGGATTCCTGGTGGCTCGCGGTTCCATTTATGGTTCTTTTCATTGCGGGCTCCTTTCCCATGTTCTCCCTGTCCACCTTCCGGGGCAAAATGCGCGTACTGGGCAACGATTTCACGGCCGATCTTCGTTCCCCGCCGCCCGTCCTTCTCCTTCAGTTGGCTGTTTGGTCTTCCTTTGTTGCCCTGACCATCCACCCCCTCAAGATCCCCCGCAACCTCACGATCCATATGCCACTTTTTTTTGCTTGTGCACTCCTGCCATGGGCCTCGAGTAATCTATTTGCGGTCCGAAAATTCCCCTTGCTCATAAACGCCTGTATCTGCTCAGCGACAATCAGTAATCCGCATCACCGACAACTACATCTCCCCATTCT
>CAZDDH010000030.1:0-55300 GCA_964504165.1 uncultured Rickettsiales bacterium | reverse complement strand
GAAGGAGAAGAAGGCCAGCGCGGGCAAGGGCAAGGGCAAGGGCTAGGGCAACGGCAAGGGCAAGCGCCGCAAGGCTCGGCGAGGTGGCATGGGCGGCGGCCACGGGGGCGGCGGCGGCGGTCCACCCGCCGGTCAGATCCACAAGCAGATGACCGACTACGTGGAATACCAGCTGCCCGAAGGCATGAGCCTGCACCTGGTAGCCGACCAGTCGTCCTTCATCGAGGACTCGCTGCGCGACGTGCGCGGGGCGGCGTTCCTCGGCGGCATCCTGGCCGTCATCATCATCTTCCTGTTCCTGCGGGATCTGTGGTCGACGATCATCATCTCCCAGTCGATCCCGCTGGCGGTGACCATCACCTTCACCCCCATGTTCCTGGCCGGGGTCAGCCTCAATCTGATGAGCCTGGGCGGGCTGGCCCTGGGCATCGGCATGCTCGTGGACAGCTCCATCGTGGTGCTGGAGTCCATCTACCGCTGCCGCGAGGAGGGCGACGAACCCAAGGCAGCCGCCATCCGCGGTGCCCGCGAGGTGGCCGGCGCCGTCGCAGCGTCCACCTTCACCACCGTGGCCGTGTTCTTCCCCATCGTCTTCGTCAAGGGCGTCGCCGGGCAGCTGTTCGGCAACCTGGCGCTGACCGTGGTGTTCAGCCTGCTGGCCTCCCTGGCGGTGGCCCTGTTCCTCATCCCGATGATGGCCGCCCGCCGGCTGGACACCATCAAGCGGCCGGCCATCCGCCTGGGGGCCCTCCAGGCCTTCGGGCCGCGAGCGGCGATCCAGCAGGTCAAGCTGTCGCTGGCTTCGCTGTGGGCCTGGGGCTACAGGGGCAACCCGGTGGGCTTCGTCCTGCGGCTGCCACTGATCGGTCCTGCAGCGATGTACATCGCCGTGCGCACCGTGGTGATGATTCCCCTGTCGGCCATCGCCCTGCTGGTGGGCTGGCTCGTGGCCTTGCTCGTCAAGCTGTTCGCCAAGATCGTGCGCCTGAGCACCCGCGGCGGCGGCACCGTGATCACCCCCGTGCTGGCCCTCTTCGACCGGGTGCAAAAGAGCATCGAGCACAACTACGTGGCCCTGCTCGACGGGGCCCTCGCCCGCAAGGGCGGCGTGCTGACCCTCGCCATCCTGCTGCTGGCCGCTTCGCTGCTGCTGGCCACCCGTCTGGGCCAGGAGTTGATCCCCACCATCCATCAGGGCGAGTTCGACGTGGAGCTGGCCATGCCGGTGGGCACCCCCCTGGACGAGACCCTCCTGGTGCTCGAGGACATCGAGGAACGCATCGCCGATCTGGAGGAGATCGACCGGGTCCAGGCCACCGCCGGCTCGGAACGTACGGCGGACGCCGAGCTGGGCAAGGGGGAGCACACCGTCGATCTGCACGTACGCGTCCAGGGCAGCGGCCGGCTGGACCGCATCGAACAACGGGTCCAGGCAAGAATCCGGCAGCAGCTGGACGGGATCCCCGGCCTGGACATGCGCATCCGCGAGCCCTCCCTGTTCAGCTTCCGCGCGCCGGTGGAGGTGGCGGTGTTCGGCCACGAGCTGCCGTTGCTCCGCCAGCAGGTCTACACGGTTGTGGACGAGCTGGATCAGATCCAGGCCCTGGAGGATGTACGCACCGATCTACGCCCCGGCTTCCCGGAGCTGCGCCTGCGCTACGACCGCGAACAGCTGACGGCGAGGGGGCTGGACCTGCTCACCGTGGCCCAGTCCGTGCGGGACAAGGTGGAGGGCAACGTGGCCACCGACCTGCGCGGCCGGGACGACCGCATCGACATCCGCGTGCGGGTGCGGCCGGACCAGGTGAACCGGGTCGATGATATCCGGCGGCTCAACATCAACCCGGCGGGGACCCCGCCCATCACGCTGTCCTCGGTGGCCAGCCTGGAGATGGACGAGGGGCCGTCGGAGATCCGGCACCTGGATCAGCGGCGAGCCGGTGTGGTGACCGCCTCCATGCTGGGCTTCGACCTGGGCGGCGCCACCGCCCAGATCGACCGGAGACTGAATCGCCTGGCCTGGCCCGCCGGCTTCGACTACGACATCCGCGGTCAGAGCCGGGAGATGGAGGTCAGCCTCAACTCCCTCAAATTCGCGTTGGCCCTGGCCGTGTTCCTGGTCTACGTGATCATGGCCTCCACCTTCGAGAGCATGCGGCACCCCTTCGTCATCCTGTTCTCCATCCCGCTGGCCATTGTGGGCGTCATCCCCGTGCTGTGGATGTTCCACATCTCCATGTCGGTGCTGGTGCTCATCGGCGCGGTGGTCCTTGCCGGGATCGTGGTGAACAACGCCATCGTGCTGGTGGACTACGTCAACCAGCTGCGCGCCCGCGGCATGGACAAGGTCACGGCCCTGCGCACGGCCGGGAGGGCGCGCCTGCGGCCGATCCTAATTACCACGTTGACCACGGCGCTGGGGCTCCTGCCGATGGCGGTCGGGCTCGGGCGGGGGTTCGAGATCCGCCAGGCCCTGGCGGTGACCGTCATCGCCGGCCTGATCTCCTCGACCCTGTTGACGCTGGTGGTGATCCCCGTGGTCTACCACCTGCTGGCCGGGCCCGATGAGTCGCCGGAGCCGGAAGCCGGAAGTGACGGGGCTGATGTCGTCGGCACCTGAAAAAGACATCGGCGGCCATCCCCTGGGGCGCCTGCTCCCGCAGACCGCGCTGAAGCGTCCGGTAGCGTCGCTGACGCTGTTCTCCGCCGTACTCCTCGTCGGCATCATCTCCTGGCGGATGATCCCGGTGCAGATGATGCCCGTGGGGTACGACTTCCCCTACCTGTGGATCTGGGCCGGCTACCCCAACGCCACCCCCCGGGAGGTGGAGGAGCAGATCGTCCGCCCGGTGGAGGAGTACTTCGGCACGCTGAGCAACCTGCGGCACATGAACTCCCGGTCCTCGTCCAATTCTGCCTTCTTCGAGCTGGAATTCGAGGAGGGCACGGACATGGCCGAGGCCTACAACCAGGCCCTGGACCGCATCGAGCGCTCCTACGCCGAGCTCCCCGACGACCTGGAGCAGTTCTACATCTACCGCTACGACCCCAGCGACGAGCCGGTGATCTGGGCTGGTATCTCGGTCCCGGAGGGGGTGGACGACCCGGCCCACGTTCTGGAGACTCGCGTCCAGAAGGTCCTCGAGCGGGTCTCCGGGGTCGGCAACGTGGATCTGTGGGGGGCGGACCGGCGGAACATTTACGTGGACTTCCACCAGGACGCGGTGGACGCCATGGGGGTCAACCTGTACCGGGTCGTGCCGGCGCTGATGGCCGACAACTTCACCATGCCCGGCGGCAAGATCCGGGAGCCGGGGCGGGTGGTCTACCTGCGCAGCCTGGCCCGCTATCAGTCCATCGACGATCTCCGCCACTGGCCGGTGCGCACGGGGCTGGAGCTGTCCGAGGTGGCGGACGTGGTGCACGCGGCCCCGGCGGCCACCTACCTCAACCGCATCAACGGTGACCAGGGCGTCTCGATGGGCATCTACAAGGAGTCCACCGCCAACACCCTCGAGGTGGCGGCGGAGGTCCAGCACCTGCTGGACGAGGTGCTCACCGAAGATCCCGATCTGGAAGGATTCAAGTTCTACATCCTGTTCAGTCAGGGGGAGATGATCCAGGACAGCATCAGCAACCTGCAGCGGGCGGCGCTCATCGGCGGCTCGCTGGCCATCGTGGTGCTGATCATCTTCTTGCGCCGGCTGCGCATGACCCTTGTCGTGGCCGGCGCCATCCCCGTGTGCATCCTGCTGACGGTCACGGTGCTGTACTTCCAGGGTGAGACGATCAATCTGCTGTCGATGATGGGGCTGATGCTGGCCGTGGGGATGGTGGTGGACAACTCCATTGTGGTCGTGGAGAACATCTACCGGCACCGGCAGGAGGGTATGCCGCCCTTACAAGCTGCGTTGAAGGGCTCCACCGAGGTCAGCCTGGCGGTGACGATGGCCACCCTGACCACCGTCGTGGTGTTCCTGCCCATCATGTTCCTCACCGGCAGCGGCATGTTCAGCTTCTTCATCAGCCGGGTGGGGCTACCGGTGTGTTACGCCCTGGTGGCCAGCCTGTTCGTGGCGCTGATCTTCATCCCACTGGCGACCACCCGGCTCAGCGGCGGCAAGCCTGTCCCCACCGGACGGATCCTGTCCTGGGCCCGCCGCAAGTACGGCCGCATCCTCGCGTGGGTGCTGAGCCACCGCATCGACGCCACCGCCATCGCCCTGGCTTTCGTGGCCACCACTTGCGTGGCCAAGAGCCAGGTCCCCAGCACGGACCGGGCCGAGGGCAACGCCAACGATTTCATCGCCCGTATCCAGTTCTCGGACAACATGAGCTTCGAGGAGAAGGAGAAGATCCTCGTCGATCTGGACGAGCAGTTCCTCGCCAAGTTCGACGAGTGGAACATCGACGCCGTGCGCACCCAGTACCGCAACAGCCGTTCCCGCGGCGACGTGCGGGTGTTCCTCAATCCCCGCGAGCGGGGCGACATGGACCGCGAGAAGATCACCGAGGAAGCAGAGGAGATGCTCCCCGAGCTGCCGGGAGTCGAGGCCTGGCTGGGCTGGCACCAGCAGGACGGCCAGGGGGAATCGAACCAGGCGGGGTTGGAGATCTACGGCGAGGAGACGGAGGTGCTGGCGGAGATCGGCACCGAGATCAAGCGCCGGCTCAACGACGTGGAGGGGGTCGTCTCGGTGGAGTGGGAGGTAGAAGAAGATGCCTCCGACGAGCTGCAGGTGCTGGTCAACCGCGAGGCCGCCACGCGCTACGGCGTGGACCCCAACTCCCTGGCCCGCACCCTCACCTTCGCCATGCGCGGTGCCCAGCTGCCGGATTTCCGGGACGGCGAAAAGGAGATCGATGTCATCGCCGAGTACCGGCTGGAGGACCGCCGCAACATCGACGATCTGCGCAACTTCCGCATCTACGCCTCCACCGGCGAGGCCATCCCGTTGGCCGCCGTGGCCGACCTCAAGCCCACCCGCGGCTTCGGGGACATCCACCGCCGGGATCGTCGCACGCACCTAACGATCACCGCCAACCTCGAGGGCGACGACATGGAGACCACCTACGCCCGTATCGACGAGGCGCTGGCGGGCCTGAACATGCCCCGCGGGTACGAATGGGACCGTGGATCGCGGTTCATGGAGATGATGGAGGACCAGAAGCAGCAGACCTTCGCGTTCCTGCTGGCGATCATGCTGGTGTTCCTGCTGATGGGCATGCTGTTCGAGTCAGTCAGCCTGCCGCTGAGCGTCATCGTGGCCGTGCCGTTCGCCATGTTTGGTGCCTACTGGATGCTGTTCCTCACGGGCACCACCTTCGACCTGATGGCCGGCATCGGCATCGTAATCATGGTGGGGATCGTGGTCAACAACGCCATCGTGCTGGTGGATCTGGTGCAGCTGATCCGCAAGCAGGAGACGGAGCGGCGCGGGTACCGCAACGGCGACATCGTGCCACCGGACGAGCTACGGGAGATCCGTCTCCACGCCTTGCTCACCGCCGGGCGGCAGCGTTTCCGACCGATCCTGATGACCGCCGCCACCACCATCGTCGGGCTGATCCCGATGGCCGTCGGGGACGCCGGCATGGCGGGCATCCCCTACAAGGCGCTGGGGCGGGTGGTCATCGGCGGCCTGATCACGTCCTCGGTGATGACCCTGCTGTGGGTTCCCCTGCTCTACACATTCGTGGATGACCTGAGAGAATGGTCCACTCGGATCAAGATCTATGCGTTTGGCCGGAAGGAGGCCTCTTCATGAATCGGATCAAGCTCTGTTGCCTGCTGCTGGGCGCGGCGCTCGCCGTCGGTACCCTGCCGGCCCAGGCACAGGAGACCGTGGAGATCACGCTGGAGGACGCCCTGGAGATGGCCGCGGCCAACAACCTGGGGATCCGCATCAAGGCCACTTCCCTGGATATCGCGCGGGAGTCCCGCCGGGCCGTCTGGGCCGCCTACCACCCCACCTTTGCCCTGGACTACACCTACAACCCCGGCATGGATCACAGCCTGCAGCGCATGGCCGGATCCCTGCTGGAGAGCCTGTACCGCAACTACAACTCCACGGCCAACGCCTCCCTGACCAATCGCTTCATCACCGGCACCGAAGTAACGGTGCGCTGGTACCAGCTGAGTTCCCGCTCCGAGCGCATCATCGACGAGTTCCAGGAGATGCTGGAGAGCATCAGCGGGATCAGCGATCCCATCTCCACCAGCTTCTCGGCCAGCGGCACCGTCCAGGTCCGCCAGAACCTGCTCAAGGGCCTGGGCTGGTGGTACAACCTCGGCCCCGTGCAACAGGCCAAGCTCGCCGAGAGCTCGGAAGAGGTGGACTACGACGCCACGGTGGCGGACACGATGAGTTCGGTCATCAACGCCTACCTGGAACTGTTCTACGCCGAGCGGGCCGTGCAGATCGCCGGCCAGAGCGTCGATCTGGCCATGGAGCAGCGGGAGGTCACCGCCGCTCGCATCGAGGCCGGTCAGCTGCCGCCGTCCGATCTGATGAAGCTGGACGAGACAGTGGCCACTCGCCGCCAGGAGGGGCTGGAGGCGGAGATGGCCCTGCGCCGCGCCGAGGTCACCCTGCGCGGCCTGCTGGTCTCGCGCCCCGGCGACGCCATCTCCGGCAAGCGTCTGCGCGCGGCACAGCTACCCAGCGACCCCGTACCGAGCCGATCCCTCGAGGGCAGCATCGAGACCGCCCTGGCTCACAATCCCGATCTCCGGCGCCAGCAGCTGGATCTTGAGAACCGTCAGATCGGCTTCCGCATGTCTCGCCAGGACCTGCTTCCGACGCTGGATTTCGTCGGCTCGTTGGCGCTCAACGGCGTGGGGGAGAACTCCGCATCGGGCCTGGAGGACGTCTTCGGCGGCAACCACCCCTACTGGAGCTTCGGCGTGGCGCTTTCGATCCCGCTGACCAACCGGGCCGCCGAGACCGATTTCCGCATGCGGCGCGCCGAGGTCGAGGCGGCGCTGCTGACCCTGCAGAGCACGCAGGAATCGACCATGGCTCAGGTGGAGACCGCTTTCACCAATATCCGCAGCTACGAAGAGCAGGTCGTGGTCGCCGAGACCCGCGTCGAGCTGGCGCGGCAAAACGTGGAGGCCGAAGAGGCCCGCTATGCGGCCGGCAAGTCCACTACCCGAGAGGTGCTGGAGGTCCAGCAATCCCTGCGGGATGCCCAGCTGGCCCAGGTGCGGGCCGAGATCAACGCCTGGTCGGCACAAACCGAGCTAGAGGTGCTGCGCGGGACGTTGCTCGAGGCGTTGGGGATCCGGGAGATCTCGGAGGGCTAGCCGTCTAGGCCCCCATCGATTCCCGTTCATCCAGCTCTTCGGGCAGGGCAATCCGGATCGTCGCCTTGAACTGCGCGAAGTCGAACGGTTTGGAGAGCATGCCAGCGGCTCCCAGCGCCATCAGCTCGTTGGCCACCTTGTCGTCCGTCTCGCCGGAGCTGATCAGGATCGGCAGCTCCGGGTCGATCTCCCGCAGCGCCTTGAAGGTCTCTTCACCGTCCATCTCCGGCATACGCAGGTCCAGGATCACCAGGCAGATCTCGTGCCTACGCGGCTTGAACAGCTCCACCGCCTTGCGGCCGTTGTCGGCGGTGATGACGTCGTAGCCCAGCCGCTCGGCCATGCGGCCCGCCACCTTGCGGATCAGCGCCTCGTCATCCACCACCATCACCCATTCGGAACCCAGCCCGCTGATCCCCGTCACCCGCGACGACGTGAGCAGCTCGGGAGTGACCCCGGCCTCCAGGGCCGGCAGGTGGATGGTGAACGTGGTGCCCTCCCCTTCCCGGCTCTCCACGAGCACCCGGCCGCCGTGGTTGTGCACCGTGCCGTAGACCATCGATAGCCCCAGGCCGGCCCCCATCCCTTTGGGTTTGGTGGTGTAGAACGGCTCGAAGATCCGGTCCAGCTCATCCTCACTCATGCCCATGCCGGTGTCCGTCACACGGAGCTCCACGTAGCGGCCGGGGGCCATCTTCTCTTCATCGGACAAATCGGCGGCGCTCAGCAGCACCCCCTCGCTGGTCACCCTCAGCCGGCCATCCCCCTCCATGGCATCCACCGCGTTGATACACAGGTTGATCACGGCGGTGGAGAGCTGTCCCCGATCCCCCTCCACGCCCACCTCGACCACCGCCTCCTCCAGCTCTACCTCCACCTTCTTGGAGACGGTGTGCGCCAAGATCCCCATCACCTCCTGCAGCATCTCGTTGATCAGCACGGGTTCCTTGACGTACTTGCCCCGGCGGGCAAAGCCCAGCAGGTTGGCGATCATGTCCCGCCCTCGACGGCAGGCGGACAGCATGTCGTCGTACTCCTGGCTCAGGGGGGAGTCGTCCTTGATCTCGTTCTTCAGCAACGAGGCCTGGGCCATGATCACGGCCAGCACGTTGTTCATGTCGTGGGCCACTCCGCCGGCCAGCGTCCCGATGGCCTGCATCTTCTGGGCCTGCTGGAACTTCATCTCGGTCTCGGTGCGCTCCATCTCCACCCGCCGGCACTCGGTGACCATCTCGCGCAGGGCCAGGTTGGCAGCCTGCAGGCGTTCCCCTTGCTCCCGGGACTGGCCGAGGGCCTTGCGGATCGTCCAGCGATAGAACGCCAGGAAGATCCCGGCTCCAAAAATGACCTGGCCGACAGCGAGCCAGATATCGAGCGGCTCCATGGGGATCGGGGGCTCGGGCAGCAGGCCTTTATTCTGCAAACCGAGCAGAACCAGGCCCCATCCCACGACCGCCAACGCATAGGCCACGGCCACGCGGGGGCTGAGCAGGAGAGCCGCCAGCAGGACCATCAGGATCAGGTGGATATAGCTGGCACAGACGACGCCGCCGAGGACGTAGGAATACACCGCGGCGGCCACTCCGAGGATCCCCAGGTGGAGGATGGCGACCTTCTGCACCGGCATGCGCCGCATCAACCACCAACTGAAGATGGCCAGCGTGAACGAGGAGCCATAGACGACCAGATTGGACGCCAAGGGGTAGCGGCCCGAGAGCGTGATGATGCTGAGCGGGGCCGAGATCATGATGGAAATCAGGAACAGCCGGAACATGGACTCCCGCACCGAGTCCATGTCGCGTAGGTGGCGGGGAAAGACCGCGTGTTTCAGCTGGGTTATGGCGAACTGCTTCGTCTTGTTGAACCCGGTTTTCCCTTCACGGTCGAGCCGGTCCACCTCTTGTGGAAAATGGCCTTCGGCGCGGTTCCGAGACATCGTGATCGTCAATGCTCCCGGTTCTCTTATCGGCGGCGATTCCAAAAACTGTTGGGTAAATCGGGGTGAACCCTGGAATCCGCTCACAACCAAACAGGCCGGCGAAGACGGCGGCCGGTGGCGGGCCGAACCCCGCGCCCGCGCCCAGGGTCACAAGCGCGGGCTGGGCATGCGGGATCCGACCGCCTCCGGGGCAGGCGGTAGTCTTCCAAGACCACAGACGATATGGAGCATAACCCGGCCTGACGTCAGGGGCTGTCATCCGGTTCGGAAGGCGGGGGGAGATGCCCCGCTGAATGGGGTGCGGGCAGCTCCGGGGCCTGGTAACGCTTGCCGGTCAACGCGCGCCAGATCAGGCTCAGCCTCCAACCGATCCAGCCGCTGGCGAAGGGGATCACCACCTTCGGGGCAAAGTAAGGATTGGTCGTCCCACCGTAAGCCGCCAGCGCGAGGACCTGCTCAGCCACGGAGACCGGGCAGCCGGGGATGCGCATGCACGGATCATTGCGCTGCTTGAACACGGTCCAGTAGACCTTGAGCATCTTGATGAAGATGTCGGTCATCTTGGCGTGGTGGGGATTCTTGTGCGCCCGCTCCACGTACAAGCTGGGCATGTCCACCTGCTTGCCGCGGATCCTCCCGCGCCACTTGCAGCAGTCCCCCACGAAGACCACCTTCTCCCCCTCCTTGGGCTCCAACGGGCCGTCGTAGGCCCCGTAGACGATGGTGATCGGCTTCATCTTGCTGTACACGTCGGGCTGGAAGCCGCGGATGATCTCGATGGCCTCCTCCACCGCCCCCGGGCAGCCGCCCCAGCAATATTCCGTGCGCTCCGGTTCGGGGGGCGGCCCCGCCACGGCGGTGACCGGTGTGCCCTCGAAATAATCTTCCACACGGATCAGGCCCACCTCGAAATCCTTGGCCCGCTCCTGGGCCACCTCCAGGCTCACGTCCCCGGTGATCTCGATCTGGTCCAGTCCGAGGGGCCCGTAGCCCCGTTCACCGCACAGCCGGACGTGGTCCACGCTGGCCGGATCCAGGCCGAGGATGTGGCAGCCCACCGTGTCCATGGCCACCTGGTTGTTGGCCATGATGATCAGCTTCAGCGGGTACGGCGTGGGGGTGAGCATGCGCCCCTCCCCCGCCGTGATGGCGTCCATGCACAGGAACTGGGGCTGGATGATCTCCTGCAGGTCGGCGATCTTCTCGTCCAGCCGGTGGTCGTGATCGATGAGCCGGTGCCGGTCGTCCTGCAGGCCGATGTAGTTCTTGGCGCCAAAGGTGACCGTGGTCCATGGGTGGGCCTTGAATTTGGGCAGGTTGACGAAAAAATCGGTCTTGGTGACCGGCTCGGGGGTGAAGATCAGGTCCCGCAGCCGGTCCGGGTGCTTCAGCTCCACGGGGACCTGGGTCTCCTCGTCGAAGAAATACCGTTTGACCCCGTGCTTGCGTACCACCGGCACGTAGCCCGCCTGCTTGTAGATCATCCGGGTGGGCATGGTGATGCCGCCCCGCTCGCCCACGGCGATCTCCTCCAGGCCCTCGTCGGACCGGTCCTTCAGCGCTGCCAGCACGCCGTCGAGGAACTCGGCGCGGGTGTGGGCTTGCTCGAAGACACCCCGCATGGCGATGACCAGGTTGGGCTTGACCAGGGTGCGGCCCGTGGGGCGCAAATCCAGCTCCTCCAGCCCCTCGTGGACGATGGCGCGGATCCGGGCTGGATCGTAGTCGTCACAATGCCGAAGGATGACCTTGGCCTGGATATCACTCATGAGTCACGCATTCCTCCCTCGCGGCCGGCGTGCCTTAACCTAGCACAGCCAGGACCCGACCTCGACAACCGCGCGAGGGGGTGTTGACGCCTGGACCGCCATGGCGGTAATTCACGACGAAGACGGCGCAGGCAGTGGCGAAAAAGGCTAAAGTAATCGGTGGGTTTGCGCCCAATTTTCATTTTGATCGGCCGGATCTGGCGCTGGAGGGAGATCATCATGCGATTCACCAATATGTGTTCCATCGGCCTGAGCGCCGCACTCACCCTGTTCGTCTCGTGGTCCGCTCACGGCTGGACGATCGACATGGAACTCGCCGATGCGGATGCCTCCTTCCTGGGTGAGAGTTCTAGCAGCTATACCGGGAGCTCCGTCGCCGGCGTCGGCGATATCAACGACGACGGGTATCCGGATTTCATCATCGGTGCCCCGTACAACAGCGAAGCATCCTCCTACGCCGGCCAGGTCTACGTGGTCTTCGGCGATGCAGCCTGGGCGATGGACATGGATCTGAGCAACGTGGACGCCTCCTACCTGGGGGAGGTCACCTACGACTACGCCGGCGGGGCCGTGGCCGGCGTTGGCGACGTCAACGACGACGGCTACGACGATTTCCTCATCGGGGTGTCGGGGAACGACGAGGTGGCCAACACCGCCGGGCAGAGCTACCTGATCTTCGGGGCTCCTTCCGGCTGGGCGATGGACGTCAGCCTCAGCAACGCCGATGCCTCCTTCCTGGGGGAGGCGACGATGGACTACTCCGGCACCTCGGTCGCCGGGGCAGGCGACGTGAATGATGACGGCTACGACGATTTCCTCATCGGCGCTTCCTACAACGGCGAGGGCGGCAGCTACGCGGGGCAGGCCTACCTGATCCACGGCGGTCCCTCTGGCTGGACGATGGATACGGACCTGGCCACATCCGATGCCTCGTTCATCGGTGCCGCCGGCGCTCGGGCAGGGACCTCCGTCGCGGGGGTGGGCGACTTCGACGGCGACGGCATCGACGACTTCGCCGTCGGCGCGCCGGCCGGCGGCCCCAGCTCCGCAGGTGTCGTGGGGCTGTTCATGGGCGGCGCCGGCGTGTGGGCCATCGACGACTACATGACCGACGCCAACACAACCTACCAGGGCGAAGCCAACGGCGACAACGCGGGCTACGCCATATCGGCCGCCGGGGACGTCAACGACGACGGCTACGACGACTTCCTCGTCGGCGCGTACTACAACAGCGAGGGTGGGGCGATGGCCGGCCAAGCCTACCTCATCCTCGGCAGCTCCATGGGCATGTCCATCACCGTGAGCCTGGCCAGTGCGGATGCCTCCTTCTGGGGGGAAGCCGCCTCGGACATGGCCGGCCTGGCCCTGGCGCCGGCGGGCGACGTGGACAGTGATGGATACGACGACTTCCTCATCGGCGCCCCGGGCAACGACGAGGCAGCGAGCTACGCGGGGCAGGCCTACCTCATCTTGGGTGGGACCAGCTGGTCGTCGGACATCGATCTGGCCACCGCAGATGCATCGTTCCTGGCCGAGGGCTCCATGAACTACGCCGGCAGCGCTCTGGCGGGGATCGGCGACGTGGACCTGGACGGCACCGATGATTTCCTCGTCGCCGCCAATGGGAACAGCGAGGCGGCGTCCTACGCGGGCCAGGTCTACCTCATGCTCGACGACATCACCTGCCGGGACAACGACGGGGACGGCTACGGCGATCCCGGCGACATCACCTGCCCCAACGGCGGCAGCCTCGACTGTGACGACACGGACGTGGACGTCAATCCGGGGGCCGACGAGTACTGCGACGGAATCGACAACGACTGCGACGGGGACACGGACGAATTCGACGCGGTGGACGCTGGTATCTGGCATCAGGACGCGGACGGCGACGGGTACGGCGACCCCGGGCTGGGGGTCATCGCCTGTGACGCCCCCTCCGGTTTTGTAGCGGATAGCAGCGACTGTGACGACGGGGACGCCGCCGTCAACCCGGCCGCTGACGAATATTGCGACGGCATCGACAACGACTGCGACGGAGCCACGGACGAGGCAGACGCGCTCGACGCGGACACCTGGTACGAGGACGCCGATGGCGACGGTTTCGGCAACGCCGCCGTCACCACCTTGGACTGCTCCCAGCCCCCGGGTTTCACGGCCAATGATCAAGACTGCGACGATCTGGACGCCGACAACTACCCCGGCGCCGACGAGTACTGCGACGGGGTCGACAACGACTGTGATGGAGTCGTCGACGAGGACGACGCGGTGGACGTGGCCACCTGGTACGAGGACGCCGACGGCGACGGCTTCGGCAACGCCGCCGTCAATGATATCGACTGCGACCCCATCAACGGCTGGGTCACCGACGGCACCGACTGTGACGATGCCGATGCGGCCGTCAACCCGGGGGCAGCCGAGGCCTGCAACGGCATGGACGACAACTGCGATGGCGTGGCGGGGGCCGATGAGGTCGACGACGACGGCGACGGCTACATGATCTGCGACGGGGACTGTGACGACGGGGACGACACGGTCAACCCGGACGCCACAGAGGAGTGCAACGGCCTCGACGACGACTGCGATGGCGCACCGGGCTCCGACGAATATGACGAGGACAATGACGGCTACATGGCCTGCGAGGGGGACTGCGACGACGAGGAGGCCGGAGCCTATCCCGGCAACGTCGAGGACTGCGGCGACGGCATCGACAACGACTGCGACGGGGACACGGACGGCGATGACGAGGACTGCGCCGGCGATGATGACGACGACGACGCCACGGATGACGACGACGCCACGGACGACGATGACGCCACGGACGACGACGACGCCACGGACGACGATGACGACGACGCGTCAGACGACAACCTGGACATCGGCGGCGACTGCGAGTGCCACGCGGGCGCGGCTGGCCCCGGGCCGGCCTCCCTGGCCTGGATGCTGTTGATCGGTGTGCTGGTCACCCGGCGCTTGCCCATCTTCCGCCGCGGTTGAGCCAAGGGCTGCCGCCCCCTATGCTGTCCCGATCTCAACTCGGGACTGACATGACCAAGGCACCCTACCCCACTCGATTCCCCAAGCCCGGCAAGCCCCCCCGCGCTGCGGCGGCCGTACTCCTGCTGCAGGAGGGCCCGCCGGCCCGGATCTTCACGGTCCGTCGCTCACCCAAGCTGCGCTTCCTGGGGGGCTTCGGCGGCTATCCCGGCGGCCGGGTCGACGCCCTGGACGCCGAGATGGCCGGGGTCGAGGATCGCTTCGCCGAGCCGGCCATGGCCATCGCCGCGGCACGAGAACTCTTCGAGGAGGCCGGCGTGCTGGTCAACGAGGGAGCAGAGTCCATCGACGACGAGACCCTCGACCGAGAACGACGGGCCCTGCTGGACGGGGAGACCGATTTCCAGGCTATCTGCCAGCGGCTGGGCCTGGATCCGGTGCCCGCCCCCGGCACGCTGCTGCCGGCCGGGCGCTGGGTGACGCCGTATTATTCGCCCCTGCGGTACGACACCGCCTACTACGTGCACATACACCGGGGAGCCCGCGAGCCCGTCGTCTGGCCGGGCGAACTCTCCGAGGGAGCCTGGACGCGCCCCGATGACGTGCTCCAGGACTGGCGCGACGCCCGCGGCTGGCTGGCACCGCCGGTGACCGAGACGCTGCGTGTGCTGTCCGACGGCTTCGAACCGTTGGAGCCGATGCTCCAGCGACTGCGGGACCTGTCCGTCGATCGCGGCCACCCGTACCACCCGGTGCGCATGCGCTACGGGATCCGGTTGCTCTCCCTGCTCTCCCGCACCCTGCCGCCCTCCAACTTCACCAACACCTACTTCGTGGGCGAAAAGGAGCTGCTGCTCTTTGATCCCGGGGCCTCCCCCGGCGAGCCCCGGGACCAGCTGATGTCGGTCATCGAGCGGCTACAGAGCGAGGGGCGCCGCATCCGCTGGACCGTGCTCAGCCACCACCACGTGGATCACGTGGACAGCGCCGCCGCTGTCCGGCAACGCTTCGGCATCCCCATCGTCGCCCACCCGCTGGCCGCCCAGGCCCTGCGCGACGCCCAACGCACCCCCTATCGCCCGGAACAGCAGATCCTCGATGTGGACCGGGAGGTGGAGGACGGCCACCGCTTCGAGCTGGAGGGCGGCTTCACGGCCCGGGTCCTGCACACGCCGGGGCACTCGCAGGGCCACATCTGCCTGCTCGAGGAGCGGGGCGGCAGCCTGTTGGCCGGTGACCTGGTGTCCGGCCTCAGCCCGGTGATCATCGATCCACCGGATGGGGACATGGGCCAGTACTTCACCAGCCTGGAGACGATGATCGAGCACGGCGACTACGGCCTCTTCCCGGCCCACGGGCCGCCCGCGACCTCCTCCCGGGCCCGGCTGGCCCTGTTGCTCAAGCACCGGCGGTGGCGCCAGCAGCGGCTGCTGGAGGCGCTGGGGGAGGCCGCGGAGCCGCTGTACTTCGAGGAACTGGTCGAGGTGGTCTACGCCGATGTCCCGGGCAAACTGCATCCCTTTGCCGCCCGGTCGTTGCACGCGCACCTGGACGAGCTGCTATCCGGGGGCAAAATCGTGGCCTCGGACGGCGGACAGCGCTATCGTATGGTTGGGGCAACAACGGAGGTGTGAACCATGGGTGGGTTCCGTGCGGTTTGGATGAGTCTCTGCTTGATCATGGCGTGGCTGCTATTGCCAGGCTGCAACGCGGCGCTCGTGCTGGCCGATGACGACGACGTCGCCCCCTCCCCGGGGGCGTAGGACCACGGGGCGGACGACTATGAGGCCACGGACGACGATGACGCCACCGACGACGATGACGCCGGGGACGACGACACCGCCGACGATGACGACGACACCTTGCCCTCCACGCCCGGCATCGTCTTCGACGTTCTGTCCGGGCCCCATCAGGGGCACTACGAGTACCAGCACGAGATGTTCTGTGACACGTGGGAAGGGGAGCGGCTGATGGCGGCCGCCGACGATCCCCAGTGGGACAACGGCTTCGAGATCGCCGTGGATGACTGGCCCGGCCCGGGCGAGCACGTCACCGAGCTGTGGATGCTGTGGTGGAGCCCCCAGTCCTGGCTGATGGCCTACGGCGGCAACAACTGCTACCTGGACACGGTGGAGGGCTACCCGCACGTCACCGGGTACTTCGAGTGTATGGGTATGCAGTCGGAGAATGGCGGCGGTTCCGTGGACGTGGTCAACGGCACGGTCGTGTGCAACTAGCGTCTTCTACCTGCCTCAATCGTCGAGGAGTTCGCTCACCGAGTCCTCGATAGCCCCGTTCATGAAATCGCTGTTGCGCGCCCCGACGATGCTATCCCGCGCGATGGCTGCCCGGTCATCCCGGCCCAGCTGCTGCCACATGCTCGCCGCCTGCTCCGTCAGCTCTTCGCTATAGTCCTCATCCCCTGCCAGCCGGAAACGGCGCCCCAACTCCTCGAGGGCCTCGGCGATATCCGGCTCGTGCAGATGCACCCGCGAATTCACCGCCTGGAAGCGGTACATCTCGGAGCGGGCCTGTTCCAGGTCCCCGCGACGGCCGGCCACCAGGGCACGCGAGAAGGCATAGACCACCGCCACCTCCGGGTGGGAGACGTCAGCGCCGGCCTCAACGACCTCGTCCAGGTAGCGGTCCGCCTCGTCCAGATCGCCACGGGCCAGGGCTACCATGCACAGGTTGACCAGCGTGATGGCGGTGAACCGTTGGTGCCCCATGCGTCGCTGGATCTCCAGGGCGTTGAGGTACAGCTTCTCCGCACCCTCCAGTTCTGCGCGGGCGCGGGCGATCTCGGCCAGCCCCACCAGCGCCTTGGAGATGCGCTCGGGGTCGCCAGCTTCCCGGGCCTTGTCCCGCACCTGGGCGTACAGGCGGAAGGCGTCCTCCTCGTCCCCGCGGATATCGGCGACGATAGCCCGATTGAGGGAGACGTCCACCTTCAACCAAGGCGGCGCATCCGCGGGCATGTTCTCCTCGACCTCCCGCAGCAGCAGCTCCCCCTCCTCCATGCGGCCGCCCCGGGCCAGAGCCATGGCCAGCTGGGATCGGGCGCGGATGCGGTGGTGGCCTTCGGGCCAGGTGCGCGTGGCCTTCTCCAGGTGCTCGATGCGGCGGGCCAGATCGCCCCGCGTCCGCAGCAGCTGTTCCTGCAGCAGCCCCCACTCGCCCTCCATCCAGTGGGCGGCGGGCCCATCCTCCGGCATCCGGTCGCGGGCCAGCATCAGCCAGGCGCTCGCCTCACTGGTGTTCCCGGCCGTAAGCGCCATGTCCGCCAGCACCAGCGCCGCCTCGCCGGCCACCTGGTCGCCGGCCCAGCCCGGCAGGGCGACGAGCATCTCCCGGGCCTCCTCCTCCTTGCCCTGACGGACGTAGATCCGCCCCAACGCCAGCTGGGCTCGGGAGGCTTCTGGGGATTCCTCCCCGCCCAACCGATCCAGCAGCTCCTCGTACAGCGAACCCGCCTCGTCCAGCATCCACGCGCTGTCCGTCAGCTCGGCCGCCCGCTGCAAGAAGACCAATCCCTCGGCGTCCTCCCCCGCAGCAAACAGATGGTGGGCGATGCCCTTGACCACGTTGGGTTGGCGGCTCTCTCCCCCCTGCTTGAGCAGCAAGGCGGTCTCCCGGTGCAAACGGCGGCGGGTACTGTCCCGCAGCAGATTCAGCACCTCCCGGCGTAGCAGCAGCGTGGAGAAGGCCAGCCGGTCCTCGTCCACCCCGGTCCCCTCCTCCAGCATACCCGCGGTCACCAGGCTCTCCAGGGCTCGATGGACCGGACCCGTGTCGTTGACCAGCTCTGCGTTGCGGGCAATCAAGGCCACCTGTTCGGGATCGAACAGCTCGCCGTACACCGCCGCCGTGACCAACGCCCTCAGGGCCACCTGCCCGTCGGGCATGGCCTGGATCGTGCTGTCGATGCGCGCCCGGATCAGCGAACGCACGTCGTCGGGCACCTGCCCCTCGAGGGCCTCCGAGTCCAGCAGCTCGACGGCACCTTCGACGTCGTGCGTATGGCCGGAGTTGACGGCCAGCTCGGCCACGGCCAGGGCGATGCGCGGGTTGGTCCCCACCTGCTCGACCACGGCGCGGGCAAAGGCCGGGCCGGCACCAAGGCGCCCGGCCAGCAACTCGATGCAGGCGTCCTCGCTGAGGGTCCCCACCTCGATGCTCTGTACGACATCGTGGGATTTGTTCAGCCGCTCAACCATCTGCCAGCGCAGATCTTGGGGGCCCCAGGCGCTCCCATCGAGGCAAGCCACGATCATCAGTGCGCAGGCGTCGCCCACGTCCAGGGCCACCAGGTGCTGAAGGACCTCCAGGTCGTCCAGCGAGGCGCGCTGTAGATCATCGAGCACGATCATCAACGGGCGCGCCTTGGCTGCCCCCCGAAGGCTGCGGGCAAACCGGCTGGCACGCCCGCCCCCTGTATCATCCAGATCCGGCAGGAGCGAATCGGCCAGCGGCGGACGCAGGTCATCCAGGACGTCATCCAGGCTGGCGCCGCCCAGCAATGCGGTAATCTCCGACCGATTCTCCAGCCGTCGCCGGGCTTCCGGGCGCCCACAGCCGCGGATCCCAAGTAGCTCTTCCAGCACCGCGGAGAAACCGGAATTCCCCAGCCCCTCCTCGTCGCAACGCGCCTTCACCAGCGACATCAGCCCACGCTGGACCATGTCGGCGCCCAGCACCTTGGCCAGCGACGACTTACCCATACCCATCTGGCCGTTGAGGAACACCACGTGGGTCGCTGGCCCCCGCAGGGTCTCCACCGCGAGCATGCGTAGCCTGCGAAGTTCCTCGTCGCGCCCGACCAGCGAGCCCGGAGTGGACTGCGGCGCTACGGGCAGATCCCTGGATATGGATGTGGTGGATGAGCGGCCCGTTCCCAGCAGATCGGCGCGCATTTCCGCTGCCGAGCGGTAGCGTTGCTCCGGCTCCTTGCGCAAGGCGCGTTTGACGATCCGGCCCAGGTCATCGCCGACGGTGTAGCCGGCGCGAGGAACCATCTCGGCGGGTGTATCGGCCACGTGCTGACGCATCACCGCCCGCGGTTCGCCGTCGAACGGCGGCTTGCCGGTGAGCATCTCGTACAAGAGGATCCCCACGCCGTAGATATCGGTCTCGGGGCCCGTGGGACGATCCTTGCGCACCTGTTCGGGGGCCATGTACAGCGGTGTACCGCCGCCGCCGACCTCCAGCGCTGCCGCGGGGCCGCCGGTAGCATCGAATATGGAAGCCAGCCCGAAGTCGGTGATCAACACACGCTCGGGAGCGGCGGTCTCGCCCCGCAGCATCACATTCTCGGGTTTGAGATCCCGGTGCAGCACTCCCCGGCCATGGGCTGCAGCGAGCCCCTGCAGCAGCTGATCGAATGCGCCGATGAGCTGGGACATATCGGGGGCCTGGTTCAGCCACTCCTTCATCGAACCGCCGGGCACCCATTCCATCGCCAGGAACAGCTGGCCCTCGTCCGTTTCCCCAAAATCGTAGATCTGGACCACGTTGGGGTGGTTCAGGCGAGCGGCTGCTCGCGCCTCGCGGAAAAACCGCCGGCGGGCGTTGGCATTCTCGGCCATCTCCGGATTGAGCACCTTGAGGGCCACCAGACGGTCCAGGGGATCCTGGATCGCCTTGTACACGCGGCCAATGGCGCCGACGCCAACGAGGCTCTGTACTCTGAATCGTTCCGCAATCAGTCTTGGCTGCTCGGGCTGCATGGTCATTCCCTGAATTAGACGGAGGGAGGATACCATCGGACGGTATCGGGGTCGTGGAATCCGTCGCCTTGGAACGTGGTGGCCAACAGACCGCGTCTTTTTTCCACGTCATCCAAGCCCCAAATTCCCAAAAAATGGTAAATTGTACGTCTGGGCAAATTCGGACCTAATCGGAAAAACGGGAGGCGCTAGCGAATGATCGTTCTGGAATTGATGGGGCGTGGCGGCTGGATGATGTGGGTCATCTTCGGCGTCTCAGTGGTGGCAACCGCCATTGCCCTTGACCGGTTCGTCGCGCTGTCGCTTCGTGCCCGGCTCGACGTCAGGGGATTCCTGCGTAAGGTGCTCGGATCCGTGGAGACAGGGGATTACACGGGCGCCCTGGAGGCGTGCAACATTCGCACGCGCCATCCGCTCCCCAACGTCCTCAAGGCCGGCCTCTCCAAGGCCAACCGTCGCGAGAAAGAGATCGAGCGGGCCATGGAAGAGGAGATGTTGCGCGCGATGCCCCATGTGCAGCGCGGCATCGGCTTCCTCGGGCTGCTTGGCAACACGGCTACCCTGCTGGGGTTGCTGGGCACGATCTTCGGACTGATTCGCGCCTTCTCGTCGGTCAGTGCGGCCTCCGCGGCTGCCCGGCAGCAGGTCCTGGCCGAGGGCATCTCGATGGCCATGTACACCACCGCCTTCGGGCTGTGTGTCGCGGTCCCGATCCTCTTTGCCCACCAGCTCATCATGACGCGGCAGGACCGCATGCTCATCGAGGTGGAAGAGGGGGCCGTCTCCCTACTCGGTGCGCTGGGCGGGCGAGTGACAGCGGCCAAGCCGACGACAGGCTCCTGAGGGGGAACGCGTGTTGTTCAGCCGGTATAGGCATGCGCGTGAGGAGGCGGAGGTCAACCTGATCCCCGTGATGAACCTGTTCGTCACGTTGATCCCGTTCTTGCTGATGTGCGCGGCCTTCTACCACGTGGGGGTGATCCCCACGTCGCTACCCACGCAATCCAACGGCGCCTCGTCCATCGAGGACGCGCAGGATGCCGTCACCGTCAACCTGCACCTGGATCACGACCGCATCCAGATCAGCGCTGTCAGCGCTACCCTCGACGAGGAGATCCTGGCCGGGCTGACCATGACCGTGCCGCGCACCGACGAGGGCTATGACCTGACGTTGCTGGGCAACGCCCTGTTCCACATCAAGAACCTCTACCCCGCCAGCGACACCGTCATCGTGCTGCCAGAGGGCAAGGTCGAATACCAGCAGGTGGTGCGGGTGCTGGACACCGCCCGCGAACAAACCCTCGACCCCGGGACCCCCGAGGAACAGCGTCGGCCCCTGTTCCCCGTCGTGGTGTTGTCCCGCATGCTCAGGGCGGAGTGACGATGTTCAGTCCACGAGCACTCGCCAAGGGTCGGCGCAAGATGAACCTGCAGCTCACGTCGCTGCTGGACATGTTCACCATCATCCTGGTGTTCCTGATGGTGAGCTTCCAGTCCGAGGACATGGACTTTGTCCTCAACTCGGAGCTGGAGTTGCCGGTCTCCGGGGCCAAGAGCCCGTTCAAACCCGCCGTCAATATCGCTATCTCCATGCAGGCCGTCATGGTGGAGGGCGACGTGGTGATGGAGCTCCAGGATGGCGGCGACGTCACCGAGGAGCAGCTGGCCCTGGGCTCGGTGGAGGCCATCGCCGACGCCGTCAAGGCGGCGTGGGAGGCGGAGACCCGGGAGGGGGACGAGGAGAACGTGGTGGTGATCCAGGCGGACAGCCACCTCCCCTATCAGACGATCCACCTGGTGATGAAGAGCGCAGCCATGTCCGGGTTCTACCGGTACCGGCTGGTCATCGAGAAGGAGTAACCGATGCGAGGAGTCATACGATGGGGGCTCGTGGCGTTGGGGGCGTTGGCCTTCGGCGCCAGCGCCAGCGCCCAGCCCAAGCCGGCGGAAGAGGAACCGGATGGCGAGGAGGACGCCGGCGAAGAGACGGACAGCGGGACCGAGGACGGGGGCTCGTGGCGACGATCGAACCGCATGGAGTTCGACGAGCGGCTGATCAAGGGCCAGACCGCCAGCTCCGGCGCCGTCTACCTGTTCAAGCGGGTGCCCCGCAACCTACCCGGGCTCGTTCCCCTGCGGCGCAGCTATCGCAGCCGCATCGTGGAACCGGTGCTAGGGGATCGGGAACTTCAGCCAGCCGTGCACTCGCAAACTGAGGAGAAGAGCGCCGGCACCGAGACTCCGGCCAAGGACACCAGTGCGGAGCAGGGCAACTAGCCATGACAGAAACCACGAGCCCAGAAGGTGTGATCTACATCGTCCGGCTCGTGCATGGTGAACAGGTCATCCGCTCCATCGAGGTCACAACCACCACCTTCACCATCGGCTCGGATCCTCGCTGTACGGTACGCCTGGCCGGGGATCCGTCCATCTCCCCCGTCCACGCCACGGTCTATCTCGACGACGGCGCGCCGCTGCTGGTGCCCTCCGCCGGCGCCCCGGTTCTGCTCAACGGGGATCCGGTGGACATGGTGGTCCCGAGCCCCGAGGACCTGCTGCAGGTGGGCCGGATGCGGTTCCGCATCGAGCTCGCCGGTGCCGGTCGCCCTGCCGCACCGCCCGAACCGGTGCCGCCTGCCCCCCCTGACGAGAGCTGGGGGAACGAGGAATCGGAAGAGGCCGTCGACGACGACGAGGAGTTCGACTCCCTGCTGGCGGAGATGGAGTCGGTCTTCGAGGAAGACGACGAGGACGACGACGAGATCGAGGTCGAGGAACCCATCGTCGTGGAGCCGCCACCCGTAGCTCCACCGGCGCCCGCTGTCGCACCGCCACCGGCTCCGCCCCAGGAAGCTGCCGCGCCGCGGGAGACCGCCCCACCGGTGGCAGACGAGCCGCCCGCCGATGCGGCCCCGGCCCCGTGGATGGACGCCGCCACCTACTTCGGCGACGACGACGAGGAGGACGAGGCCACCTTCGTCGAGCCCTTCGACCTGGCTCAGCAGCTCCTGGTACCGCCCCGGCAACAGGCCGAGGGCCCCAAAGAATCCTACTGCGCCGCCCACGTGGTACGCGTCGTCCAAGGGCGAGTCCTGGAGACCGTCGGCGTACACCCCGGCACCGACTACCGGTCCCCGGGGGGGGCGGTGAAATGCTCCATTGCCGGAGAGCAGCTCCAGCTGACCTTGCAGGCAACGGTCACCGGCGTGGCCGTCCAGGGAGAGCAATCGGCCCAGCTCGGGGCCACCGACGGCGGCGCACAGACGCTGGTGTTGCGCGACGGCGACTCGGCCCAGCTGTCCGAATCGGGCGCGTTTTACCGCGTGCTGGTCTATCGCCCCCCCCGGGCGCCCCGCTCCTTGCGCCTGGGCATCAGCCCGCTGTTCGTGCTGCTCATTCTCGTCGCCCTGCTGTCCCACATGGTCGTCGGCGTCGCATTGGCGCTGGTGGGGCCCGGCAAGATCCAGTCTGAGACGGCGGACGAGGACGAGGTCTTCGCCATGGTGGACATGGAGGCCCCCAACGACCTGGACAAGCCGGACAAGCCCAAGCCGCCGCCGCCGGACGCCACGGCCATGGCCGAACGCGCGCCGACGGTCACCAACAAGACCGTCACCCAGGTCCAGCAGCAGCCCAAGTCGGCCGACGTCAACAGCGTGCTCAATACGCTGGCCCACGGTTCGGGCAACACCGGAGAGACCCGGCCCCTCGCCGAACAGGTGGGCAACGTGGACCGCGCCGCGGCCAACGGCAACGGCTCGTTCGGCCTCTCGGATCGGCTGGCGGCGTTGCCGGGCAACTCCGTCACGGTCAAGCGCGGCGACGGCAGCATCAACACTCAGGCCGGTGAACAGGTGGCCAACCCCGAGCTGACCAGCATCGGCGAGGGGCGCAAGGGCGAGGTCAAGGGCAAGGTGACCAAGATGTCCTCGGAGGCCAAGGTGGAGGGAAGCCTCAGCCGCTCCGAAGTGACCCGCGTGGTCAACAGCCATATCCACGAGATCCAGGCCTGCTACGAGCGCTCGCTGATCAACAATCCGGACATCAGCGGCCGCATCGTCTTCGACTGGACCGTGACCCCGGAGGGCGGCGTCACCGGCGTCCGCGTTCGCTCATCCACGCTGGGCAGCTCCGAAGTGGCCAGCTGCATCAGCGCGCTGATCAAAAAATGGAAGTTCACACAACCGGAAGGGGGCGAGGTGACCGTCACATACCCATTCCTGTTCCGGAGCGTGTCGCAATGACGGAAGGGTGGAGTTCATGCGCTTGAACGTGCTTCTGCTAGCCGTGGCCCTGATGGGGGTCGCACCCGGTGCGGGTGCAGCCCCTGGATCGACGGAGCAGCAGGTGGGGGAAGAACAGGGGCCCAGGACGCTCGCCGTCCAGAACCGTGCCCACACGATGCGCCACGAATTCTCGTTGTCGCTGGGGCTGCTGCCGCTGGATGCGTTCACCAAGGGGTTGACCATCGGCGGCGGCTACACGCTCCATTTCAACGATTTCTTCGCCTGGGAGGTGGGCCAGTTCACCTACTCCTTCGGCGTCGATACCCGGCTTCAGGAGGAGTTGGCCAACCTGCCCCAGCCGGTGGGGCCCACCCCCTTCGAGAGGGTCAAATATTACGTGACGTCCAACGTCATGTTCAAACCGGTCTACGGCAAGCTGGCGGTGTTCAATCGCGCGCTGATCTACGAGGAGGTCTACCTGACCGTCGGGGGAGGCTACGGCTGGCTGTCCATCACCCACCGGCCCATCATCGAGCTGGGTATCGGGACCCGCATTTATGCGGGCAAGCATGTGTCGTTCCGGGTGGATTTCCGGGACCTGATGTTCCTCACCAGCGACGACCTGCACAACGAGCTGTGGCTGGCATTCGGCATCGGCCTGAGCTTCGGCGGCGAGGGGGACCAGCGATGACCCGGAGCCTCTGGCTGGTACCCCTGGTAGCGCTGCTGAGCACCGGCTGCGTCGCCACGGTCCCGGTCAAGAAGGACGACGCCTTCGCCTACGCGGTGGAGGCGGTCCAGAAGGAATCCTACGCGGCGGGTGCCGGCGCAGCGTGGAACTTCCTCGACGCATCCGACACCGACGACCCCCGCCACGATCGGGGATTGCGCCTGCTGGCCCGTAGCGCCGAGGGGCTAGGGCTGAGCTGGGCGTCGGGCATGGTCTACCGGGAAATCGCCCAGTCCCGCCGCAACATGGAGCTGGTACCGGACGCTCTCAAGGGGCTGGAGCGCATCGTCAGCGCTGGGGTCCACGATCGGGATAGCCTGGTCACCAGCTTCGTCGCCGCGGAGGAGTTCGGCTTCTTGCCGGCGGACTCCCAGGCGTTCGTCGATTTCCACAAGGGGCTGGACCTGACCCGCCGCGGCGCCGACGACTGGGCTGACGTGCACTTCGGCAAGCTCCCGCCGGGCAGCGTCTTCGCCGACGAGGCGGACTACGTGCGCGCCATACGGCTCGTGGCCGAGGGGGACTACAGCCGCGCCATCGATCAGCTGGAGGAATTGCGCGGCCAGGAAGGGCTGGACCCGCGCCTGATGCAAGACGTGGAACGGACGCTGGCCCGGCTGGCTTTCGAGGAACAGCGTTTCGACGACGCGCTGGTCCACTTCGAGACCCTGCGCGAGCAGGCTCCTGATGACCCGGAGATCCTGCTGGAGATGGCCTGGACGCACTATTATCTGGGGGACTCGCGCAAGACCCTGGGCCTGCTCATCGCCCTGGATGCGCCGGTCCACCACGACTACATCTCGCCCGAGCGGTTCTTGCTGGAGGCGCTGGCGTTACGGCGGCTGTGCCAGTTCGGCGCCGCCCGGGAGGCTGCCACCCGGCTGGAGCAGCGCTACGCGGCTTCCCTGGACGCGCTACGCGGGGGAGCACTCCCCGGCGACATCCCCGAAATGCGCGCCGGCGCACGCCTGCGCGGGCGATCGCACGCAAACGCACGTTTCATGGATCAGCTGGCCCGGGAGCGGGCCTCGCTGGCCGGCCTGCGCCTGGAGCCCGGGCTGCACGCCTATCTCGACGGCCTCTACGCGAAGGGCGTCGACGAGGCCGCCCGCCGGGAAGAGGAGCTCATCGACCGGGATCTGGAGGATCTGACCGAGGAGCTGCTGGCATCCCGCGAGGGGGTACGCCTCATCGTGCATGAGCTGGGCGTGTCCCTGTTGCGAGGCCGCCGGCGGCCGGTGGGCCCCGTGGAGAAGGAAGCGGTGACCGTACCCATCACCGGGGACCGGGTCTTCTTCCCCTTCTCCGGCGAATACTGGACCGACGAACTGGACGACCTGGTCGTCATCGCGGAGGACCGATGCATCGACTGAAGCGCATACGGCCCGCCACGATCGGGGCCTGTCTGATCATCCCGCTGCTGCTGTCGGCGTGCGCCACCACCAAGCCGGTGGTTCGCGATCAGCCGGTGGTGGAGCAGTACCGCATGCGGATCACCAAGGTCCGCAACGCCATCGACGAGACCCGCGGCGTCATCGCCGTGTCTCGCGGGGCCCCCTACCTGCCCGAGCTGCACATGCGGCTGGCCGAGCTGTACAGCGAAGAGGCCCGCTACCACTACATGGTCGCCTGGGAGCGGGAGCAGGGGCACAGCGGGGCGCTGCACGTGCCCCAGGTGCGCGTGCTCAAGGAGCAGGCCATCAGCACCTACCGCCTGATCCTCGACCGGTACCCGGACACCCACCTGGCCGATCGCATCCTGTTCAACATCAGCCACGAGCAGCGTGAGCTGGGCCTGTTCGACGAGATGCGCACAACGCTGGAGAACCTGGTCAAGGAGCACCCGGACAGCACCTACCAGGCCGAGGCGCTGCTCGTGCTGGGTGACTACCACTTCGACCGCTCCGAGCTGGTGCGCGCCGAACAGTATTACAAGAAGCTCATCAAGCTGGGAGACAGCCCGCTGCTGGGGCTGGCGCACTACAAGCTAGCCTGGGTGGACGTCAACTTGAGCAACTGCGAGGGGGCACTGGACAACTTCGAGTCCGCCATCACCTCGGCCCGCGCGGCCCAATCGCGGGGCCTGTCCATCACACCACGCACCGCGGCCAGCGAGAGCTCGCTGCGGGGTGAGTTCGAGATCCCCGAGGTCCACGCCCAGGCCCAGTCCTTTGCCGGGCACCAGAGCCTGGACGTGCAGCGGGAAGCGCTCGTGGACCTCACCTACTGCTACGCCCAGGAGCGGGAGCCGGAGCAGGCCACCGCCTACCTGCGTGCCCAGGCCTCCACCCGGGAAGCCTATGTGGCCGCCCTGTCCAAGATGGCCAACCGTTATGCCCTCATCGAGCAACCGCGGGGGGCCGCCGACGTGTCCCGCGAGCTGCTGCGCCTGGCACCGGATGACGCCGAGCGGCTGGACGACGCCCGCATGCTGCACACGGCCGTGACCCGGATGGGCGACTACACACACGTGGGGGAGGACGTTCCGCTGGTGTTGCGTGCCATGCGGCGCCAGCTGCTCGCCCCGGACCTGGAGACGGAGGCCGCCGAGCTGCTGACCAAGGAATTCGAGCTGGTGGCCCGAGATCTGGCCACCAAATCCCACAAGGCGTTGCTGGACGACGCCGTGGAGTCCACCGGCAAGGAGTGGACCGCCAAGCCGGCCACCGCCGAGGCCACAGCGCGCGCCTACGAGGCCTATCTGGACGCGCTCCCCGCGTCGACCCACCGGCTGGAGATGGTGCAGAACCTCGCCGATGTGCACATGGAGGGGGAGCGTTACCTGGAGGCGGGGCACCGGTACCGAGAGGCGGCGGATCTGCTCGCCGAAGAGTACGGGACTCCGGACGAGCCGGCGCCTGCGGAGGCGACCGGGCGGGCCGACGCCCTCTACAACGCCGTCGTGGCCTATCAGAAATCCCTCGAATCGGAGGGCGTGCGCGGCCACCAGGAGCGCACCACCGCCCGGGCCGGGTTGCGTCAGGCCGGCGGGCGGCTGCTCGCCGACACCGAGCCGGACGCGGGCATGGCGCTGCGCATCAAGTTCGCCATCGCTCAGTCCTATTACGACGAGGGCGACTACCTGGAGGCCATCGATCTGCTCACCGCCGTGGCCTACGAATACCCGGGCACCGAACAGGGTGACGCCTCGGTGCACATGGTGCTGGACTCCTACAACACCATCAACGACGTCAGCGGCCTGATCCACGCCGGGGGGCAGTTCCTGGCCTCGGGCAGCGGCGTCAGCGCCGCAACGCAGGCGCAGATCCGCCCCATCGTCCAGGGCGCGGAGCAGCGCCGGCTGGACGAACTCAGCCTGGCCGCCTCCGGTGATCAGGCGGGGGGCATGGAGGTCTTGCTGGCCTTTGCCGACCGCTACAAGGAGAGCGAACTGGGCGAGCGGGCCCTGCTGGGCACCTTCGTCGCGGCACGCGCCAGCGGTGACTCCACCCAGCTGTATGCCCTGGGCGAGGAGGTGCTGGCACGGTTCCCAAGCTCGGCCCAGGCCCCCGGTGTGGCCAGCTCGATGGGCCAGACCGCCGCGGCACGGTTCGAATTCTCCCAGGCCATCCAGTACCTGGAGATGGCCTCCCAGATGAACCCGGACCACAGCGCGACGCTGTTGATCACGGCCGGCGAGCTGCGGGAGCAGCTAGCGGATCGCAAGGGGGCGCTCAAGAACTACCGGGAGGCCATCCGGGCCGCCGGCGACGGGCCCCGTCTGGGAGAAGCGGCGGTCCATCTGGCAGACCTCATCGAGCGGGGTGGCACCCCCGGCGAGGTGGTCCACGCCCTGCAACCGCTGGCCGGCAAGAAGGATCCCGACATCGCCAGCCGGCTGGGCCTGGCCATGCTCCGCAGCGGGCGTCACGACGACGCCGAGCAGCACCTGCGTTACGCCGTCGGCGGCGCGACGTCCGCCAGCCCCGCCGCCCAGGCCCGGGCCAACTACGGCATGGCCGAGATCATGCTGGCCGTGCTGGAACGGTTCGAACCCTATCCCGAACTGGACGCCATCGAGGAGACCGTGAGCCTGGTGGAGGTGGTCATCCAGTCCTACCTGGCCGCCGCCCGGCAGCCGGACGCCATCTACTCCCAGGCCTCCCTGGCCCGGTTGGCCCGGGCCGCCGAAGTCGGGGCCGAGAAGCTCGAACAGATCGGGCTACCCGAGGACCTCAGCGCCGGAGACCGCAAGCTGGTCCAGGAGGCCATCGCCGTGCGGGCAGCCGAGCTGCGTGCCGGCCGCGACGAGGCCCTCGCCGAGTGTTCCCAACGGGCCAGTAGCACCTACCTGTTCGACGACGCCGGGCTCTCCTGCCTGCAGGGCATCGCTCCCACCACCGATCCGGTGCGCGCCACCGGGCTGGCCAAGCGGGCCGCCGCTGCCAACCCGCCGGGGCTCGAGGAGTACCGGGAACGGCTGGCACGCAATCCCGACGATCTGGAGGCGCTGCGCACCGTGGGGTTGGCCTACCTGGATGCCGGTGACGCCCACCCGGCACGCCTGGTCCTGGCTCGCACCGTCGAGGTGGGGGGGGACGCCGAGGACCTCAACTTGCTGGGTGTGGCCTCCTACCAGGCCGGCGACCGGCTCGGCGCCTTCGATGCCTTCGGCCGCGGCAAGGACGCCGGCTCGCAGTCAGCGCGGCGCAACCTCGCGACGATGTGCGAACAGCTGGGGCTGGCCCAGCTGGCCTGGGAAATCCTGGAAGGCGCTCCGGAGACCGTGGAGGGCCGCCTGATCGATGGCGGGGCCACGGCAGGAGGTGGCTCATGAGGAAATCCCTGCTGTGCCTGCTGATGATCGCCCTGGCCGCTGGCTGCGCGACCACCGGAGTCCAGCGCCTGGATCTGCGGGATCCCCGCCTTCCCGTCGAGGCACGCCGATGGCTGGCCGACGCCGAGGACGAGGTGGCCATCGCCAAAGCGCGCCTGGACGAGGCCGGTGCCGAGTACGACAAGCTGGAGCGGTATCACAAGGATCTGACGGTGCGGCTCCAGGAGATCCAGGCCGTACCCGTCGAGGGCGCCGCCACGGCGGACTCCTTCCTGGCCTTCACCGAACAGCGCATCGCGCTTAAGAAGCACCAGCGGCAGTCGGCCGGCGACAACCTGGCTCTGGCCCGGTCCCGGCTGACCTTGGCCCGGGCCGAGACGGCCGTGCGGTACGACCTGGCCGTGTACGAACTGGAGCCGCTGATCCAAGACGTGGAGCAGCGGCGTACTAAGGTGGCCGCCGCCGAGCAGCAGGTGGAGCTCCAGCGGGCATTGGTGGAACAGGCGGCCGAGGAGTTCTGGGAGCGGTATCGGCAATACGTGAGCAAGGGGGGGGTCACCCACTCCATCTGGCAGGCCAGGTAGGGGGCCATGACTCGAGTCTAAGGAGGGTGTGATGAAGAGGCTTCTGACCGTTGTCCTGTTTGCACTGCTGGCGGCCGCCGGCTGCGAGGAGGGGGAGGTCCTCCCACCGACGATCATGATCGACGTCAGTCCGGTCAACGTAGGAGTCCGCTGGGTGTCCGAGGACGTCAACCCCATCCACTTCGACCTCCAGCTGTACAACACCGGTGACGAAACCCTGGTCTTCGACGCCGTGGAGTTCCGCGGTGACACCAACTGCGCCTTTACCTTCGAGGGCCCGGATGTGGACGAGCTGATCGGCCAGGAGTCGGCCTTCATCCGCGGCTGGTACGACCCCACCGTCATCGGCACCGATCAGATCGCCATGGAGGTCCTCTCCAACGCCACCAACTACCCCGAGATGGTCGTCCCCATCTGCGGACGCGGTGTGGAAGAGGGCACGGTCCTGGTGCGGCCCGCCGTCTGCGAACTCCCCCCCGACGATCAGCTGGATTGCCCGCGTTGATGTAGCATCGACGGCGGGAGGCCGCATGAGCCAACAGAATCTCGGCACGTATCAGATGTTGTGGGACTGCCCCTATTGCGGGACCAGCAAGCTGCTGGGCCTGGACCACCGCCATTGCCCCTCCTGCGGCGCGGCGCAGGACCCCCAGAAGCGCTACTTCCCTTCGGACGAGGACAAGGTGGCGGTGGAGGACCACGTCTATACGGGAGCCGACAAGCAATGCCCCGCCTGCCAGACCCCCAACGCCGCCCGGGCCAACAACTGCACCAACTGCGGGTCGGGCGTGGCCGGGGGCGGCGCGGCCCCCCGCCCGGCCCACCACCACACCCCCCGGCGGGGGGGGCCGCCGGCCCCGTCGCCCACCGAGAAGAAGAAGGGCAAGAAGGGGCTGGCGTGCTGTGCGGTCGTGGCAGGGGTGGGCCTGGTCCTGGCGCTGGTGGCCGTGCTGCTGGTGGTGCTGCTGTGGAAGAAGGATGCCGCGGTCACCGTGGCCAGCCATTCGTGGGAGCGGGCCATCGACATCGAGACCTACAAGGAGATCAGCGAAGAGGCCTGGTGCGACCAGAAGCCCGGCGACGCTTACGACGTGCGCACCAGCCGCGAGGTGCGTGATCACAAAAAGATCCCGGACGGCGAAGACTGCTACACGCGGCAGGTGGACAACGGCGACGGGACCTTCTCCGAGGTCCAGGATTGCGAGACCCGCTACCGCGAGGAGCCCATCTACGACGACTGGTGCGACTACCACGTCAAGCGCTGGGTGGTCGGGCACACCGTCACGGAGGAGGGTTCGAGCCTCGGTGACAGCCCCGAGTGGCCCGCCGTCAAACTCAAGAAAAAGGGCACGAGCCTTGGCGCCGAACGGGAGGGGAAACGGCGGGAGACCTACACCGTGCACTACGGCACCGCCGACGGTGGCAGCTACACGTGCGATTTCGACCAGTCCACGTGGGCCAGCTATGAGATGGGGGCCAGCTATACGGGCAAGGTGGGGGTGATCACCCACGCGCTGGATTGTGACTCCCTGATCGCTCAGTAGTCGGCTCTCTCCTCAGAGCGCCATCTTGGTGATCGTTCCATTCCCGGCGCTCGCCCAGTACAGGTGGGTATCGTCCAGGGCGATGGCGTAGGTATCCCCCTGGTCCGATATGATCTCCTGCGGTGTTCCGCTCCCGCGCGCACACCGCATGACCTGGCCCCCATCAAGTGTGACCCAGTACACGTAGTCGCCGTCCATCACCACACCCGCTGGAGCTGGCTGCTCATCGGCCAGGATTTGTTCTTCGCCCGAGCTGTCAATGAGGATCACGAGCCCGTGCCCCTCTCTGGGGTCGCCGGGACCAAGATCAGCCACCACCAGGCTCCCGCCGTGGCCAGAAACAAACCAGGGGGCCACCAGATCCGACACCACGGCGGACGCATCACCACCCGCGATGGGGACCGAATAGACACGGCTGGACTCCTCCATCGCCGTCTCCATGGAAGCGTACGTGGTATAGACCTGCTCTCCATCCACGTAGATCGATTGGGTACTCGCCACGCCCTGGGCAAGAACTTCGGTCGGACCCCCATCGACGGGCACCCTCATCACCGAGGATTCTGAGGTCCGCGGGAAATAGACCCACGAGCCAGCCACGGTCAGATCAGTCAGCTCACGAAATGCCGGCTGTTGTTGCTCGAGCTGGGCCAACATCGTGGCCTCACCACCATCGAGGGGAGCCGAGTAGATAGCATTCGCGTTCGCCCAGAAAACGTGCTGGTCGTCCACGGCGATACCGATGGGCCCGTCCTGCCCGGACGCAAGGGTCTCCATACCGTCCTCACCATCCAGCGCCACCCGCATCACCGTCCCGGCTACCTGGTCGCTCCAGTAGATATGGGTTGAATCCACGGCGATCTTCGTAGGGTACGACTGCCCCTCCGCCAGCACGACCGGCGGGCCCATGTCGTCCACGGTGTCGTCATCGTCCGCAAGGGTCTGGTCATCGTCGTCATCACCCTGTACGCAACCCAGGGAAACACTCAGCAGCACGATGCACAGTCCGTAAATCCAGCGGCTCATCATCCGTCCTTTCGCCCCTTGGTTGGATATCCGGAGGATATCCCTGGAGGAGCATGTAGCCGCTGGGACGGCCGTGCGGAACACCGTTCTATGTCAATTTATTGCCAGCCCCCCCCCGCGGCCGTCCGGTCCTGGCGACCGATCCGGACCGGCGGATTGACCATCAAAGGTCTCGCGCGATGTATATTGGACCCCATCATCCGGGGAGGGGTGAGTCGAGGGGCACATGAAAGTTCTGTGGGTACTGACCCTGGCCTGGTTGGTGGCGATTCCTGCGACGGCCGCAACCGAGGTCGAAAAACCGGTTCCGCTGGGAATGGACGGCCTCGCGGACGACGAGGACGACGAGGACGGCGACGATTTCGACGAGGACGATGTCCCCAAGGTGACCTTCGCATCGCTGAAGGTCGACATCACCCTGGGATGGTTCTATCCCCAGGAGGTCAACGGGTACCTGGACGACGAGATGTCCGGCATCATGCTCTCCGGGTTCACCGGCATGGTCCTGCACTTCGGCTTCGGCGCGTCCTTTTCGTTCTACCCCCTCCCCTTCCTGGGGCTGAGGCCCAACATACAGGCCTACATGGCGCCCAAGGAGTTCCAATACTCCGGCGCCTCCTCCTCCCGCGAAATCTTCATGCTGGCGGCCTTTGCCCCCGGCTTTGCCGTCGATTTCATCGTCAACCCGGCCAGCCGGGCGCAGTTCTTCGTCAGCGGTGGATTTGCCTACTACCTGGCCTCCTTCAACGGGGACTTCGAGAATCAGTATTCGGGGGACGGCCCCACCGTCGAGGGTGGCGTAGGCCTGAACCTGATGTTCGACGGCACGCTCACCAAGGGCATGTCCCTAGCGCTCTACGGCAAGTACGCCAGCATCCCGGTGAAGACGTCCGAGGGGGACGAGTTCCGGCCCAACCTCAACTCCCTGGATTTCTCCGGCGTGATGTTCCGCTTCGGGCCTATCTTCAGGTTCTGATCCGGCCTAGCGCGCTGGCGCCGTGGTGAAGCTGCGGGACCAGTTGCCCCAGTCCGACGTGGTCACGTTGTTGTCCGTGCTGCCCTGGTAGGACGGACGGCCGGGCAGGATGGTGAGCACGAAGGCGCCGCCGCCGAGGGCGGAGATCGTGCCGGCGTGCACGGCCGCTGCGCAGACAGCCGAATCGTCCGTATAGGTGCGGGTCCCCCACACGGACCCGGACGTACACTCGGGCAGGCAGAACACCAGGTAACGCTCCCCAGGGTGGCCGGGCAGCTCGGTGGCCCGCACGTTGCAATCCGCCTGGACCTGGCCGGCGAAGCCCGGCACCTGCGTCGTCTGCACCATCGGATAACACTGGCCGTCCCGGGCCACCAGGCCCTCGGGGCACACCGGATCGCCCATACACTGGCTGGTGGCCACGCCCCAGTCCTGCCCCGGCCAGCAACAGTGGCCGGCCACGGAGACCATGCCCGGGTCGCAGTTGGCCGCGCAGTCGTTGCCTACCGGGGTCAGGTTGTCCGGGCAGCGGGGCGTGCCCACGCACTGGTGGGTGGTGGCCCCCCAGTCCTGCCCCGGCCAGCAGCAATGGCCGGCCACGGACGTCATCGCGTCGGGGCACTCGCCGGCCGCCGCAGGCAAACAGGTCAGCAAGAAGGCCCCCAGGGTTCCCATCCACCATCGCCAGGTTGCGCTTTGTTGACGGCTCATCTCTGTCCCCTTCCTCGAAATGGTTCGTGGTCCTCAACGGATGGGCACTCCAAGCAATTCCCCATCCAGCCATGAGACAGCGCTGGCGGCGGCCGGTTCCCGGCCAGGGACCGGATGCGTTGACACGAGACCGAGTGGCGGCAACACTGCGCTTTGGCACCTGGAAGATGCCGCCTACCTGCGGAAAAGGCCGAGCCTACTTCCATAAAAACCGCACGGGACCTTGGATCCCCAGTCTCCCTCTCAGCAGGCGAGGGATTGCCCATGATGGAACGACCATGCGCTCCCTCCCCCTACAGCCGAACCTCCAACAGCTTCGCAAGCAGGCCAAGGAACTCCTCAAGGTCCACCGTCGTGGCGAATCCTCCGCGTGTGGAACACTCCGCTGGTTGTTCCGGTTCGGAGACTCGCCAGACGAGACCATTCTGGGGGCAGAGATCACCCTTGCCGAGGCCCAGCACGCCCTGGCCATGGACTGGCTTCAAGGGCTGGAAGACCCTCTGTGACGTCGTCGAAGAACTGAACCGCCGGCGAGGTGGGGCTGATCTCGACATTCCTGACGCCGTCATCAAACGCTGGCAGAGTGCCGTGGACATCCTCGCAGAGATAATCCCCGTGCCCGCCGCGCTTGTGATGCGGATCCGGGACGAGGATATCGAGGTGTTCCTGTCCAGCCGTTCCAGCGGTAATCCATACCATCCGGGAGATCGGGAGACGCTGCTGGGCTCAGGGCTGTACTGTGAGGCCGTGATCCGTACCCGCACGCGCCTGCTCGTGCCCAACGCGCCATCCGACGAGGACTGGAAGGACAACCCGGACATCGCCCTGGACATGGTCTCCTATCTGGGATTCCCGCTGATGCTCCCAGACGGCAAGCCCTTCGGCACCATCTGCGTCCTCGACCGCGTCGAGAACGCCTACACACCCCAGGTCGAGGAGTTGATGCAGAACTTCCGCGCTCTGCTGGAATCCCAACTGGCGGCGCTGGTCACGAACCAGCAGATGGAAACCCGGATGCAGCAGCTGGAAGACTCCCTCGGCGAGATCCGAACGCTCCAGGGCATCCTCCCCCTGTGCATGTACTGCAAGTCCATCCGTCGCGACGATGGGAGCTGGGTGCCCGTCGAACAATACCTCCTCCAACAGTCGGGGCAGGTGGTGAGCCACGGGATCTGCCCCGGATGCTTCGAGTCAGTGAAAAAACCGACGTAGGCGATGGCCGCTACGGCCGGGGAAGTCCATGCAGGACGACGACGACGTCCTGGTTGTCGGTATTGCAGTATTCGGGCCCGTCGATGACGCTGGTGTTCCAGGCAACGGTTCCGGTCGCCTCACAGTCTTCCCCATCGGTCGGGAGCTCGACTCCCACGTGCTGCAGGATCTCGTCGTCCCCGTCGCCGTTCACATCGAGTGGGAGCACTGACCGGATCGACACCTGCGGGTCCACCCCATCACGGGCCTTCAGTAGCGGTACGTTGCCTTCGACGCCGGGGAGCCGCAGCGGGAGGTCGGGGATCCCGTCCCCGCGCTCTCGGTGGTGCTTGTTCCACACGATCCACCCTCGGGGGTACGCGAACTGGGCGGTCGGGACACCGGTTTAGGGGGATAGTGCCCGCAACACCGGCTCTCGGTCGCCAAGGTCCAGCCCGAGTGTCAGATCTACCTCGTGGACGAACACCTCGTCATCGCGTACGGAACTGATCTGCAACGCACTGCCGGTCCAGCGGAGGAACTTGCCGGGGCACTGCGTCCCGTCGGCGAAGCGCACCTCGCGAATGCCATCTGCGTCGTGGATCTCGACGCGACCCTCGTGGTTGTCGCCCTCGTAGGGCCAGGCGATGACGAGATCCTCGATTCCGTCACCATCCTGGTCGGGGATATGCGCCATGCGGACCTTGGATATGTGATCCGGCGAACGGAAGCGCGTCCGGCCGTCGCCGTCGATCAGCCAGGTACCTTCTATGGAAACCATGCGCAGGCTCGGCGGGCCACTGATGGCCGGCACGGCGAAAACCGTGGAGGACCAGCCCGCTGGCGGTGTGATCTCCACCGCCAGCGGCGGGCAGTTGGTGGGGATCGGGGGCTGAGGGGCCTCCGTATTCGTGGACGCGCTCCTGGTTGCGCAGCCGGCCACCAGCAGCAGGCACGCGAGCATCGATGCTGCGCGGTTCATGTCCCGGACCCCCTTTTGCTTGGAAACATCCTAGATCCAAACGAAGGACAGCACACGCGCACTCCGGCCAAGCGGCCTAAGGCTCCAACAGCCCGGACTGGCTCCCGCTCGCCTCGTACTCCTCGCGGGTCACATCGACGTAGGGGATGATCGTCATTACAACGTATAGCGGCATCACGGCGGCCATCCCGATCAAGGGGATGTAGCCCACCACGCTGAGCAGAGCCATCACCGCCAGCAGGTGAACGACGATGGCCCAGTACCGGGGTTTGGCCATCTGGAAGGACTCTTGCAACGCCCGGATCGGCCCCACGCTCCGGTCGGCCATCACCGGCATGGCGAACATCATCAGCGCCCCGATGAACAGGGCGCCGACGTAACAGGCCAGGACGCCGAACATGCCGAAGAACATCATCAGGAACATCAACGCGATGCCCTTGTGCGTCAGCCGCAGGCCGCTGAGCAGGTCCCGTGCATCGAACTCCCCTGTCCGCGCCGCCCTGATCGTGGCGCGCATGTACCCCAGCTGGAACGGGATGAGCAGGATCGTCAACAAGAAGCTGGAACCGTAAACCCCCACCATGATCAACACGAATGCCAGGTCCTCTTCGCCCATCTCTTCGCCCACGATGAAGCCGGCGATCATCATGGCAAACATGACGACGATGTACCCCATCAGCACCAGGAAGAACCCGATGCCAGGAAGCAGGTGGCTCTTCCAGTGCACCTTCAAATGGTCCAGCGCGCCCGTCAGCCAGAATCCCAGTCGTTCCAACCCACACCTCCCGCGCCCGGTGATTTCCGGAGCCGGGAGTATAGCCCCATCGGGAGAAAACGCCGGCCGCGGGCCGAATCGTGCGGTCTGCGGTACACTGTCCGCGGACAGGCAGACCGCTGATGACTCCGACGGACCAACCCGACCAGCCCCGCGACCCCCTCTCCTTCGGCGACTACAAGCTGCAGGCGTTGCTGGGCGAGGGCACCTTCGCCAAGGTCTATCAGGCCACCCGCGCCGGCCAGTTCGGCACCCGCAAGCAGGTGGCGCTCAAGGTCCTGGACCGTCGCCTCAAGCACTCGGCGGATACGGTCTCCACCGATTTCCTCAACGAGGCCCGGCTCGGGGGCTCCATCTTGCACCCCAACCTGGTCGAGACCTACGAGTGCGGGCGGGTGGGCGACCGCCTGTACATCGCCATGGCCCTCATCGACGGCCCCAACCTGGGGCAGGTCATCGAGAAGCTGGGCGAACGGCCCGACCGGGAGACCATCATCGCCATCGCCAGCCAGGCGGCGCGCGGGCTGCGGGCCATCCACCGGGCCAAGGTCCGCGGGCGATCGATCCAGGTCGTGCACCGGGACATGAAGCCCGCCAACATCATGCTCACCACCGCCGGCGAGGTGAAGCTCACCGACTACGGCATCAGCCGCTTCAACGCCGATTTCTACGAGACGATGGGGTTTGGCTCCGTCCGCGGATCGCCCCAGTACATGTCCCCCGAGCAGGCCGCCGGGGAGGAGCTGACCCAGGCCAGCGACGTGTTCTCCTACGGCATCACCATCGGCCGGTTGATCAGCGGCCAGCACCTGTTCCCGGCGCTGACGGTGACCGAGCTGATGGAACAGATCCGCATGTTGCAGTTCAGCGACGCGCTGGAGGAGGCCACCGAACGGGTCCCGGAGCTCAAGGAGATCCTCATGCGGTGCCTGGAGGCCAGGCCGGAACATCGCTATGCCCACGGCGGCGAACTGTTCGCTGGCTTCCTGGAGGTGCCCCACCCCAAGTTCGGGGACGAGCTCATCGGCAAGCTCGCCGAACGGGTCATGGAACGCATGCCCCCACCCACCGCGCTGATCCCCGGCGACAACTTCGGCGAGTTCTGGTCCCCGTTGAGCGTCGATGCGGACGACGACGACCGCGAGTCCGTGGCCATGGACAGCATCGTCGATGCCGACATGAAGCAGCGGGACGACGGCCCCGACGCCCCCGAGGAGCTCGCCAACAGCGTGCCCGATTTTCCGGCCATCGAGCGGCCGGCCGACCAGGCCGTCAGCGTGTCCCCGAACCCGGCCGCCGAGGCCGGCCACCAGGCATCACCGGCCCCGCCGTCCCTGTTGCCATGGGTGATCGCCGTGGGCGCCTTGGCGGTGCTCGGCGGGGTGCTGTTCTTGATCTTTGGCCTCGGCCCGGCCACCGACACCGGCGATACCCCCGCACCCCCCGATGAATCCTCCTCCGCTCCCCTGGCCGGACCCGATGCGGACCAGCTGGCCGCCGACCCGGCCGCTGCCGCCAGGGTCACCGCCACCCTGGAGATCCAACACGAGCCGCTGGAGGGCGCCCGCCGTGGCCGGCCGATCCAGATCACCGCCACCCTGACCCCCGTCGGGATCCACCAGGCGACGGTGTGGTACCGCGCCGATCCTGGCGGGGAGTGGCAAGAACTCGCCGTCACCACCGACCCCCAGGGCGGCCTGTCCGTCACCTTACCCACTGGGGACTGGCTCACCCACCGGCACACGGGCGTCTCCTACTTCATGGATGCGTCCTCCGTGTCCGGGATGATCCGCAGCGGCACCAATGTGGCGCCCCACGCCTTCACGTTCCAATGATCCGTCGGGCCCGTGTCCGGGCCTGGCATGACATGGCGGCCCGCTGACATTTCCGGCCATTCCTTGGGCGTGCACGGCCAGGGGCTGACTGCAACGCAATCGTCATTCCCTTCCTTGTAGGAAGGCAGTACTTTGGGTTCCTAGGGGGAGATCGGGCCGCGCGGAGAAAGAAGCGTCCGAATGAGACCGTGCGCCAGCTATGTACGCATCTGTGACGGCCCGACCTGTGAGTGCCGCAAACAAAGAGAGGTCCTGCCTCACCTGTCCGGCCGGGAGCGCACTGCCATGGAGCTGGAGCGAGTCGCCACGCAGTTGTGGGAGCTGGTAGCTCGCGAGTCCAAGGAGGGGGGCGACACCGGCGGGCCTGCGATGGAAGAGCTGGGAAAAGTCGTCGATATCATGCGGCGCATGGACGACCTCGGGACATCCCTCGCCCCCGGCCTGTATCGCCCGCCGGAGACCGTGCGCGGACACCCGCAGTATTGACGAGATCAGACGGTACCGACGGACATAACCGGCCAAACTCTTGGCCCAACCGGCTTCCACTTTGCACTCCCGTTTCTTGCTTATACCTTGGTCTCCAGGAGGATCGTCCCATGGGCGAATCACACGCCATCACCCGGTTTGAGCCACTGAATCCCACGCACTCACGACCCAAGGTGACCACCTGGTCTCCCCTGGAGCGCACCATGCCCAACGGCAAGAGCCAGCTCATCGCCACCTTCCCGCTGTCCACACCACCGGGGGACAACTTCGCGGCCAGGAGCCTCTGCGTCCGCAAGCTCCCGTACACGGGCGGGTACTTCGTCGATGTACGCCAGTTCGTCGCCCGCAACGGCAAACAGTTCCCCACCCACAAGGGGATCACCCTGCGCATGGATCACATCCACGACATTGTCGAAGCCCTGCAGCGGGTCGAGGGCGAGGCCAGGGCGGCGGGGTTGCTGGAGTAGCGCTGGGAAAGGGGAAGTTACGGAGCCGGCCAATCGAAGGACAGGTAGCAACCGGCCCCACGGTGTCCCAGATTGTAATTAAGCCCGACGCTGGCGTGGCTACCAACGACGGCGTCCCTCAGACCCGAGGGGAAGGTTGCCGTGTCCACCGGGCAGTCCTCGCCGCCGTAGATCGACCAGTTCAGGACCGATTCGTACTCATCTACATAGGTATAGGCTTGGACGTATGCGTAGAGGTAGTCCGCCTCCGCGGGAATACCGGGGAAGCTCAAGTCGGGACGAGATCCCCAGGCGCCGACGCCGTCGACAGGCTGGATCGCCACGACTTCGAGCAGCTCATCCAGGGACAGTTCGTCTCCGGGCGTCACATCCTCGAAGGTCTCCCGCGCGTAGGCATAGTCGCACGGCGTCGCGTCCGCTAGCTTTGCGGAGGCCATGACGAAGGTGCTGGCGATATCCTGGGGCAGCAGGGGGAACTCCACCGGCTGGTCCGACGGGGCGCCCTCCCACAATTCGAGGGACGTGGAGAATTCGCCGATCTCCACCCACTGGGTGAAACCGACGGTCTCGATGCCCTCCTCCACCGTCCCGTCCCAGCCAATGGTGTCAAAGGACGAATCGTCCATTGTCAGGGACACGCTGATGGTCTCCCCATCGACGCACTCGCCCCCCTGTTCCCAGGCGATCCCCTCCAGGCGCTCCCCCGCGTTCTCCCCGGCCATCACGACCCAGGTATCGAGGCAACGTACGTCCTGACTGGCGGTGTACTGTCCCGGGGCCACCTCCGAGAAAGAACTCAACGAATAGAGATACGTCCAGTTGTCCCCCATCGTCGCCCATTTACCCCACAGCCCGGACACGTCCCCGGCGCCGGAGACCGTCACTTCGATGGTGACCATCACGTGCTCCGGTTCACCCTCGCTGTCGTACTTCTCGTAGTCGTGTTGGAGTTCACAATCCACATACGTCCGCGCATAGGCCTCGTCCCTGACAAACGTCACCTGCTGGGGAGGCGCGTCCGGCAGTTCCACCGAATACGTCCCGTCCGGCGCCGTCTCGACCACCTGATCGGCGACCTCCACGCGCAGCCCCTCGACCGCTGTCCCATCCGCAGACGACGTCACCGTCCCGCTGTATTCGTATGTTTCGTCGCCAGTCCCGGCCGAGTCGTCGTCCGCTTCTTCCTGCGGGCACCCCATCAGGCAAACCGCGAGGCCGAGCGCAGGCATCAGATCCCATGGATTGAACGTCATACAGCAACCCCCAACGCGTCGATGCGCATCGTCCCGAATTCAACCGATTCCTGGCCAGAAGCTACCTGAGACGCCCATGTATGGGAAGGGGATGACTCGTACTACTCCCTGAGCGTCTCCAGCTCGCGCTCGAGTTTCCGGGCGGCGAAGATATTGAGCAGGATGACGACCAAGAAGGCCACGACAAATCCGGAGACGGTGGTCCACCAGGGACCGAGGGGGATGTGGTGGCTGACAAAAACGTAATGGATGCGCCACAGAACCAGCAACGAGCCCGGCAAGCAGGGGCCGATGTACCAAAACGGAACCCACCTCAATAACCGGATCTCGAGCTTCAGCTTGCGGCGATAGTCGGCCAGGTATCCGCTCGTCGCGTTACAGGGATCCGCGCCTTCCGGTGCTTTTCCGTACGACAGCAATATCCACATCGTCACGGCCATACCAAGGCTTACGAGTACCAGCCCTACGGTCAGCCAGAAATCGCCGACACGTGGGTGCAGGTGGACGGCCGCTCCCAACATGAACACGATGGCCACAATCCCGGCGACGACCTCTCGTCGGTTCCTGCGGTGGACCGTCCTGTCCAGCTTCTCGGCGTCCCTGTGGATCGCGGACAGATCAACCTCTGCGGGTTCCACGTCCTGGCCGAGCCAGGCCTGCTGGGCATCGTCTCGATGGGGCAAGCCTGTCATCTCACACTCCTCTTCGGAGCCGGCCGGCAAGGGCCCGCTTGACGCGATGGATCTTGGTGGAGACGTTGGCCAGCGTCAGCCCCGTGATATCCGCGATCTCCTGCTGAGGTACATCTTCGAGGTACAGAAGCATCAGCTGACGTTCGGTCGGCCCCAGCTGTTCGACCATCGCATGGAGGCGGTCCACGACCCGCCGCCTGTCCATGTCGGTCTCGCCATCCGGCGATGCTCCAGCCATTTCCTCGATGGACACGGCAGAGTTCGTCCGGAAACGCGCGGCTCGTGTGACGTGGGTGATCGCCACGTTGTGGGCCACCCGGAAGACCCAGGTCCGGATGGAAGAATCACCGCGGAAGGTCGGCAACGAACGCCACAGGGCGAGCAGGATCTCCTGGCGGAGTTCATGGCGGCGTTCCGGATCCCGCTCGTACCCGACACACACACGCTGGATAGCAGGACCAAAATCGGTCACCAGCTGTCTGAAACGCCCCTCGGGGGTGCCATCCGATGGGTCAGAGACGGTCATGACTCGTGATCCTGCTCCCAGCTTCTCACAGGAATAGTCTCGGTGTTTCCGGATTTCTCACAACCGGGAATGGGAATGGGACACTTCGTTCTTCCTGATAGCAGGCCCCAGTGTGAACAGCGTTGCGCCGATGGCCAGGAAGATGGACAGCTTGAGCAGGAGATAGACCAGGATCGCGTTCACCATCCCGGTGAGTTGATTCTCCATCCAGACGATCAGACCCAGTTCCTCGATACCCAGCACTCGGATCCCCTGATCGATGAGTTCCGGCCCGATGATGGCCACGCAGACGAACAACCACGGCACGTATTTGAGCAGGGAATCGCCCGCCGCATCGTAGTAGCGTGACAGCAGACTCGCGAGGCCGGTATTCCTGTATTCAAGGAGGTAGACGATGAAGAAGAGAGACCCAAAGAGATAGATATCAACGATAGCCTTCCTGATCAGCAGAAGGGCAAAACCATTGACGATCCGGTTCGATGGGGCTCCCGTCTCCACGTCCCTCCCCAGCCTCACCTCACTCCAACACCTCAACCACCATCAAGAACCCCACGCTCGCGTCCGAGTACACCTCCACCAGGTGCTCCCCCGCATCCAGGACCGTGAGGTCGAAGATCAGGGTGCGGTCGTCGCCGGCCTCTTCGAAGAGGTCCATGTCGTGGAGGTGGGCGCGGGCGACGTCGGCGTTGAGGGTGCAGTCGGGCTCGGAGACTTGCAGCAGGAGTTCGGTGCCGGGGGACTCCATCTCGGTGAAGAACAGGCGGGCCTGGAGGGGGGCGTTGACGTCGTCGGCCCCGCCGCCGACCCGGTGGGTGCCGGGGAAGCTGCCCTCGATGTAGTGATCGTTGTCGAGGATGCAACCGGCGGTGACGTTGCAGATCCAGTAGGCCTCATCGCACAACGAGGGCAGGCGGCCGCCGACGAAGGCCTCCTCGGAGGTGAGGCAGGCGGGCAGGGATCCGGCGAGGGCCAGCACCAGCACGGGCAACGGGGCGGTCCATCGAAGCATACGGCTAGAACCCAATCGCGGTGAACTCGTCGTCACGGACCTCCACCAGCGGCGCGGAGGGTGTGCGGCCGGTGTCGGGATGGTACTCCACCGGGATGTGGACTGCACGGAACAGGCCCGGCAGGGTCAGCCGGCCCTCCGGGGCCTGGGCGAAGTAGATGAAGATGTCGTTGATGCCACCAACGCCGTCGGCAGCCTGGGTCTCGACCAAGGCGATGTTGCGCACGGTGTACTGCAGGCAATGGCGCTCGCTGAGCTCCACCAGCAGCAGCTCCTCGGCGGCGTACGGGGGCAACATGGCCGGCTCCACCGAGACGGTGATCCAGCGTTCCATGCCGGTCTCTGCCGACGACGAGGGCAGCAGCAGCTCGCCGCTACCTTCGATGACCTGGGGCACACCCGCCGACTCGTCCTGGGGGTCCTGCCAGCTGAGCCAGGGAGGATCGTCGGCCACGTAGCGCAGCGTCCCCAGGCCGCCGGTGGTGTCGCTGCCGGCGTCGAGCACGCTGATGCCCTGCAGGATGGAGGGGCTGTACACGGAAGGCAGCGTCACCAGCCCCTCGTCGGTGATCTCGTAGCGATAGCTGTTGGCCAGGTGGGAGTTGACGTCGCTGGTGCGCGGGTCGGTGTGGTTGCGCACCTCGTCGCCGTTGGTGGCGCCGTCCCAGTCCGAGTCGTCCAGATCGTCGGAGTGAAGGTAGTCGGTCCCCGAGGCCACCTCCATCCAGTCAACGATGGCGTCACCGTCCGTGTCGGGCAGGGAGGTATCGGTGCCCAGCAGCAGCTCCTCGCAGTCGTTGAGGTGGTCCACGTCGCTGTCCACGTAGGGAGGGCCGATCTCCAGCTCAGCGCAGGCGGCGGGCGGCTCGTCCGCCACCGTCGGGTCGAAGCTGACCAGCAGCTCCACCATGTCACTCAGGCCGTCCCCGTCGCTGTCGGCGTTCAAGGGGTCCGTACCCTGGCTGATCTCGGCGCCATCCCCCACCCCATCGCCGTCGCTGTCGATGATGGCCTCGTCGGCTCCCGGCAGGGTGCTGAAGTTGGTCACCAGCAGCGATTTGGCCTGAAGCAGGGACGACAGCTTGAGTAACCCCACGTGGTCCAGTGTGACGGCGTCGGCCACGTCGAAACGCTCGAACAGTCCGGCGCCGGCAAAGGCCACCTGCTGCAGCAGGCCGCCGGTGTCGTCCAGCAGCTGCTGGGGATCGGGGGCGGTGGTGTCCTCGGCGGCGAGGAACAGCACGTGCATGCTCAGCGACAGCGCCCCCGCCTCCTCCACCCCTTCGCGCAAGACGGTGACCTTCTCGCTGAGCAGCTCGGAGGCACACTCCCACGATTCGATGCACTCCTCGGTCTCGCAGTCCTCGTCCTCCGGGTCGCAACAGTCGTACTCGCACGCCAGCGGTGCCGGCGGCCCGCCGGCCAGGGTGACGATGACGTACTGGGTCCGGCTACGCTCGCCGGCGGTCATGGTGGCCATGTCCCCCTCGATGAGGGACTCGGCCAGGTTCAGGGCATCGCCGTAGTCCCGGCAGACCTCATCCACGCAACCCTGGGGCAACGAGAGCGAGGTGATGGCCACCTCCAGCTCGCCGGGATTGCGGGTGAACTGGCCCTCCAGGGGGGCCAGCAGCCGGGTGGTCCCGCCGAAGCCGACGACGGCAAAGGAGAACGCTTCGTTGCCTTCGTGGATCGACAGCGACTCGCGCAGCGCCTGCAGCCTCAGCAGCTCGGGGTCGAAATCGGAGAACATCGGCCCGCCGGCCATATCGACGAGGAACACGACCCGCACCGGGAAGCCGGCCTCGCGGGCGTCGTCCGTGCAGACCCGGCCCGTGAGGCCCAGGCGGTCTGCCGCCGGATCCTCCAGCCCCTTGCCGTACAGATTGGCGTCCGAGCACCCGCCCAGCGCAAAAAGCAGCCCCATGGCCAGCGCGATGGTATGCCTGGCTGTCAAAACGCCACCACCTCCAGATCGGACAGGAACGCCCCGTGCACGTTGAGCCGGCTCTCGTCCGCGGCCACGAAGGTGGCGCTGAAGGTCCCCTTGACCTCGTCGCCGGCGGCGCTGCTGTAGCGGTCGAGCTCGAGCTCCCCCGATTCCAGCTCGGGCAATGCGGAGCCGAACCCCTCGCCCCGGCCGACGGTGCCCCGCTCCAGCAGGTCGTAGACCCCCCCCTCGGATAACGAGGGATCCCCGCTGACCTCGACGGTGACCCGCAGCGCCACCATCTCCCCCTGGTCCGCAGCCACCACGTACTCCACCGACAGCTCACTGTCGTACAGCCGCACCCGAACCTCGTCGAAGGTCAGGTCGTAGCTGGCGGCCAGGCTGCCATCCAGGTAGTTGGCGCCCACGCCGCCGCAGCCGCCCAGCACCAGGACCGCCAGAAGGGCCATCCCCAGGCTCCATCGCGTCATCTCAACTCCGTCGTGGCAACGAACAGCCGCTGCAAGAAATCGTTGCCGTCCTGCACCGTACAGCGGTAGGCGATGGCGACCGTGCCCGTCGGCGCGATATCCATCGAGATGAATTCCCCGCAGCTACCCACTTCGGACTCGACCACCACCTGGTAGTCCCAGCTGCCCCCGTCCGAGGTGGCAAAGATCACAGCCTCGTCGTTGCTGTCGCAGCTGCCCTCCGGCGCCGTGAGCAGCCGGCAGCGGTGGTAGGCCAGCGCCAGCTCCCCGCTGGGCATGAAGGCCATCGCCGTGTAGCGCCCCTCGTCGTACTGGGCCCTGGCCACGAGCTCCGTGCTCCACGCCCCCGCGTCGTCGAACTGCTCCGCGTCGCCCAGCCGGCGCACCCGCACGGCCCTGTCTGTTACCGAATAGAACGCCACCACCAGCTCCCCGCTGTCCGGATCGACGACGACGGCAGTATCGTTGTGGATGCCGCCGGTGTGCAGCTTGACCACGACCCACTCGCCCTCCACGGAGCGGCGTGCCGCCCACACCCCATGGCGGGTTTCATCCTGGGCCTCCACTGCGATGGCGTACACCGCCACCGGGCGACCCTCGTGGTCGAAGGCCAGTGAGTTGTAGTCCCCCGCTCCCTCACCGTAGTCCACCGCCTCGTGGTCCCAGCTGCCGCCGCCGTTGCTCCAGGCGAACTCGGCGTCGGCGCGGTAGATGTCGTCGTGCTGCAGGGGGTAGTAGTGGGCGTCCTGGTACACCATCGCCGGGTTGCCGTCCCCGTCGTAGGCCAGGGCTGGCCAGAAACCCACCGTGAAGCCGGAGTCGGCGGCCGGGTCACCGGTGGCGGATTCACCGCCCGCGGCGCCGGCGGTGTCGAAGCTCCACTCCCCGCCCTCCCGCACCGCCAGCACTGCGTCGTTGCCGCCGCAGTACTGCAGCTCCGGCTCGCCGCCGGTGTAGGCCACCGCCGGCCTGCCCTGCGGGTCGAACGCCAGGCTCAGCCCGGTGGGGGTCAAGCCGATGATCGGCTCGTCCACCGTGTCGATATCCCACGGTTGCCCCACGGCGGCACGGGTCACCAGATAGATCGGCTGGCGGTACCGCTGGGGCGGGTCGATTTCGATCTCGTCACACAGGCCGTCGTCGTAGGGCGAGTTGTTGAAGGTGGCCACCGCCACGGAGCCGTCCGAGCCGAAGGCGGTACGGGTCAGGTAGCCAGCGTTCAGATCCTCGACCATGCTGATGTTCCAGCTGCCGTCCGGGCCGCTGTCGTCATCATCGTCGTCGTCGTCGGCCACCACGTCGTCGTCGTCGTCCGCCGGGCAGCCGAGCCACACCAGCGGGGCCGCCAGCATCCATGCCGCCAGCAGCCATTCACGCCGAGCCCACCGGTCAATTGGGTACGCCACAGCCCTCCTCGTACAGGAAGCACGGCGGGTCCACACAGCCGTCCGCGACCTTCTCGATGCACAGCTGATAGGCCTGGTCCGGGTCGTGATCCCAGTCCCCGTCCTCCTCGTGCCCCGCCGACACGTAGATCGTGTCGCGTACGGAGATGTAGTAGTAGTACGGCGATCCGGTGTGGCCCTGCCAGGCGTAGAAGCAGTAGTCCGCCGGGTCCAGGCCGCCGAAGTAGCCGTCGGTCTGCGGGTGGTTGGACAGGTCCACGATGTCGGCGATGTTGTCGAACCACGAGTTGTTGCCCTCGAACACCCGCATGTAGAAGTCCACCGCGCCGCCGTCCAGCCGGTACACCACCCGCACCATGCAGTCCTCTTCGGGGCAAGGATGCTCGTAACGGAACCAGTCCTGATCGTAGGAATAGGACAGAGCGCCCGAGGTCCAGGTGTTCTCGTCGCAACAGAAGCCCGCCGCGCAGTCGTACACCGGCAGCTCGGTGGCAAACGGGGTGTGGTAGGCGGCGTTGGAGGCCTCGGGCGGCCCGGCCGTGTACCGTTCCGACTGTTCCAACGTGTCCGGATCGGTCCGCACCCGCACCCGCACCGTGTACTCGTTGTCCAGCGCGTAGGCGTCTGCATGGTAGTCGGAGACGGCGAGGTAGAGCGGCGACAGACCAAACACGGGCGCCGACAAGGTGACGGCGTCGGGGCTATCCTCCGCGGCATCCTCCGACAACAAAACTGCCCCGCAGAGGCCCGAGGGCATACACACGCCGGCCCCGGCGCAGAAGTTGCTCGCCAGGCACAGGTTGCCACGCCTCGAGCAGTCCAGGTTTGACTCGCATGTGCGGGACAACACCTGGCAGTCCTGGTCGGTGTCGCAGAGATCTTCGGACACCTCTCGCACCACGCGCAGGGAGGCCTCCATATCCTCGGGCAGGGTTGCCGGCGAATGGAAGAACATCTCGGCCTCGATAAGGCCGCCGACGCACCCTCCGACATCGATACGGTACCAGTCCGTGTCCCCGGCCGAGGCCAGGTAGCCCTGCTCCACCGAGTAGGCGCTCCAGTTTGCGCCACAGTTCTGGCCGGTGAGCCCGGTGGCGTCGTCCGGATGGTCGTTGACCTCGTTTTCGTCCGGATCGGTCTGGGCCGCCAACGACAGCGTGTAGGGGGTGTTGCCGTCCACGTCCAGCCCGTCGTCGTCGGAGACGACCACGTAGTAGGTCCCGCCATCCCCCAGCGCCTGCAGCACCGACAGGTCCGTGGCCTGGGTCGTGCCGGCCTCGTTGGCGTCGGCCACCAGCAGCTCCTCGTCGGCGGTGACGACGCGGTAGGCAGGCTCGATGCCGCCCACGTCCATGGTCAGCCGCAGATCCAGCAGCCCCAGGGCCGGGGATTCGATGCGGAACCAGTCCTCGTCACCGCGGTATGAGATGTACCCCGTCACCTCGTCGCCGGTGACCTCGGTGGCGTCCTCCAGCGAGTCGTTGCGCTCGTGGGTGTCGGCGTCGGCGCTGGTGGTGACCAGCAGCTCGTAGGCGTGGCGGGTGTCCTGGGCGTCGTTGCTCTGGTCGCGCACGACCACGTAGTAGGAGCCCGCTGACAGCCCGTGCACCACCTGCAACGGCATGTTGGGTACAGCGGCCTCGCCGGTCTGGGGCGACCCCACCGCCTCGCTGACGGCGCCGTCCCACACCGTATAGGTGGGTTCCACCGGTGCCAGCGGCGCGTCGATGATCAACTGGACGGACACCAGGTCGTCCCCCGCCGGGACCTCCAGGGCATACCAGTCCTGGTCCCCGGTGGGGCACAGGTACCCCTCCAGCTCTGTACCCGGCGTCACCACCCCCGCCGTATCGGCGCTGTCATCCTCGTCCCAGGGGCAGCCGCCCTCTGCCGAGGTGTCGTCGTCGTCCGGGCCCTCCCCGTTGCCGTTGCAACCTGCCAGCCCCACCAGCAAGGCCAGGCCCCAGAGGGTGCCCCTCCACGCTCGGCTCATGGTGTCCCTCCCGGTGCGATGCAATGCGCCGCAGGATCGAACTCGGCCATCTCCACGAAATCGCTCTCCTCCAGCTGCACGACCCCGGACGGCGGATCCCGGTAGTTGCCGTTCTCCACGAACTTCGCCTCCACGCAAGCCACCCGGAAGCGGGCGTAGGTCTCCAGGTCATCGAAAGGCACCTCGCCGGCGTAGACCAGGATCCGGTTGCGGCCATGGAATCCCTGGCCGCCGGGGCCGGTGGAGTACTCGATGTCCCCGAGGATGCCGTCGTTGGAGCCGTCGTCCCGCTGCACTTCGGTCAGCGTGATGTTGCGGATCTCGAAGTCGTAGCAGGTGCGTCCATTCACCACGGTGTTGGATTCGGTGACCGTGGTGCGGTAGGCCTGATCGAAGCGCCCCAGATCGCTGGCCTCCAGCGGATCCGTCGCAGAGCGGACCTCCTCGCCGTTGGGCACGGCGTCCCAGTCCAGGTCGTCGGACGTGTCGTCCTGGTCCGGTGCCGTGCCGAAGCGCACCTCCAGGAAGTCCACCAACCCGTCCGTGTCCGTGTCGGCACCGGTGCGGCTGGTGCCCACGTAGCGCTCCTCGCAGTTCACCAGCCCGTCCCCGTCCGTATCTTCGTAATTCTCCGGGTCGCAGATGCCGTCGAGGTTGACGTCCAGGCAGTCGCACAGGTTGTCCCCGTCCAGGTCGTCACAGCCGTTGTCACACAGGCCGTCCTCGTCCGCGTCGAAGCAGTAGTCGGGCACGAAGCAGGTGCAGTCGTCCGGGTCGGTGGGATTCATCCCGGACGTGAAGTAGCGGTACTCGATGGCGTCCCGGCAGCCGTCCCCGTCCGAATCCGGCATCAGCGGGTTGCTGCCGATACCGGCCTCGTGGCCATCGTCCAGGCCGTCCCCGTCCGAGTCCGGCAGGACCTGGTCCCCCTTGACCACGGCGTTGAGGTTGGCCGCCAGCAACGTCTTGAGGGTGAACACCCGGCGCAGGGTGGTCAGGTCCACATACATGAAGTTGAGTTCGCCCCCCGACGCGAAGGAGCGGAAGGACCCCTCCCCCACCTGGGCCATGCTGGACAGCAGGTCTTCGGCGTCGCCGTCCACCTGGGGGTTGCCCGTGGCGATGAGGGCCGTGTTGACCGCCATGTGGTCCACGTGGAACAGGGTGCCCAGGTCCATGATGCCCTCGACGGCCTCGAGGATGTTTTCGGAGCTGTTGGAGGCGGTCTCGTCCCCCTCGGCGTCCGGGATGCCGTCGCTGATGAGGATGACGTGGTAGGTGGACAGCGGCAGAGACTCCTGCTCGGCGTCCATCAGCTCGTCGCGGATCTCGGCGTAGGCCTCGGCCAGGGCCAGCACGTAGTTGGTCGTGCGATCCGTCTCGTTGAGGTAACCCAGCATGTCATCGACGAACTCCAGGTCGTCGGTGAAGTAGGACTCGAACTGCCCCTCGTCGTTCATCTCCGCCGTCAACGGCTGGGCCTCGGCGGAGAAGCGGATCATCGACACCTCCACGTCGCCGCCGCTGGCCAGCAGCTCCGCGATGGTCTCGCGCACGGCCCGCGCACGGCCCGTGTCCCCGGTCACCGGATCCGGCGGATCGTTGACCTCCATACTCTCCGAGCAGTCCACCAGGAACATCACCCGCAGCGGGAAGACCAGATCCTCGGGGGTCTGGGTGCAGACCTTGCCCTCGATGGCCAGCTTGTTGTCCGGCACGGGGGGCGGGGGGGTGGGCAACTCGGCCAACGAGGCGTCCGTGCAGCCACATAGGATCCATAGCTGGAGCGCGGGTAGCAAAAGCCACCGCGCGAAGGCCACCCTCATGGCTGCTCTTCCTCGCCTTCCTCCGGCTCGGGCTCGGGATTCATGACGATGCAATGCTCATCCGGCTCGAACTCCTGGATCTCCACGAAGCTCTCCGGACCGATGCCCGAGATCTGGCCGCTGGGGGGGTCCTTGAAGGTATCGCCCAGGTAGCGGGGCTCGACGCAGGCCACGTGCACCCGGCCCCGGCTGCCGGCCAGGCCCACAGGTTCTTCTTGGCCATAGACCAAGATCCGGTTGATGCCGTTTTCGGCGTCCGCGGACAGGGTGGGTTTGAGCGTCAGATCCTGGAAATGGAAGTCGTAGCAGTCCGTGTGGTCCTGGCTGACCACCTGGGTCGAATCCACGCTGTAGTGGATCTGGTTGAGCAGAGCGCTCTCCTCGTCGTAGAGCTGCGGGTGGGTGCCGGCCCGCACCTCGTCGCCGCTGAGCCGGCCGTCAAAATCGTGGTCCACGTACGTGTCCTCGATCATGGGGTCCATGCCCAGCCGGAACTCGATGCCGTCGGGGATGCGGTCGCCGTCCGAGTCGGGCAGCAGCGGGTCCGTGCCGAGGAACTCCTCCTCGCACTCCCGCAGCCCGTCGCCGTCGCGGTCGCTCCCCCCGTCACAGCCCAGGGCGGGGATGCCTTCGTTGAGGGCGTCGAAGCCCATGTTGGCAAAGGTCACCTCGAACAGGTCGCTGAAGCGGTCGTTGTCCGTGTCGGCAAGCAACCGGTCCAGCCCCAGGTCGAACTCGGTGGTGTCGTCCAGCCCGTCCATGTCCGAATCCATCGACATCCCACTCTCCGTGGGGATGGTGTGGGTGTTGATGGCGAAGAATTCGGTCACCTGGTAGGGGGCCTCCAGCGACTCGTAGTTGAACTCCAGGAAGTCCAGATCGGTGGAGATGCTCACGTCCCGGTAGGTGCCCAGGCCCTCCAGGGCCATGGACTGCATCAGCGGCTCCGCTTCTTCACGCACGTTGTCGAACTCGTCGATGTCCGGGCAGACCTGGTCGATCTCCTCCTGGCTGGCCAGCAACAAGATCGTGCTCAGCGACAGCTCGCCGGCGCCGTAAAACTCCCCGAGCGCGATGATGTCCCGGACCTTCTGCAGGATCTGCTCGGGCTGGTTGTACTCGGGGCACAGGGTGTGCATGTCGACGTACTCGCCCTCTGGGATCTCCAAGGTGGTGTTGCACACGCCGTAGTTGCTGTCCGGAGGCGTGTCGCCGTCGTCACAGCCGGCGCGGCACTGGGGTACGGGCACCCCGTCGCTGAGGAACAACACGATGTACTTGGTGCGGGCCACCTCCGTCGGCCCCGAGTCCAGCATGTCCTGTTCGAGCACCTCCAGCACCAGCGACAGCGCGCCCTGGTAATCCGTGGCCGTGCCGCCGGATGGGGCCAGCGCCTCGGATGCATCGTTCCAGCTGGTGGTGAACGGGGTGATGGAACTCCACGAGGCGAATCCCACCACGCCGAACTCCACGTTGGGCAGGCCGTCCAGGCCGTTGCAGGCGCCGTTGATGGCCTCGAAGCGGTTATTGCCGGGGTCCGTGCATTGCAGCGAGGCAGACTGGTCGATGGCGATGAGGATCTTGACGGGGAAGGCCACGTCATCCGGTTCGCTGACGCAGAACCGGCCCTCCACCGACAGCTTGTCGTCCACGTACTCCACCCCGTCGGTGAACGGCTGGAGACCCGCATCGGTACACGAAAAGACAGCGATAAGGGCACCGAGTGGGAAGAGCCATCGGGGCCAGTTGGGAGCGGTTCTCATATCTGCAAGAAACCCGCCTGTCGGAGTGATGGTGTCGAGTCTACCGCCGGCGACGCACGGCCACCAGCCCACCAGCCAGGACCAGCAGCGACAGAGCCCAGCTGCGGCTGCTGCCGTCCGCCGAGATGGAGCAGTTGGACACCGGATCGCCGGTCACCTGGATGATGGAGTACGCTTCGGACATGCCACCCAGCTCGCCGGTGACCATATCGGCCCACACCAGCTCGGCCACCACGTGGACCTGGTAGGTCCCCGGACGGTCCGGGAGGACGGAGACGATGCGGTCCGCCAGGTAGTGGTACTCGTAGGGCGTGGAGATGGTGGCGGCCCCCGATGGGTTGTCGATGGACACGCCCGAGCCGCCGGGCGCCTCGATGATCTCCCAGGTGTACCGCAGCGGCTGGTTGACGTGGTTGGCAAACAGCCGGAGTCGCACGTCATCGCCGGTGACGGACTCGATGCTGGGGCTGTAGATCGTGAACGGCTCGGTGGGATCGAGGCAGTTCTCGTGATCGTCGAACACCACGTAGCAGTACCGGTCGTCGCAGACCTCGCCCACGCCGTCACGGTCCAGGTCCGACTGATCCGCGTTGGCAGTGGCCTCGCAGTTGTCGATGGCGTTGACGATGCCGTCCTCGTCCTTGTCGGCGTCGCAGGCATCGCCCAGGCCATCCTCGTCCAGGTCCACCTGCTCGTAGTTGGCCACGTGCGGGCAGTTGTCGAAGGTGTTGCGGATGCCGTCGCCGTCGTCGTCCATGTCGCAGGCGTCGCCGTAGGCGCCCGGGTCGTCGTCCGCCTGATCCGGGTTGAACACCAGGGGACAGTTGTCCTCCAGGTTGGGCACGCCGTCGTTGTCCATGTCGTCGTCGCAGGCATCCCCCCACTCGTCGTCGTCCACGTTGCTCTGCAGCGGATCGGGGGTGAAGGGACACAGGTCGATGTCGTTGTCGACACCGTCGTTGTCCATGTCTGCGTCACATAGATCGCCGATCAGGTCCCCGTCCAGGTCGGCCTGCTCCGGGTTGTGACCCTGGGGGCAGTTGTCGCAGGCGGAGCCGATCTGGTCGCCGTCGTCATCCACCTGGTCTGGATTGCGCACGTAGGGGCAGTTGTCGTACGGGTCCTCGATGCCGTCGTCGTCGTAGTCGTCGGCGTACTGGTACGTGTCCCCAAGGTCGGTGTTGTTGATGAGGATGCTGCCACCCCCGCCCCCACCGCCGCCGCCGCCGGACTGCTGAGGTGTACCGCACTCACCGAAGTTGTCGTCGCACTCGTAGGGCTGAGCCCCCGCTGCGCCGCACCACGCCATGATTGCGAGGGTGCCGAAGAAAAATCCCAGTTTCGATCCACGCATACCTAACCCCCGTACTTGTTTGCGGAAAGCCCGCGCTATCTAACATTCTAGCAAGCTGTCAGAAAGCTGCTCAAGTTTTTTGGGTTTTTTACAAATTTCCCGATATTGCGCGTCTTTCGCGCTTTTGATTCGGACCGATGTGGGCCGCTCAAAACCCATGTGTGAGACGTGTGGGAGCCCGATCGTCTCTTCGGGTGCCAGGATGATGACGACGGCCCGGCAATCCTGGTGAGACAACCGGGCTATCGTTATCATGCGTGCAGAGGAAGCCATGCTGAAACTACACAAAGCCTGCCTGATCGGACTGCCGGCGGCGCTGCTGCTGCTGCCGGGGATCTCGGGGAAGGCCGACCCGCCTCCCCCCAGTCTCCCACCGGACCTGTCACCCTGCGGCCTCGACGATACGTCGATCCCGGATTTCACGCTGGTGGACCAGATCCCCCAATCGGCCACTTACAACCAGCCCGTCTCGCTGGCGGACTACTCGGGGCAGGTGGTGCTGATCTACTGGATGACCGCCACGTGAGGCAGCTGCAGGTCGCGGTACGCGACCAGTTTCCACGAGCTGCTGGCCGCTAACGCCGATCGATGGGGGGGCGACGTGGCCTTCCTGGGGGGCAACGCTTCCGGTGCGGAGGACGGCATGAGTTCCATCATCGCCGACTATCCGGACTCGACGATCCCGGTGCTGCAGGACACCTCCAAGGTCAAGGGGATGTGGAACTGTGGCGCCAGCGCCCACAACCTGTACGTCATCGACGGCGACCGCAACGTGCACTACGCCCACTACAAGGAGACGGCGCCCTTCAGCGAAGACGGACTGCGGCTGGTCGAAGAGATCGACTCGGTGCTGGGGAGGTGACGCCATGAACACGGAACGCCACGATCCCCGCCCCTGGCTGCTGCTGCTGGCAGCGGCCGTCGCCCTGCTCGCGGGCTGAATCATAAAAGATGACGACGACGACACCAGCAACCCGGCCGACGACTACGACACCGGCGACGACGACGACGAC
>CAZDDH010000029.1:0-55344 GCA_964504165.1 uncultured Rickettsiales bacterium | reverse complement strand
CCCCCCCCCCCCCCCCCCCCCCCCCCCCCCCCCCCCCCCCCCCCCCCCCCCGTGGTGACCACTTTCGCCGGCCAGTCCGTCGCCGATCGGGATAGCCTCCAGCGCCTGATCTACGCCGCCGGACCCGGCGAGGTCGTCAAAATCAAGTGGTTGCGGGACGGGAAGCCCGGCTCCGGCGAGGTCACCATCGGCACGCACGAAGCGCGGCAGGCGGGGAGCCGTGAGGGTACGGAGCACACGGGCGACGATCTGGGTTTCAACGTGGAGACGCTGCCCCCCGACCTCCGGTCCCACCTGGGCTGGGGCGAGGACGCCGCTGGTTTGATGGTCACCACGGTCCGGGCCGGCAGCCCGGCCCAGCGCGCCGGTATCGAGTTCTCCGACATCATCCTGGAGGCTGGCGGCAACGAGGTGCACTATCCCATCGACGTGGCCCGGGCCACCATCAAGAGCAAGAGCGACAAGGTTCTGCTGTACGTCTACAACTGGGGAATGGAGTCGTACCGATACGTATCCGTGGACAAACCCTGACTGGAGGGGCGCGGGAGCCGGCGGGGAGTCACTCGAGCTTGAAATCGATCTCCATGGTCATCACCGTGTGGCCGACCCGGATCTGATCGCCGTCCTTGAGGGCGAACTCGGTGACCGGCGAGCCGTTGAGTAGCGTCCCGTTGGTGCTGCCCGCGTCCTTCAGCCGGAACTCCCCGTTGGAGAAGGTCAGGTACAGGTGCTCACCGCTGACGCGGTCGTCCTGCAGCGTGAGGTCGCAGGTGTCGGACCGGCCGACGGTCATCGTGCTGCGATCCAGCTGGATGAAATCGCCGATGCCCTCCCCTTCGACAATGCGCAGGGTGGCGACGAGGTCCGGTGGGATCGGCTCGGTGGCTCCCACGTCGAAGGTCTGATCAACGATGGTCTGGGTCAATTTGTCGTTCGACACGGTTCGTCTCCCAGGTGTCCGTACGGTGACCGTCCAGGCCAACCGGTGGTACGAGTCAGCGAGTATAGGCGATCCGATGGAGTTGCTGCCAACCCGGGGGAACTGACAACACCCCAGAGCCGGGCGTAGACTCCGTCGCGTGATGACAAGACAACAGCTCAGCAGACGGACGTTTTGCCAGCTCACCGCGGCCGCTGCCGCCTCGCTGGCCCTCCCGGGAGCGGCGCTGGGCCAGGCGGCGCCGGCGATCCTCACCTTCCGGGGGAATCCCACCCGCTCGTTGCAGGGGCTGGGTACCGTGCCCCGCAAGCCGGTGGTGCGCTGGGAGTTCCAGGTGGGTACCCACGTCGAGGCCCTTGCGGGGGGCGGTTCCCGCAGCTGGAAGGGCACCGGTTGGAGCGGCCAGGCGGCCCTGGCCGGCGGCCGGATCTACGTCCCCGGCCTGGACGGTACCTGTTACTGCCGCGATGCCGACACCGGTGAGGCCATCTGGGCCACAGCGGCAGGGGATTCCATCAAGAGCTCCATCACCCTGTGGGATGACCGGCTGCTGTTCGGCAGCCGGGACAACCACCTGCATTGCCTGGCGCTGGACGATGGCCGGGAGCTGTGGAAGCTGTCCTGCGGCGGCAAGGACGTGGACTCCACACCGGCGGTCATCGGCGATCGGGCCTGGTTCGGCGCCGAGGACACTCACCTGTATCAGATCGACCGGGACGGCAAGGTGCTGTGGCGCTACGCCACCGGCGGCAGCATCGAGTCCTCACCCGCCGTGGTTGATGGAACGGTCTGCGTGGGCTCCTACGACGGCTACCTACACGCTGTGCGCGCCGACGACGGTTCCCGATTGTGGACCTTCCCCACCGGCGACGACACGGACAGCAGCCCTGTGGTGGTGGACGGTACGGTCTACATCGGCTGCGAGAACGGTTTTCTGTACGCCGTCGACCACCGATCGGGGGAGCTGCGCTGGCGCTATCGGGCCGGGGCCGGTATCTGGGGCACTCCCGCCGTCGTGGACGGCCACGTGATCGTCGGCGGCGACGACGCGCTGGTGCACAAGGTGCGCGCCAGCGACGGCAAGTTGGCGTGGCGCCAGCCGGTCCAGGCCGGCATGTGGGCCTCCCCCACCGTCGTGGACGGGGCGGTGATCATCGGGGACTGGGACGGTGTGCTGCACGCCCTGTCGGCGGGCGACGGCAAGCCGCTGTGGACCTACGACACCGGCACCTACATCGTCTCGTCCGCCTGCATCGCCGGCGGGCGCATCCACATTGGCAGCCGCAACGGGACCTTCTACTGCTTCGAGGAGGCCAGCGATGGGTGATTCTCCTCGCGAAAAATGGCGGTTCAAGGCCGGGGCCATTTTGGCTGCCTCACCGGCGCTGGGGCCCGACGGCACCGTCTATGCCGGATGCCGGGACGGCAAGCTCTACGCGGTGGCCGGGGACGGGACCCTGAGCTGGACCGTGGAGACGGCGGGGCCGGTGGACGCGGCCGCCTGCGTGCACCCCGATGGGCTGGTCGTGTTCGGCTCCTATGACGGCCAGCTGCGAGCCGTGGACGCCGGGGGCGCCGTGGCCTGGAGCCTGGACGTGGGCGCTCCGGTGATGACCACGCCGTGTGTGGATGACGACGGCCAGCTGTGGTTCGGGACCGACAGCGGACGGCTGATGGCTGTCTCGGCGCAGGGCAAGGTGCTGGCCCGGGTCACGGTCAGCGATCTGCTATCCGCCTCGCCGGTCTGCGTGGCTGGGTCGGTATTCGTGGCGGACCAACGGTTGTTCGGCAGCGACGGCACGCGGGCCGACGTGGCCGCCGAGCCCATTGTCGCCGAGTGCGCGCCCGCGGCCGATGGCACCTTGTATGTGGGTTCGTGGGACGGGCATGTGTACGCGATCAAGGATGGTGAGGTGGCATGGAAGGCCGCCCTGGACGGCCAGATCTATGCCGGCTGCGCTGTGGGGCCGTCCGGGGTGATCGTGGCAGCGTCGCGGCAGGGCGAGGTGGTGGCCCTTTCCGCCGCCGGCGAACGACTATGGACCCGCAAGCTCAAGGACGGTGTCTATGGGACCCCCGCCATCACCGACGGTGGCGCCGTGTGGGTCGGCTGCAACAGCAACAGGCTGCACCAGCTATCGATGGAGACGGGCCAGAAGGAATTCTCGGCCAAGCTGGGGCGGGATCTGCGTTCCTCGCCCGCGCTGGCCGACGACGGCACCGTCTACGTGGCGTCCTGGGACTGGCACCTGTACGCCTTCGAGAGCGCACTTGGCGGGCCGGCCTCGTCTCCATGGCCCCAGTTCCACGGCGACGCCTCCCGTACAGGCCGCTGGGCTCCTACCCCGCCCACGATCGATGGAGAGCAACCCGCAGGGATGGTTCCCGACGACGACGACTCCTCCACCTGAACCACCCGATTCCTGCAATGCAATCCCCGGCAATTCCCGCGGGCAAGCGGTTCCCATAACGAATGGCTCGGGACGATTTGACGCCGCCAGCGGCACACTTCTATAAACACCATTCGCGCACCCGTGGACGCGTCCGTGTGTGCGGCGTTCTAATTCGACGAACTAGCAAGCGAGAGGAATCGACTCCATGGACATCGATCTCGGCATGGTGGATGCGCTCATCGCGCGCCACGGCACCGGTCGGGAAGCGGCCATTCCACTCCTCCAGGGCATCCAGGAGGAGTATCGGTACGTCCCGATCGAGGCCATGGACTACATGTGTGAAAAGACGGACATCACTCCGACGCAGATTTACGGCGTGGTGACCTTCTTCGCCCAGTTCCGGCTGGAGCCGGTGGGTGAGCACCTGATCAAGGTTTGCAAGGGTACGGCCTGCCACGTCAGCGGCGCCGAGGGCATCACCGAGGCCCTCTCGGAGCAGCTTGGCGTTCCGGCGGAAGGCACAACGGAGGACATGCTGTTCACGCTGTCCGAGGTGGCCTGTATTGGATGCTGTTCCCTCGCGCCGGTGATCATGGTCGACGAGGACACCTACGGAAAACTGAATCGGACCAAGGCGACCGACACCATGACCGCGGAGTACGCCGCGCCGGTCGTCGACTGAGCGCTGCGGCGCTCAGGGAAAGGGCATACCGATGGAGCCCACATCGAGTGAAGTCACGAAGGTGATCGTGGGTCTGGGTACCTGCGGAATCGCCGCAGGGGCCGGCAAGATCCGGGACCTGATCGAACAAGAGTTGAAGACGGCCGAGGCCGACATCGAGATGGGGATCACCTCGTGCATGGGCAACTGCCATGCCGAGCCCATCATCGAGGTGGTCGACACCGCCGGCAAGAGCTACTACTACGGCAACCTCACGGCGGGGAAGGCCAAGAACATCGTCAAGAAGCACCTGGTCGGCGGCGACCCGGTGACCAAGTGGATGTTCGACCCCACCGATCCGGAAGACCCGGAGGGGGCCTTCTACCTCAAGCAGGAACAGATCGTGCTGCGCAACTGCGGCAAGATCGACCCCGAGAACATCGAGGACTACCTGGCCCGCGACGGCTACAAGGCCCTCGAGAAGGCCATCCAGATGGGCTCGGACGCGGTCATCGACGAGGTCAAGACCTCGGGCATCCGCGGCCGCGGCGGCGCCGGCTTCCCCTCGGGCCTCAAGTGGGGTTTCGCCAAGGGGTCCGTGTCGGACAAGAAATACGTCATCTGCAACGCGGACGAGGGCGACCCCGGCGCGTTCATGGACCGCTCCACCATCGAAGGTGACCCCCACTCGGTGCTGGAAGGCATGGCCATCTGCGGTGTCGCCATCGGCGCCGAACACGCCTACGTCTACTGCCGCGCCGAGTACCCGCTGGCCGTCAAGCGGCTCAACATGGCCATCGAGCAGGCCACCGAACGCAACCTGCTCGGCGACGACATCCTGGGCAGCGGCTTCTCCTTCCACATCAAGGTCAAGGAGGGCGCCGGCGCCTTTGTCTGCGGCGAGGAGACCGCCCTGATGGCCTCCATCGAGGGCGAGCGCGGCATGCCACGCCTGCGGCCGCCGTTCCCGGCGGTGCGGGGCCTGTTCGGGTACCCGACCAACATCAACAACGTCGAGACCCTGGCCAACATCCCGTGGATCATCCTCGAGGGTGGCGCGGCCTTCGCCGCCAAGGGCACCGAGAAGAGCAAGGGCAGCAAGGTCTTCGCCCTGGCCGGCCGCATCAAGCGCGGTGGCCTGGTCGAGGTCCCCATGGGCCTGACCCTCAAGGAGGTGATCTACGACGTGGGCGGTGGCTCGGACACCGGCAGGGAGATCAAGGCGGTCCAGATGGGCGGCCCCTCCGGCGGCTGCATTCCCGCCGACCTGTTCCACACCCTGGTGGACTACGACGAGTTGAACAAGACCGGCGCCATCATGGGCTCCGGCGGCATGGTGGTGATGGACGAGACCAGCTGCATGGTCGACATCGCCAAGTTCTTCCTGGATTTCACGCAGAAGGAATCGTGCGGCAAGTGCACCTTCTGCCGCATCGGCACCAAGCGCATGCTGGAGATCCTCCAGAAGATCAGCGTCGGCGAGGCGGTCGAGGAGGACCTGGACCTGCTCGAGGAGCTGGCGGACCGCATCTTGCGGACCAGCCTGTGCGCCTTGGGCGGCACGGCCCCCAACCCGGTGCTGACCACGCTGAAGTACTTCCGCGAGGAGTACCTGACCCACATCCGTGACCACAAGTGCCCGGCGGGCCGTTGCCGGGAGCTGACCACCTTCGAGATCACAGAGGAGTGCACCGGCTGCAAGGCCTGCATCAAGCCGTGCCCGACCGGTTGCATCACCGGTGAAAAGAAGGAACTACACGTCATCCACCAGGATGACTGCATCTCCTGCGGTGTCTGCCGCGACGTCTGTCGCTTCAACGCCGTGGCGGTCGTGTAGGAGGTATGAACGTGAGTACTGTCAATCTGAACATCGATGGAATCGAGGTCGAGGCCGAGGTCGGGCAGACCGTCCTGGAGGCCGCCCAGTCCGTGGGCATCGACATCCCGACCCTGTGCCACAACGAGGAGCTCAAGCCGTACGCTTCGTGCTTCCTGTGCGCCGTGCAGATCGAGGGGCGCCCCAACCTGGTCCCCTCCTGCGCCACCGTCGTGATGGACGGCATGAAGGTCACCACCGAGAGCGAGGACATCTCCGGCGCCCGCAAGATGTGCCTGGAGCTGCTGTTCTCCGACCACTTCGGTGACTGCTACGGCCCGTGCCATACCACGTGCCCGTGCAACATCGACATCCCCGGCTTCGTGGACTTCATCGCCAAGGGCGAGTACATGAAGGCCGCCGAGTTGATCAAGCAGCAGCTGCCGCAGCCGGCCTCTCTTGGCCGTGTCTGCCCGCGCCCCTGTGAGGACGCTTGCCGCCGCAACCTGGTGGAAGAGCCCATCGCGATCTGCAGCCTCAAGCGCTACGCCGCCGACGTCGATCAGGACGCCACCGCGGACTACGTGCCCGAGGTCGCCGCCGAGACCGGCAAGACCGTCACCGTCGTTGGTGCCGGCCCTGCGGGCGTGGCCGCCGCGTACTACACGCGCCAGGCGGGCCACACGGTCAAGGTCATCGACATGCAGGAGGCCCCCGGCGGCATGATGCGCTACGGCATCCCGTCCTACCGCCTCCCCCGCTCCATCATCGACCGCGAGGTCTCCGTGCTGGAACGCATGGGCGTCACCTTCGAGTACGGCGTCAAGATGGGCCGCGACGTGAGCCTGGCCGAGCTGCGGGAACGCAGCGACGCCGTCTTCCTGGGCCTGGGCTGCCAGCAGGCATCGTCCATGCGCTGTGAAGGCGAAGACCTGCCCGGTGTGCTATCCGGCATCGGCTTCCTGGGCCAGGTGTCCCGGGACGAGACCACCCCCATTGGCAAGCGGGTGATGGTCGTCGGCGGCGGCAACACCGCCATCGACGCAGCCCGCACCGCGGTTCGCTGCGGCGCCGAGAAGGTGTTCATCCTCTATCGCCGTACCCGACTGGAGATGCCGGCCTTCCAGCCTGAGATCGACGCCGCCGAACACGAGGGCGTGGAGATCCAGCTGCTGGCCGCCCCCACCAAGCTCGAGACGGTGGACGGCGGTCTGGCCGTTCAGTGCATCAAGATGGAGCTCGGCGAGCCCGACGCCTCCGGCCGCCGCCGGCCGGTGCCCATGGAGGGTTCGGAGTACATCATCGAGGTGGACAACGTCATCACCGCCATCGGCCAGCGCATCGACAGCGCCGGCATCGATCAGGGCGACATCGAGCTGAGCCGCTGGGGCACCCCCGACGCCGACGAGAAGACGTTCCAGACCAACCTGCCCGACGTCTTCACCGGTGGCGACTGCTACACCGGCGCCGACATCGCCGTGCGGGCGGCGGGCCACGGCCACATCGCCGCCATGTCCATCAACCAGCTCCTCGCCGGCGAGGACGTGGTGGGTCACCCGGCGCTGTACAAGCACCTGATGGGCGCCCTGGACACCATTCCCCCCGAGGTCCTCGAGGGATTCGACGAGAAGCCGGTGGCCGAGATGCCCGAGATCGAGGTGCAGCGTGCCAAGACCACCTTCGACGAGGTGGAGACCGGCTTCAACGAGGCCACGGCCCAGGAAGAGGCCAAGCGCTGCCTGGCCTGCGGTTGCCGCGGAGTCGAGGACTGCACCATCAAGGGCTACGCCGACCGCTATGGCGTGGACAAGAACCGCTTCGCGGGTGCCCAGCGGGAGTACTTCGTGGACGACAGCCACCCGATGATCCGGCTGGAATCCAACAAGTGCATCCTCTGCGCCACCTGCGTGCGCGCCTGCGAAGAGGTCATCAAGGTCTCGGCCCTGGGCTTCGAGAACCGCGGTTTCGCTGCCACGGTCAAGCCCCCGCTCCGCCGTCAGCTGGTGGATACGCTCCCTGAGGACGCCGAGATCTGCATCAAGCTGGTCAAGATGTGCCCCACGGGCGCGTTGACCCGCAAGCCCAAGGACGTGGCTTCGTGGATCTGGCCTTGATCTCCCCCTAGATCTCTCATCCGCCTTCCCCCCTCTCTCCCCTTCTCCCCTTCTATCTTGCTCCCCCCCCTCAAGAATTCCCCTCCGCGTCCTCCGCGTCTTCCCTCCGCGCCCTCTGCGATTTTTTCTTCCTCACCACCTCACGCCACCCGTGATCCCACATCGCTTCCCACCCCAGGACTGGGCGGTAACGAGCGGTGGAGGATCGCCGGCGGTTCGATGTGGCTGTCGGCGAAGGCCCGCAGGACCCGCTCGGTGACGTCGGACTGCAGCGCCATCTCGTACTGCACGTCCAGGACATAGACCTTGGCCCGCAGGCGGATAGCCACGTAGCTGTCCTGGATCACCGAGCTGAGCAGCACGGTCCACGGCTTACCCAGGTAGGTGTACCGGCTGGACGTGATGGCGTCCCGCACGATCTCCCGGGCCGCGTCCAGGTCCTGGTCCACCCCGATGTAGAAGTCCATCTCCACCAGCATGTCCAGGGCACCGGTATTGCCCGACGAGACAGCCTCGGTGAGGAACTTGTTGTTAGGGATGGTCACGATGCTGTCGCTGAGGGTGCGGATGCGCACCGAGCGAAGCCCGATATGGGTCACCTCCCCGTACTTGTCCTCGAAGGTCACCCGGTCCCCCACCTGGAACGGCCGGTCGAACAGGATCGTCAATCCCGCCACCAACGACGCCGCCAGGTCCTTGAGAGCAAAACCGACGGACACGGCGATGGTCCCGCCCAAAGCCAGCAGCATCTGGTTGGACAGACGGAACGCCAGCATCACCGCCGCGACAATCCCGGCGAAGTAGGCCAGGAACCGCACAACCGTGGCCACCTGCTGGATCGCCAGCCGGCGTTCGGTGAAGCGCTGCCCCAGCTGCTCCACGAACCCGTGCACGACCCGCACGGCGAACCAGGTGCTCAGCAGCACCAGCATGGCGGGGAACAGTCCTCCGACCCGGACGAAGTTCATAATCTGGGTGGCGTCTTCCATGGCAAACTCCTAGCTGTGAAGTAGGTGTTTTCTTTTTAGGTAACGCACGACGGCGGCGTGCCAGTCCGTCGAGACGCTGTACTGGCCGTCGTCGTGTTCTAGGTATCCCTGGGCCGAGAGCAGCTCCAGGATCGAAAGGCACTCGTCGCTTGGGTAGTGCAGGACCCGCACCGCCTCGTCGAGAGTGAGGGTCTCGTTGGAGACGATGGCGTTGAGCATGAACCGCGACTGCTCCTGGAGCTTTTCCAGATCATCGGGGACCGGCCCGTCGAAGAGCCGCACTCGCAGCGTCGTCCCCTCGTCGGGGACCAGTGATCTCAACCAGAAGTGCATGGCCAGCGCCGGGATCCCGTCCGCGTAATCCCACAACAACCGCGCATAGCGCTCGCGGGTACGCACGAGCTCCAGTTCCGGATCGGCAACCCGCACGTCGTCCCGCACCAGATCGCTGTAGTCGGCCTGGAATCCGCTGGCCTCCAGCCGCCCCTCGATGAGCTCGGTGATGCGCTCCTCGGGCCAGCCCTCTAGCCGCACGACGCGGCTGAACACGTCCTGGCCGCGGGAGGCAAACTCCAGGTACTCCCAGATGTGGCGGGAGAAGGCGCACACGTACCCGTGCCGCCGCACCGTACGGCGAAGGATCTGAGCGATGGCCTCCAGGCCGTCCGCCCCGCCCACGGCACGTAGCACCACGTTCTGGCACCGGTCCAGCAGCAGGACGTGGGGCGGGAAGCGGTCCAGCGCCGCCACGCAGCCCTCCACCGTGTCCACCTCCTCGGCGCCGATGATCCGGCAGATGCTGCGGCAGACCGCCGCCTCCGTGTCCAGAGAGGTCCCCATCTCGGCGTAGATGACCGGCCCGTCCACCCGCCGCTGTAGCTCCTCTAGCCAGGTGGTCTTCCCCACCCCCCGCCGTCCGATGAGCGAGATGGCGAATCCCTGCCCTCGCTGCTGGAACCGCTCCACCCGCTCCAGGGCCCAGTCCAGCTTCGGGAAATGATCCACAAGCAAGGAGTCCTCGGCGGTGAACCGCCCCCGCAACGCCTCGGGGAGTTGGGCCACGTCCCGGGTGCCGTGCCCCACCTCCACCGCCTGATTCTCCAGCTTGCGCCGGTTGAGGTAGGCCAGGGTCTTGCGAATACGTTCGAAGCGCAGGACCATGCCCTTGAGGTACATCCAGCTGGCTCTCACCAGCAGCAACGCGAACACCGGCACGGCCACGGCGTAGGCCAGCCACCGATCCCGAGCCGTCCGGATCCAGTCAGCCAGGCGCCCTTCCGGGAACAACCTCAGGTAGGTGTTGAACAGGTCGTCCCGCCAGCGGCGGAACAGGACGATGGCGATGGGGAATGCGCCGATCCAGAAGAAATCCTGCACCAGCAAGTACAGGTAACCCCGCCCGAACATCTGCTCGGCCACACGCATGAACACGACCACGGCGAACATGTAGTACGCCACCAGCCGGACCGACAGCCGGATACGCTCGCTGAGCTCCACCGGGATCTTGTTGCGCGACTGCATCACCGCCAGCACGAAGAACCGGTGCAGGACGGCCAGGCAGAAGCGGTAGCCCGCGTAGGTCAGCAGGATCTTGCGTGCCAGCACGACCTCGGCGGCGGTGGTGAGCTGCAGGACCAGATCGAACCCCCACCACACCACCAGCAGCAGCCCCAGGTCCACGGCAATGGCGTTGAATGAGGCCACCCAGCGCCGCGTGGCCACCGCGAACCGGCTACCCTCGGTCTGCTCCCGCACCAGACGGTTGAGGCGGGTCAGCAGCTTCTTGCGCTTGCGGTAGGCCACCCAGGACACGACCAGCAGCGCGAGCAGCGTGAAGGCATCCCAGCGGCTGGACGAGCGCGCCATCACGTCGATGAGCCAAGACGGCGCCTCTCCCATGTTGCGGATCCGGGCGTGGTAGTACCAGCGGCCCATCAGCTGCAGCTGGCCCATCTCCCGACCCGCCTGCTCCAGGCCCCGGGGCCCGATCCCCAGCACCCGTTCCCGTTTGACCGCCGACAGGTACGGCAAGAGCCCCAGGTGGTAGTCACTGAGCTGCCGCGTCTGCTGGGCCAGGACCTCGACCCGGCTCCAGCGGTACTCCCGTTCCTCCGCTTCCGCGTCCAGCCGGGCCGCCTCCAGGTCCGCGATGGTCTGGAGCAGCGCGTCCCGCTCCTGCGGCTGTTCGCGATAGGTCTTGTCCGCCAGATCGATGCCCGACTCGTAGGCTGGATACCGGGACGGCTCGGCTAGCTCGTCCAGCGCCAGGGCGAGTCCGGCACGGGCCTCGGCCAGCATGGGCACCACGTCGTCATACAGGGCGTCAGCCTCGGCCGCGGGCAGGTAGTCCTTGCCCAGGGCGTACTCGTAGCTCTCGGCCAGGTGCAGCAGCTCGTCCGAGGTCTCGGCACCCTCGGTGCGCTGCTCGGCATAGACCGCACGTTGTTCGGCCACCGCCGCCCGCACGGCTTCCGCGTCCGCCCGTTCGCTGGCCAGGGCGCGGATGGTCTCCGAACGCGCCTTGGCGGCCTCGTCGAGGGCTTTCTGGCGCGCTTCGGCCGCCTGGGCGGCCAGCGTCTCCGCCTCCTCCCGGGCGCGCTCCGCGGCGGCAAGCTCCTCCTCCAGCTGATGCCGCTGCTCGATATTGTCCAGCATCGAGATACGCTCGCTGCCCGGCCTGGACAAAAACGCCTGCTGCAGCTCCCCCCGCTGGATCACGTGGTCCAACAGCGCGATCCGTTTGCCCGCCGCCGCCGCGTCGTCCGGGACGGCTTCGGGATCGACGCTCTCCAGGGAGGCCCGCAGCGTCGCGCGCTCCTTATCGGCGTGCTCCAGCTGGTCGCGAATGCTCCGCAGGTACACGTCCACCGAGTGATCATCCGTCAGATCGGCGTCGAACAGCTGCTGTACGTCCACCTGGGGTAGCTCCCCCGCCAGCAGCAGCTGGAGCTGGTCGATGTCCTCGAGGATGGGCTGGCTGGCCCCCTCGATGGGGGCGGAGGGCGGAACGATCTCCCCGGCCGGTTCACTACCGGGAACACCGGAGACCTCGACGACCGGTTCCGTTTCGGATCCGGTGGCAGAGGATTCGGCCGCGGGCGCGTCCAGCTCCCCCGACGGCTCGGTAGCGGTCTGGCCGGCTGCCGGCGTAGCCCAGCAGCACACCGCCCACAGGGCCCAACCCAGCAGCACCGAGGACGCCGCGGGCGCGCGTGATTTCCAAGCGATCATCCGGGCTCCCCGCTGCCTCGAGACGCAGCCATCGCACCGTAGACACCATTCCACATCAAGCGGAAGTATACGGCGGGCTCGGGGGGAGTGTCCTGGGAGGGGCTACTGCCGGCAGGTGTCGGCAAACTCTTCGGGGCAGAAGAAACGCACGTGGAAGTGGCTGTAATGGCCCTCCCAGTGCCGGATGATGCCCTCGTGATGCTTGGGGCCACGCGGGTACTGGAAGATCAGCTCCAGGTAGGCGTCGTCCATCCAGGGCAACTCGCGGGCGTAGTCGTAGAACACCGCCTGCAGGCGGTAGTCGAGGATGATGTACTGGACCCGCTCGTCACTCACGAGCGCCTCCAGCAAGGCCCAGGTGCGATCCATGTCCAGCCGGTGTGGGCTCATCGCTCCCAGCGGGTGGACCTCGCCGTCCGCCCAGTAGGGGCCGATGTCCACGTCCAGACCGATCTGATGGGACATGTGCGGGGAGAGCCGTCCCCCACCCTTGCGGCTGACGTCGCCGACGGTGAGCTGCGGCGTGCCCGGGTAGAGGGCCTCCACCTGGTCCACGGCATCTCCGAGACCGTCGATGGTCCGTTGTGTGGAGTAGGCCCGCCAGCCGGCGATGAGGTGGAAGCGGGGGTCGTCCTCGGGGAACGGGATCCCGTTGCGCAGCCTGCCGCCGGTGTGACCTCCGATGGGGATGCCAGCGGAGACGGTGTCTTCCGGCGCGTCGGCTTCAGCCGTCGTCTCCTCGGTCTCTTCGTCGTCCCCCGTCCAGCCCGCTGCCGACAGGACGTCCGTGAGGCACATGCCCAGGGAATCCAGATCGAGATCGGCGTCGATGCGCGCGGCGAGTTCGGCCGCTTGCTCCGCGGCGTCGGGATAGACCCAGTTGCCCTGCCCGTCCGGGACCAGGGATTTCATGGCGTCGGGATCGCGGTCCGCTGCCGTGCGTGCGGGGGCCGCCAGGAGTAAGGCCGGCAGCATCAACAACAGCAAGAACCGTCTGGCGGAAAGGTGACTCATACGGGGTTGTGCGGGGTTCAGCCGGCCCTCTCGGGCCTGCCTCGGCGACCACAAAATTGTGCTTTCAGAGTTCCCGTTTATGTCGGGGCTACGTGATTACAGCGACAGCTGCCCCCAGCGACGAAGTTGCGGGATCGTATTGAGATGCCAAGGAAAGGTCAAGTGACGCAGGCCCCTGGGACAACGATGTCCAGCAGATCCAGGCGTCCGATGCGCTCCAGGTAGGTGCGGATCTGCTCCTCGCTCAGCTCGTAATAGGTGAATCCACCGCAGGCCTGGCAGAACGGTAGCCTCCCCAGCCTCCCGGTGAGGTGTGCGAGGCGGATGCGAGTCATGGTGGGCCCGCCCCACAGCGAGACGAACCCGTCGTCGCGGACATTGCCCACCTCGATGGCGCCATCGACGTCGGCGCAGCAAACCATCAGCTGCCCGTCCCAGCGGATGACCGGGGTCTTCCACGGGGCGGGGCACGGGGAGCGCACGGCCTCATCGCCGGCCCCCGGATCCGCCGCTTCGTTGCCGCCGTCCTCCGGTGGGTCGTTTTCCCCCCAGGTCCGCTCGTTCCACACGCGCAGGTGCATATGTCCCGAATCGCGCGGATGTAGTCCGTGGCGCTCGATGGCCCGGTCGTACAGCGCGTCCAGCTCCCGTTGCCGCGGGCCGCCCGTACCCGCGGACAGGCGCTTGATCATCACCTCGTTAAACCCGATGCCGTTGCGGCCGTGCGCCAGCGTCTCGTCCCAGTGCTGGACGAAAGCCCCCACCTCACCGTGATTTTCAGGCTGCAGCACGAACTGGAACTGGGTGTTGATGCCCGGGTCGTCCCCCTCCATCTCGCCCCGACGGCGCAGCAGGGCGTCGATGTTGACCATCACCTGATGGAAACGATCGCGCCCCTTCACCTGGCGGTAGGTCTCCGCTGTGACCGCGTCGAGGCTGAACACCAGCAGCAACGGAGGGCGACCCCCGCCACGACGGACGCCTTCGAGCAGCCGCAAGAGCTTGTCGATGCGCGCCGGTGTCAGCGCCACGGCGTTGGTGTCCACCCTCAGGTAATCCACCAGGCCGACGAGCTTCTCCCCGGCCTCCACCACCATCTCCTCGAGTTCGGGGTGCAAGGTCGGTTCGCCGAGCCACTGGAAGATCAGGTGGTCCAGCTCGAAACGATGGTCCCGCAGGTCGTCCAGCACCTGGCTGAGCACGGCCCGGTCCAGGAAACCGGTGGGCAATCCCCGATGGACGTCCCTGCCGTGTAACTGGGGCGTACACATGGCGCAACGCAGGTTGCACAGGTCGGTGGGTTCGATCTGGAGTACGACGTCGCCGGGCATGGCGTCACGGGTACCACATACCGGGGGTTGTGACGACACTTTCTTGACAGAGCATTGATTGACGATCCCCCACCCCCATGGTTGAATGCCACCGACGTGAATTCGCGCCACCAGTTGCCGGGTACGCTGCTGGCGCTGGGCACAGTCGCCACGGTCCTGCTGGGATCGTTCGGCTGTCAGAACCAGTGCCAGGTCCTGTGTAGTCGCTGGTATAGCTACCAGAATGCGGCGTGTGATGCGGACTACGAGGCCGTCGATCTGAACCGTTGCCTGGACGACTACAAGTCGTTGACGCCAGGCGATCCCGAGGCTCAGGCGTGCGGCTTCTACATGGATTTCGTGGAGCAGCTCGACGAAGAGGAACAGGGCTTCTGTGGCGACCTCGCCAGCTCGGATGGCGCCTTCACCTTCTCATTCGTCGATGCCGAGTCGGAGGACGGAACATGATGCGTAGAATCCCTGGATTCCTGCTCGCGGTGGCCTTCGCCGCCCTACCTGGCCTGTGTGGCTGTGAGAACAGCTGCCAGCAGATGTGCCGCGAATTTGCCGACATCTACGAGGAATGCGGCCAGGCCTACGGTGACTCCGAGCTCCGCGACTGCGTGCAGGAGTACCGCATCCCCGACAAGACCGTGCTGGCCACGGTCTGTGACTACGGCATGCAAGAGAACGAGGAGTGGGGCACGACCCTGCGCGCCGACATGGTCTCTTCCGCCGATGGCGGAGACATCTGCACGACGCTGGAAGACTGGCAGCGGACGGTGGGCTCGGGCGACTAGTCAGATCACGGATTGAACAGATAGGCGTGGGTCGGTTCGGCCCCGTCTCCCCCGGCAAGCAAGACCATCCCCCCATCGAGTACAGCCGTCCCGTACCCGCTCAGTCCGCCCGTCATGGTGCCGTCGGGCAGGGGCACGAACCCGGCCATGACGGGATCGAACAGCTCGCAATCCTCGACGGGTAGCTCGTCTTCGTCGAACCCGCCGCAGACCAGGATCCGGTCATCCGGCAGCTGGACCGCCTCGAAATCGCAGCGGGGATGATTCATCCGCGCGGGCAACAAACTCCAGGAGTCGCCGTCGGGATCGTAGATCTCGACCGTGTCCAGCACCTCGGCCAGATCCTCCTCGACCCAGCGGCATCCGCCAAAGGCGACGACCCGATTCTGAGCGTCTCCGGGAAGCCGTAGCAGGGCGAAGGACTCCCTCGACGTGGCCATGTCTGCCGCAGCCTCGCCGCCCTGGTCCCAGATTTCACAGTCTCCGGTCGAGCCCGTGCCGGCATCGCGGGCACCACCGCACACCAGGACCGAGCCGTCGTCGAGAGCCACGGCGCCATGATGCCGCCGTGCCAGCTCCGCCATGCCGGCCTCGACGACCTCCCCGGTCCAGGGGTCCAGCAACAGATAGATATTGTTCAAGGCCGCCGACTCCCGGGTGCCGCCGGACAGCAGCACGCCGTCGTCCGTGGATGTGGCCACCGCGTCGGCGAGCCGGATGGGCATCTCGCCGATGGACCACGTCGTCTCCCCGTCCGGATCGAATCCCACCACGGAGCTGACGATATCCACGTCCTCCGTCGATCCCTCCCGGCCCCCCAGGATCAGCAGCTGATCGGCAAATTCCGCGTCCGGTTCGTCGACACGAACCACCACGGCCCCGATGCGATGGAAGGACGGCAATACCTCGCGGAACTCGTAGTGCCCATCCTCCCCGCGTTCCAGCCGGTCCATACCAGAGGCGGCGTCGGCACCCACGGCGCTGCTGGTACGGCCGCCGATGACCATCGCCCCACCATCGGGCAGAGAGACCACCGTCGCCCCGAGGCGGCGGCGTGACAGCTCCCCTTGGATGCGCGCCACGCTCTGGCGCCTGGAGAAATAGACGTGGATATCCCCGGTGTAACCGAGCACCAGCGGCCCCGACGTGCCGTTGGCTCGCTCCAGATAGTTCCCCTCGTCTGCCGCATCCGGCACCAGGCCCCGGAATCGCAACTCGGCCACACCACCGGAGCCTGGAACGGCCGGGACATCTTCGATGATCCAGCTGCCCGCACCGGCGGATTCCTGCGCGAAGGTGTAGCGGGTGCCATCGCTGTATTCCACGATCATCTCGAGGATGGCCAGGTCTTCGGTGGGATTCTGATCCGGCGGAAACGTAAGGTAGACGGTAAGATCGTACGGTTCGTAGCGAGCCGGGCAGCCGGCCAGGCAAAGGGTTAGCACGAGCCCTAGAAGAAGGCCCAGACTACAACTAATGCGCACCCACATCGTTCGTCCTCGTAAGTTCCCGTCGCCCATTGTACGCTTGCCACCATCGAGCTGAACACCCCGGCTGGGTCCGGGTTGACGCTTGAAGGCCTCGATTTCTATACTCAACTGTTTGAAAGTGCGTCGGTTCTGCTGTATTTCAGACGTGTTCAATCGAAAGCGGAGCTCTGCCTGTGGCCCCTCAAGAACCGGACAGCATGACGAACGGTGGGCCCACTCGGCGGAAGGGGCAATTCGAGCCCGAACCGTTCGGCAAGTATTTCCTGTTAGATCGGGTCGCCATCGGCGGCATGGCGGAAATCTTCCGCGCCCGCACCTACGGCCATGGCGGCTTCGAAAAAGAACTCGTCATCAAGCGCATTCTGCAGCACCTCACGGACGATTCCGAATTCGTCACGATGTTCATCGAAGAGGCGAAGCTGACGGTCCAGCTCCAGCATCCCAACATCGTCCAGGTCTATGATTTCGGTAAGATCCGCGAGAACTACTTCCTGGCCATGGAGGGGGTCTACGGCAAAGACCTCAAGACCATCTCCCAGAAGGTGGCGGACAAGCGCCAGCAACTCCCCTTGCAGTTTGCCGCCTACATGGCTCACGAGGCGGCCAAGGGCCTGTATTACGCCCACAACAAGAAAGACGAGAAGGGGCTCGACATCAACATCGTGCACCGGGACATCTCGCCTACCAACGTCATCGTGGGCTTCGACGGCCAGGTCAAGCTGCTGGATTTCGGCATCGCCAAGGCGGAGAGCTCGGCCATCCGCGACACCGAAGGCGTGCTCAAGGGCAAGTTCGAGTACATGAGCCCCGAGCAGGCCCAGGGCAAGATCGTCGATCACCGCTCGGACATCTTCTCGCTGGGCATCTGCCTGTGGGAGATGATCACCGCCCGCCGGCTGTTCAAGAGCGAGAAGAAGCTCGAGACCCTCGAGCGGATCCGCAATTGCGACATCCCTCAGGTGCGCGTGGTCAATCCCGAGGTGCCGGTCTCCCTGGAGCACATCGTCAACAAGGCCCTGGGCAAGGAACCACGCGAGCGGTACCAGGACGCCGAGCAGATGCGCCACGAGCTCGAGGAGTACCTCAAGCCGGCCGGCATCAACGAGTTGACCCTGGACGTCCAGGACTGGATGCAAGACCTGTTCATCCTGGAGATGGAGCAGGAACGGCTCCGGCTCGAAGCCGCCCGCGAGCAAGCGGCGGCGCTGGCGTCCATGGAGGACAACCTCGATCTGGACGCCGGCCTGGAGTACGACGACGACGACGACCTGGGCCTGGATTTCGACTCCGAAGACGACCTCGACACCATCGAAAGCGAGGACGACGAGGACGACGTCGTGAGCCAGCCGGCGGCGGCGCCGACCACCACGGCCCCTCCCGTCGAGGAGCCCAAGCGCAAGATCCCCGGCCTGCTCTGGGTCGGTCTGGTCCTCTTCATCGTCGGCGGCCTGGGGGGCGGTGTCGCCCTGATCGCCGTGATGACGGCGGGCGAGACCCCGGAGCCGGTCACCGACACGGACACGGACGTGGGTCCTCAGTTCGGCATCCTCGATCTGAAGATCGAACCCGCCGAAGCGGCCGATGGCGCCACGATCCTGCTCAACCAACAGACGATCGAGGTCCCGTTCAACGAGCTGAAGCCCGATACGGATTACAAGCTGGTGGTCAAGAAGGAGGGTTTCGTCTCCTTCGAGGACGCCTTCAAGGTGGCGGCAGGCGAACGGTACCGGATGAAGGCCCAGCTACAGCCCGTCAAGGACGAACCGGTCACCGGCACGGTGGAGGCCCCGACCCCCAAGGAACCCACCACACCCCGGGAAGAAAAACCGGCCATCATCTGGCGCAGCACGCCCAGCGGAGCAAGCGTCAGCGTGGACGGCCGCACCATCGGGACCACGCCGTACCGGTGGCAGAGTGGTTCGGCCGGCCGCTCCTACCAAGCGACGATGTCCAAGGACGGGTACGAGGACGGCTCCACTTCCGCGACCTTCCCGGGGAGCGGGAGCGTCACCGCCAAGGCCACGTTGGCCAAGCTCCCGGACAAGACGTCTCCAGGCTACTTGACCATCAACGCCCGCCCGTGGGCGGAGGTCTACGTGGACGGAGTGAAGGTGGGCAACACCCCCATCGGCCGCCACGAGGTCACCCCCGGCTCCCATACCGTCCGGCTCGTGTGCCCACCGCTGGACGCCGAACGCACCATCTCGGTCACCGTAGGTGCCGGCGAGACCAAGCCCGTTTCCGCTGACCTCGAGGAGTGATCCTCCCATGAACGCCCGCGACGATTCCGGGCATCCCCACGCGTTGCCCGCCGACCGCCTGCGCTGGCGCTGCGATCCATCCCTGGTCCCCGGCCCGTCCACCGCCAGCATCGCGCCCGATCCCCGCTGGCTGGGTGAGGAGCGGCCCCGTGAGACCGTAAGGCTGGCACTGCGCATCGGCGGGCCGGCGCACAACTTGATCCTGAGGGGAACGCCGGGCACCGGCGCGGAGGCCCTGCTCGACCAGTGTCTCGACGAGATCACCGACCCACCCGGGGCGCTCCTGGACCACGTCTTCGTCGAGCGCTTCGACCGCCCGCTGCGGCCCCGCCTGCTGTCCTGCCCTGCGGGCCAGGGCCGGGAGATGGTGGAGGCCCTCGACACCTTTGCGCAGCAGATGAACGGCCTGGTGGGAATCAACCGAGCTCGCGCACGCACCCTCGCCCGCGAAGCGCTCAACCAGCTGCGGGAGAACGTCCCCCGGATCGGGCGGCAGCACATCCCCCGGCTACGCGCCCAGGTCATGGAGGACATCCCGCTCCTCGTCAGCGACGACGACCTGGACGACGAGGAGCGCACCCGGTGCACAGACCTCTATCGGGGTCGCCTGCTGCGGGACGCCTCAGGGGCCGAGGCTCCCCCGGTTGTCCGGCTCACCGTCGCGGATGCCCGGGAGTTGCTGGGTTCCGTCGAGGCCCCAACCGGCGACGAAGCCCCGGCCCTTTCGGACCTGGTCGCGGGTGCGCTGCTGCAGGCCGATGGCGGCTATTGCATCGTGCCGGGGAGTGAGCTGGTGTCCGACACCGCCGTCGTGCGGGGCCTGCTCGATACCCTGCGCCGGGGGACCGTGGCCCTCCGTGCGGCCCGCGGTTCCACGGGCGCGGTGGCCGACTATCAACCCGACCCCATCCCCATCCAGACCCGCGTCGTGGTGGTGGCCCAGCGCTCGACCAAGCTCGGCCCACTGCTGACCCACGCGGCGCGGCGCAGCTTCGGCCTGCTCGCGGACTGCCCGGGGGACATGCACATGGAACCCGAGATGGTGGGGCGTATCGCCGCTTGGGTCGCCAGCCAGTGCCGGCGGGAGAAGCTACGCCACGTGCGCGCCGACGGCATCGCCCGCCTGGTCGAGGAGCAGGTCCGCGACGTCCAGGGCAAGGGCTACATCTCCGCCCGGTTCTCACAGCTCGCCGACCGGGTACGGGAAGCCGATCTGGTGGCACGGGACGCCGGCCACAGGACCATCCGCGCCCAGGACGTGGCCACCGCCATGGCCAGCCATCGATGGCGCCAGGGACGCAGCGAGGAGCGGCACCGGGAGCGGTTGTCGCGGCGGCGGCTCCGGGTCCGGACCGCCGGCGAACGGGCGGGTACGGTCAACGGGCTGCTGGTCTACACCCAGTCGGGCCACCGCTACGGCGCCCCCACCCGCATCACCGCCACCACCGCCGTGGGTCGCGAGGGCGTGATCAACATCGAGCGGGAGGCCAAGCTCAGCGGCAAGACCTTCGACAAGGGGGTCTACCTGCTCGTGGGCGTCCTCCGTTCGCGCTTCTGCCAGCACGATCCGCTGGGTATGGTGGCCATGATCACCTGCGAACAGAGTTATGGCGGCATCGACGGGGACTCGGCTGCCGCCGCGGAGCTTGCCGCCATCCTCAGCGACCTGGCCGGCGCGCCCGTCCGCCAGGGGCTGGCCATGACCGGTTCGCTGAGCCAGCGCGGGGAGATGCTCCCGGTGGGGGGCGTCAACGAGAAGATCGAAGGGTTCTTCGCGACCTGCGAGGACCGGGGGCTCACCGGGGGTCAGGGGGTGATCATCCCCGGAGCCAACGTGCCCGATCTGGTTCTGGAGGAGCGGGTCATCGACGCGGTCCGCGACGGGCAATTCGCCATCTACACGTCGGATACCATCGAGGAGACGATGGAGCTGATCACCGGCTTGCCGGCCGGCGTGGCAGACGGCCGGGGTCAATACCCGCCGGAGAGCTTGCTGGGGCGCGCCCAATCCCGGTTGCATGCGATGTCGCGCCGGCTGTTCCCACCGCGCAAGAGCCGCAAGAGCAAACCCAGCTCCAAGAGCAAGACCAGCAAGTAGATTTGTGGGGAAGGTCCGGGGGGGTCAGCTGCCCGAATCGATGACCACGGTGACCGTGCCGTTGCCCATCACCGGTTCCTGCTGGGAATAGGCGATGCCGGCGACGGCCCCCGCCACGCCGCCCGCGACGACCGTACCGAGAATGACCCAGAATCCAGGCCGTTTGGCGATGGGCTTCTTGACGCCGCCCCCGGTCTCACCGCCGTCGTTGCCGCCCTGCTGGACGATGACGACCTGCTTGTCCGGCTCCCCGCCGGTGAGCAGGGTGTTGAGCACGGGATTGCGCCCGATGTACAGCGGGACCACCGTCGTCGAGGTGCTATCCGGGCGGATGCCGCCCGAGCCGTCCGTGAGCACCAGCAGTTCGTAGACGAGCTCGTCCAGGGCGTTCAGATCGACCCGGCTGCCGGTCATCACCATCCCGCTGACGCTGGACGAGAAGATATCCGACCGGGGGCTGTAGAGCTGCAGGTGCAGGTTGCCCCCGTCGTCGAGGGAGGCCAGCAACAATAGCTCCGAGTCCACCGTATCGGCGAGCGTGCGGTACAGGGACTGGACCCGCCGGCTACGCTTGGATTCCATCTTCTCGCGGCCCAGGGGACGGATCCCGCGCTGCTCCAGATTGAACTCGAGCACCAGATCGTCACCGGCGTAGACCTTCTCCTGCTGGTAGTCCCAGCCCTTCTCGGCATCGTGCACGACCATGTCGTAGCTGCCCGGGGCCAGTTCGAGCATCGTGGGCGTGGTGCCCGCACGCCGCCCGTTGATGAAGATCTCGGCGCCCTCGACGGCCCCGGATTCGAACTCGACCACGGCCACGCCGGCCTCGGCGATGAGCAGCTTGGCCTCTTCGAAGGCGTCGATCATCTGTGGGGGCGTGCGGACCGGGTCCAGGGTGCGGGCCGGGTCGGTGCGTGCCACCGCCTCGAAGTGCTCCTGCGCGCCGTCCTCGTCCCCCAGAGCCATCTGGGCCAGGCCTTCGTAGAGGTGGATCTCCACCAGCAGGTTGGGATCCCGCAGGAACTCGATGCCGCGCTCCATGGCACCTTCCGCCTTCTGAAGGCTGGTCAGGGCGCCCTGGAACTGGGCGTTGTCATACAGCACCCGCCCCTCTTGCAGAGCAGCCTGGGCGCTGCCGAGGAACACATCCTGCAAGACCTTCGTACGGCGATCCCACACCGAACGGCCAAAATCATCGGCGTTGCGGGGCTCGAAGCCGGCCTGATCACCGATGACCTCGAGCAACGCATCGTTCAGGGCCGCCAGATCCTCCTCGTAGGAGTCGGGGTGGCCGTGCACGCCCAGTAAAGCGATGCGGGTGTCCTGAGCAGCGGAGGCCACTCCGCCCAGGCCGCGTAACGAGTTGAAGCCCGGATAACCCGCGCAAAACAGCGCTGCGATCGTCAGAGCGAGGGAACGAATCAACCAATGGGAGCGGAAATCTTGCATGCGTCGTTACCAGCGGGTATGCACCGATTGTTCCACGGTGTGGGTATGGTGTCTAGCTGCCGCGTTCCCCCGAGGGAACTCTGCGGCTATCATACGCGGGCCCTCGGACCCTGTACGGGAACGAAGGAACAGCGGAGGTCACCCATCATGGCCCGGTTCGTCCGTCTTGCCCCAATCGTGCTCCTGAGCATGGCTCTGCTCACGCCGGCGGTCGCCGAAGAGTCGGCGGAGACGCTGGCTCGATACCAAGAGGCGCTGGATCTGTCCCACGCCAAGCGCATCCCCGAAGCGTTGGCCTTCACCTACCAGCTGCTGCAAGATGCACCGGACTTCGTGGATGCCCACCGCCTCTACATCGATCTGCTCGCGGCACAGGGCCGCGCCGAGGACGCCATCCACTTCTATGCGTTGGCGTTGAACGCGGCCCCCAGGAGCCCGGCTGCGCACTACCTGTACGGACGCGCCACCAACGATCCAACCATCGCCGAGCAGGAATTCCGCCGGGCCATCGAGCTCGACCCGAACTTCGCCTGGGCCCACCACGGGCTCGGCGCCGCCCTCGCCCTCAAGGGGGAGACGGAGGCGGCGGTCGCCGAGTTCGAGAAGGCCATCGCGATCCGGCCGGACCTGGCGGATGCCCACAGCCATCTGGCCAACCTCTACCTCAGCCAGGAGCGGGACGACGATGCCATCGCCGCCTATCGCAGGGCTATCGAACAGGCCCCGGCCAACGCCGACGCTTACTTCTACCTGGGCACCTACTTCGCCCATCGCGATCGGTACGAGGAGGCCCTCGAGCTGCTGGAGGACGCGGCCAGCCTCGATGTCCACAACCCGCTGATCTACATGGAGCTGGGCTCGGTCTACATGTACCTGCACCGGGAGACGGATGCCCTGTCGGCTTTTGACGAGGGGCTCAAACGCGACCCGCGGGACGAGTACCTGCGCGATCTGCGGGCCGCCGCGGACGCCGTCATCTCCGGCTCGGCGCCCCACGATCTGTTCCGCCCCTTCCGCACAGGTCTGGACGCCCTGTCCTACTCCCCCGACGCCGCCATCGAGGGCTTTGACGAGGCGCTGGTGCTCGCCCCCGATTTTTATCTGGCGCACCTCAACCGCGGCATCGCCCTGGCTGGCCTGGGTCGGAACGAGGAGGCCGAAGCGGCCATCCTGCGGGCCATCGAGATCAACCCCCGCTACCCCGAGGGGCACGCCTCGCTGGCCGTCGTGATGCTCGCCGAGGAGCGAGCCGACGAGGCGGAAGCCAGCTTGCAGCAAGCGCTGGCGCTGGATCCGGCCCACGTGGAGGCGCTCCGCGGGATGGGCATGGTGTACATGGTCCAGGAACGGGCGGAGCTGGCGGCTTCCTACCTGCTGCGGGCGAGCAACATCGAACCCGCCAATCTGACCCTCAAGGTCGAGCTGGTGAGCGCCTATGTGCAATCCGGTGATATGGACCGCGCCGAGGAGATCCTGCGTTCGGTCGTCAAGGCCGATCCCTCCTTCAACTTCGCCCGCTACCAGCTAGCCGCGCTGCTCAATGAACAACAGCGGTACGACGAGGCCATCACCGAGCTCGAGGAGTTGAAGAAACACGTCTCAACGGCGGTGGAAATCGACGCGCTGATCGCCCAGGTCCGGGCCGCCCGCTACGGGGTCGATCGGGAAAACGCACCACGCATGCGCCTGAGCCAGATCGTGGTCAAAGACCGCTCCCTCGCCAACGACATCGTCTCACGCCTGTCCGCCGGGGAAGATTTCGGCAACCTGGCCCGCGCCCATAGCATCGGTCCGACCGCCGCAGACGGGGGGGATATCGGCACGGTGTCCACGGCCGACATCCAGCCCCTCATCGCCGGAGCCATCGAAGGGCTGGCCATCGGCGGGCACAGCGGCGTGGTCGAAGCGCCAGGCGGCTTCCTGATCTTGAAACGGACGGAGTAGCGAACCGGAGCTATCGCGTGGCGGGGGCGTAGGCCGAGACGTACTTCATGATGGCATCCCGGGCCTCGTCGGTGAGCTTGCGGAAGGCCACACCCATCCCCGGATAGGGAACCGGCACGCCGGCCATCTTGGTCGTCCACATCACCTGGCCGATGACCGCCACTGCGGTGCCACCGGGCAAACGGAAATGCAAGGTGACCTCCATGCCCTCTTCGAGGGGCACGGGTGCATCGATGAAGACCCCGCCCGCGCTGATATTGCGGGCACGATAGAAGTACACACCCGAGCGGTCCTGGACCTCGACCTCGACGAACAGGGGACAACGCTTGGTATCGCGATGATCTGACGGCAACACGGTGTCCGGCACCCGGACCTCCAAATCATTGAAGGGACGCCACTACGCCGTCCCCGATGCCCCCCATTAACCTGTATTCAACCCCGAAAACAGGATAGCACAGGACTCACCAATCCGCATCGAATCTGGCCATTCGCAGGGCGTCCCTTTCCTTGTTATGCCTTGCCCGCGATGGTAGAACAACCGTGCGTTTTTTTAGCATCTCAACGGGTACGTCGAGCGGACGTCAGATCCGAGGGGTCATTCATGTCTGGTCACAGTAAATGGTCGACCATCAAGCGCAAGAAAGGTGCAGCCGATGCCAAGCGCGGCAAGCTGTTCACCAAGGTAATCCGCGAGGTCGCGGTCGCGGCAAAAGCTGGCGGCGGTGATCCGGACACCAATCCCCGTTTGCGGGCGGCGATCCAGACCGCCAAGGCGGCCAATATGCCGGCCGCCAATATCGACCGCTGCATCAAGAAGGCCACCGGCGGCGACGACGATACGATCTACGAGGAGATCGCCTACGAGGGGTACGGTCCAGGCGGCGTGGCCATTTATATCGAATGCCTGACCGACAACCGCAACCGCACCGGCCCTGAGATACGCCACCTGATGTCCAAACGCGGCGGCAACCTGGGCAAGTCCGGTGTTGCGGCGGCGGCGTTCAATCGCCGCGGACGGATCACCGTGGCCACCGCGGGTAACGACGAGGACGAGATCTTCGAGGCGGTCCTGGAGGCAGGGGCCGAGGAGATGGAGAACGACGGCGAGGTGTTCGAGATCCTCACCGCTCCGGACGAGCTGGACACGGTCCGTCGTTCCCTCGAAGAACAGGACATCGAGCTGGGCGAGTCCGGGCTGACGATGATCCCCATCTCCGCCGTCCCGCTCGAGGGGTCCGAAGCCGAGCGGCTGCTGACGCTGGTCGAGCTCATCGAGGACCTGGACGACGTGCAGCACGTCTACGCCAACTTCGACATCTCCGACGAGGAGATGGACCGGATCGCGGAGAATTCGTGACGGGGGTCGTCCTGGGCATCGACCCGGGAAGTGTCGTCACCGGCTATGGCGCCGTTCGTAGTGAGGGGAATCGCCTGATCTACCTGGATTGCGGCGTGATCCGTACCCCATCCAAGCAGGCCTTCGTCCGCCGCCTCGAGACCATCTACGACGGTCTCGTCGAGGTCATCGAGCGGGTGCAGCCGGACGTGGTGGCGGTGGAGAGTGTGTTCCACGCCAAGCACGCGGCCAGCGCCCTCAAGCTGGGCCAGGCCCGGGGGGTGGCGCTGCTGGCGGCGGTCAAGGCCGGGCTGGAGCTCCACGAGTACCCGCCGGCCAAGGTCAAGAACGCCCTGACCGGGAGTGGTCGAGCGGACAAGAAACAGGTCAAGATGATGGTGGAGACCCTGCTGGGCCGCCGGCTGGACGTGCCCGAGGACGGTACGGACGCCATGGCCGTGGCCATCTGCCATGTCCACGCCAGCCCCTTCCAGGAGCTGGTCGCCACCGGCGGCAGGAGGACTCGATGATCGCGTCGTTGCGCGGAGAACTGACCCAGGTGACCTCCATCGGTGCCGTCATCGATGTCAACGGGGTCGGATACGAGGTCCTGCTACCCGCAAACATCAAGGCGGGGCTCCCCCCGGTGGGGACCACGGTGTCGCTGGTCATCCTGACCCAGGTGCGCGAGGACGCCATCACCCTGTACGGGTTCCAGTCCGTCGAGGAGAAGGAGCTCTACCTGGCGCTGGTCTCCGTGAGCCAGATCGGGCCCAAGCTGGCCCTGGCGGTGATGGGCAACATCACCTCGGCCGAGCTGTTCGACGCCATCGTCCTCGAAGACGTCAAGCGGCTGTCGATGGTGCCGGGGGTGGGCAAGAAGACCGCCGCTCGCATGTGCCTGGAGCTCAAGGACAAGCTGCCCGGCACCATGGACCGCCCTGCCGGGGGCGCAGTCCCGTCCGCGCCGGTGGCGCGGAGCGCCCGCGAAGACCTCATCGACGCGCTCCAGCATCTGGGCTTCCGCACCACCGAGATCAACGCTGTGATCCGCGAAATCCGGCCCCAGGCCGACGAGCCGCTGGAAGAGCTGATGCGCCGAGCCCTGTCCAAGCTGACCCCGAAGGGTTAGGAGCCTGATCGATGGATGAACACGATCCTTTCGACGGCGGCGACTTCGCACCGGAGGATACCCCGACGGATCCCACGGGACGGGAGGTCACGCCGCTGGCCATCGCCGACGAGGAGGCCCCGGGCGCGGGGCTCCGTCCGCGGACCCTGGCTGAGTATGTCGGCCAGACCCGGGCCAAGGAGAACCTCAGGGTCTTCATCCAGGCCGCCCTCAAGCGGGAAGAGGCCCTCGACCACGTGTTGCTGGCCGGGCCACCAGGGCTCGGCAAGACCACCCTGGCCCACGTCATCGCCCGGGAGATGGGCGGGCAGATCCGCACCACATCGGGGCCGATGGTGGAGCGCACCGGCGACCTGGCGGCATTGCTGGCCAACCTCGAACGGGGCGACGTCCTGTTCATCGACGAGATCCACCGGCTGGCCAAACCGGTGGAAGAGGTGCTGTACCCCGCCCTGGAAGATTTCCAGCTGGACCTGATCTTCGGCGAGGGCCCCACGGCCCGTTCCGTGCGGGTGGCGCTCAAGCCGTTCACCCTCATCGGCGCCACCACCCGCACCGGGCTGCTCACATCGCCGCTGCGCAGCCGCTTCGGGATCCACCTGGTCCTGGATTTTTACACGCCAAAAGAGCTGGAGAGCATCGTCCGCCGGTCCGCGGACATCCTGGAGATCCCCCTCGACAACAACGGCGCGGTGGAGCTGGCCCGGCGCAGCCGTGGCACGCCTCGCATCGCCAACCGCCTGCTACGCCGCGTGCGGGATTTTGCCCAGGTCGAGGGGGACGGCACGATCAGCGAGGAGGTGGCCGACAAGGCCCTGATGCGCCTGGGCGTGGATCGGGAGGGGTTGGACACCATGGACCGGCGCATCCTGCGTGTCATCGTCGAGAAGTTCGCGGGGGGGCCCGTGGGCGTGGAGACCATGGCCGCGGCCATCGGTGAAGAGAAGGACACCATCGAGGAGGTCTACGAGCCGTACCTGATCCGGATGGGATTCATGCAAAGGACCCCGCGGGGGCGAGTGGCGACCGCGCGCGCCTACGAGCACCTGGGCCATCAACCGCCGCCGCGCACCGAGGAGCTGTTTTGACCTCTCGAGCCCTACTCTGTGCCGTGCTGATACTCCTGTTGGGGGCCCTCAATGCGTGCTCCGGCTCGGGGATGCGCACGGTGCGTTGCACCATCGGCGAGGCCAGCCTGACGGTGGAACTCGCCGAGACGGACGTGCAGAAGTCCCGCGGCCTGATGTACCGCCAGAAACTGGGCAAGAACCGGGGCATGCTGTTCCCCTACGCCAGCGAAGAGGTCCGCACGTTCTGGATGAAGAATACCTACGTCCCGCTGTCCATCGCCTTCATCGACGATGAAAAGGAGATCGTGCACATCGCGGACATGCAGCCCCGGGATCTGGACTCCACCTCCTCCATCCGGCCATGCCAGTATGTCCTGGAGGTGAACAAGGGCTGGTTCGAGGATCAAGGCATCGACGTGGGGGATCGGGTCGAATTCGAGATCCCGGATCCATGAGCCGAAACGGGCTCAACGGCGGGGGAACGGAAACTCGGATCGATCCTCGGTAGAGCTTGGACCTAGTCGGGGGGTCAGCTATGTATGGGGAACTGTGGAGTGCGTGTGCGACAGCATACCCTGAGCGAGCCCATCAGCTTTGATGGAGTGGGGCTCCATTGCGGCAAGGCCGTGCGCGCCGAGGTGCGCCCGGCCCCGGAGGATCACGGGCTCGTGTTCCAGCGCCGTGATCTGCCGGGGGAGCCGCTCGTTCCTGCCCGGCTCGAAACGGTCGTACGTACCAAGCTGGCCACCACGTTGGGCGTTGACGGCAGCACGGTCGGCACCGTCGAGCACCTGATCGCGGCCCTCGCCGGGATGGGTGTGGACAACGCCCTGATCGTCCTGGACGGCCCGGAGATCCCCATCCTCGATGGTTCGGCCCTGCCATTCGTCCGGGCCATCGAAGCGGTCGGTATCACCACGCAGAAGAGCGAACGGTTGATCCTGCGGGTGGTCAAGACCGTGTCCGCTGAAGAGGACGGCCGCTGGGCCCGCCTGGAGCCCGGCGATGAGTTCGTCGTCGACTGCGAGATCGTGTTCCAGCACCCCCTGCTCGGGGAGCAGCAGTTCACCTACCGGGACGATGCCGAGCAGTTCATGGCCGAGATCGCACCGGCCCGCACTTTTGGCATGCTGGCGGACGTGGAGGCCATGCAGGCCGCGGGCCTGGCCCTGGGCGGCGGCCTGGACAACGCCGTGGTGTTCGGCCCCGAAGAGGTGGTGAATCCCGGTGGTCTGCGCTTCCACGACGAATGTGCCCGCCACAAGGTGCTGGATATGATCGGGGACCTGGGGCTGCTCGGCTCGCCGGTCATGGGACACTTCAGCGCCCATTGCAGCGGGCACGCCTTCAACCTCGGCCTGGTGCGTAAGGCGCTGGCCGAGGGCGCCATCGTGCCCTCCCGGCCTTCCGCGAGTATCCTGTCCGCGAGTGGCTGATCCGCAACCGAACAAGCTCGAGCCCTTCTTGCTGGGCTGGGGTGTGTCTTTCGTCGGCATGGCCGCCGTGCTGTGCCTGCAGGATTGGCTGACTGCGGGAGAGATGGGGCTGGCCGCCCTGGCCGCCGCGGCTCTGTTCGCGCTGCTGGTCGGCTCAGCGGCCGGCCTGCTGCTGGGGCGGCTCCTCGATCCACCCGATTTCGGGGGCGGCGGGAGGGCGATCTTGGTGGCAAGCGCCGCAGTGGTGCTGGCGGTGGCGCTCCGCCCGTCCATCCCAGCCGACGTGCCCTGGGACGCCTGGGCTGGCGTGCAGCTCGAACGCCTATGGTGGATACCCGTCCTGGCCGTCGCCTCGGCACCGACAGCGCTCCTGGGGTTGCGACTGGGCCCGGACGAGCCGTTCGCCGATGGACGGTTCCGCAGGGCTGCGGGGTTCTGGCTGGCTGCAGGGGGCGCGCCGCTGATGGGGACGCTGCTGTGGGCCGGGTCCGACGGCATCGGCCCGGTGGTGGTGACCCTGCTGGTCCCGCTGACGTTGCTCCTGGGAGCGTTTGGCGTGAGAATCCACGAAACCGAACTGCACCGCCGGACCTCGAGGCTTCGCCTGGCCGCGGTCTCGGGGCTGGCCACGGTGGCCGTCCTGGCGGTGGAGTCGATGCGAGAGCTGATCGGATGACCGGCGCGACCGCGGTTGCAGGACGGGCCCACCGCTGCGCACTCTGCGGAGCGGCGCAGGACCCACGACTCATCGAGGCCCCCTTCTGCGGGGTCTGCGGGCAGAAGCTCAAGCTGGCCAAGCCCCCGGTCATCCGCGGCCCTGCAGGCTGGTGCGCCGTTCACCCGGACCAGCCCCTGACCGGCGTCTGCGCGCGCTGCGGCGCCTTCACCTGCGTATCGTGCGAGGTGAGCATCCGCGGGCTGCGCTACTGCGAGCGCTGCCAGGAGGCCCTCGCCGACCAGATCGTCACCCCCGTCCCCTGGGAAGACCGGGCCCAGATCGGCCGGCTGCGGGCCTGGTGGCGCACCACCGTCGCCGTCACGACCAAGCCCGCCCACTTCTTCGACCGGATGGATCCCACCAGCCACATGGGGGCCGCCTTCAGCTACGGCTTCATCGGTGTACTGCTGACGATCTCGGCCCAGTCGCTGCTGATGTTGCTCACGTTGGGGGGGATGGGGGTCCTGTTCGTCATCATCGGGCTCGCCAACTCTTCCAGCCAGTCCGGGCCACCGGCGCTGATGGGCCTGGGTATGTTCGGCTATGCCCTGGTGCTGGTCATCGGATCCTTCGTGGCCGTGATCCTGGGCTATCTGATCATCACGCTGATGCAGCACATGACATTGCGCATCTTCGGGGCCGGTAAAGAGCACGGGTTGACGGCGACTCTCAAGGTGGCCTGCTACGCCTTGGGGACCGGCTGGTGCGGGCTGGTGCCCTACATGGGCCAGTACCTCCATCCGTTCTGGTGGACGGCCCTGATGGTCGTGGGCACGGCCAAGGTCCACCGCTGCTCATACACCCGCAGCTTGAGCGTGATCATCCCCACGGTCATGGTCTGCGTGGCCCCCATCGCCGCGTACGTCCTGATGATCTTCGTGGTGATCATCGCCGAGGCCTTGTGATGCGCCTCGGCCTCAAGAAACGGCCCGAGCGGCGGGGGTTCGACGAGCGGCTGCTGTTTGCCGCCATGTTCCTGGCCCTGTTCGGCGCGGCCCGCTGGTTCCCCTTCCACCGCAACCCCTTCATCTGCTCGTTCAAGCAGATCACCGGGTATCCCTGCTTCACCTGCGGCATGACCCGTGCATGGGTCGATCAGGTCTTTGGCCACCCCATCGAGGGGATCATCCAGTCCCCGCTGGGCAGTATGCTGTTCTTCATGGCCTTCGCGTTCACCGCCTGGACTCTGGTGCGCTGGAGCTTCCGGTTGCCGTCCCTTCGTATCCGCCTGAGCCGGGGCGAGTCGGCCGGCATCTGGATCGGCTCGGTGGTGGCGCTCGTGGCCAACTGGCTCTACGCCGCCCTCACCGGAGTCGCGTGACCGGCGGGGCCCCGGCTCGCCAGGCCCGCTGCAACACCTGCGGCGCCGTCCAACCGGCAACGGCCGCCGCGGGCCAGCCGTGCCACGAATGCGGCCACCTGCTCGGATTTGCGGCGGCCCCCGTGCCGCGGGGGCCGGCCGGCTGGTGCGTCCGCCACCCGCAGGAACCGACGACCGGTGTCTGCGCCCGCTGCGGTGCCTACACCTGCACCGCATGCGACGTGAGCCTGTCGGGGATCCGCTACTGCGAGGCCTGCCGCCTGACCATGCACCGCACCCTCAGCGCCCCCGTCGCCTGGGAGGAACGCCGGTCCATCGGCCGCCTGCGGGCCTGGTGGCGCACCACGAGCGAGCTCATCGTGCGGCCCGTGGCGTTCTTCGAGCAGCTGGACCCCCACCAGCGTATCGCGCCGGCGATGATGTACGGCCTGACCGGAACGGTGCTGCATCAGGTCCTGCGGATCGGGATGCGAATGCTCAACTCCCTCGGCACCATCGCCGTGCTCGCCTGGGCGGCCATCCATGGGAACTCCGGCGGCGCGGGAGCGGGCCAGGCGTTCATGACCCACCTCGTCGGTCAGGGATCGGTCCTGCTGTTCACGCTCCTCAGCCCCCTGCTGCTGTTCGCGTTGTACGTCACGGTGTCGCTCATGCAGCACGCAGCGCTGCGCCTGGTGCGAGCCGGGGAGTCGGGGGTGGGGGCCACGATGCTGGTCGCTGCCTACAGCATGGGCATCGGCTGGGTAGGCCTGATCCCCATCCTCGGCCCACCGGCATTCCTGGTGTGGTGGAGCGTGCTGATGGTCATCGGCACGTCCCGGGTGCATCGCTGTTCCACCACCCGCACGCTGGTGATACTGGTGCCCACACTGATGCTCTGCGTGGCGCCAGTGGCGGCGGGGATCGCGGCCATCGTGCTGGCGATCTTCGCGTAAGGAACGGCCCATCTATCCCCTCATGACCCCCTGGGTTATGCTTGAAATATGAGTCCCGGTCAGCGCCGGACAACCGGTCCGAGGACCGCGAGGAGATGATGCTGGAACGAATCCTCAGCCCCTTCACGGATAACGACGACTGGCAGCCGATTTCCGCCGATGGTGATACGGACAACGCCCGCCGCATGCTCGATGGCTTGCTGGGGGGGCGGCCCGAAGGCGTGCTGCGCGTGGGCGACACCATCTGCCTGGCGACGCCCCGTGGCCTGGAGGTCATCGAACTACCCGGCTACCACCGCCGGCCACGCATCGAGCTGGGCTGCAAGCTGCTCGGGACGGCCCCCGCCGCGGGTGGCCTGAACCTGCTGGACGAGACGGGCCGGGTGGTGCTGTGGAGCGGCGGGGAGCGGCTGGAGGAGATCCTGCCCGCCGGCGGCCCGACGACCCGCTGCCGTCAGCTGGCCGGTGACGGGGACGGCATGCTGTTCGGCTGCGGGTCCCGCATCCAGCTGCGGGATGCCGAGACCGGGGCGCGGCGGGCCATCGGCGCCGTGGACCACCCCGGGCGTATCAGCGCCATGGCCATCGGCCCGGAGGGCCGCGTGCTGGTGGCCCGCTCCCAGGGAGTGCTGTCCCTGCGGCGCGAAGCTGACCGGCTGGAGGTGGAGGGGCGGTGCGTGCTGGACGAAGGAGAGGTGCTCGCCCTGGCCGAGACTCGCCCCGAGCCCGGCGGCGAGACCGTCATCGTCGCCTACGACGAGTTCGGCTGGCTCCACGTCCTGCACCGGCTAGCGGACGGCAGCATCGAACGCACGGCCAAGCTGGAGTTGGAGATCGACGGCGGCGCCCCGGAACGCGGTGACCTGCATTGCGAGGGGCCGATGGTGATGATCGCCAGCGGAACCCGGCTGCTACACCTTGTCGATCTACGCCCCCCATCGGGGGACCACGCCCCGGTGCACATGGCCTGCGTATCGGTGGGCACGGGTCTGTCCGGCGTCACCGCCGACGAGGAGCACGTCTACCTGGCCGACGCCTTCGAGGGCCTGGTCGTACTGGACCGGCAGCTGTTCGAGGTCTGCCACGACGACCCGGTGATCGTCCGGGTGGCGGTGAACGACGCCCTGCTCTAGCTGCTTTGAGGGGGATGGGGGAGGAAGAAAAAATCGCAGAGGGCGCGGAGGGGGACGCGGAGGAGGAGGGACTCACGCAAAGGCCGCGAAGAGGGACGCAAAGGCCGCAATGGCGGAGTTTGTTGGCTGATCGGGGCACGGTAGCCATTCGCGGGCATCGCGGTTTTTGGATCGAGTTCTTAAAAATACCTTCCTTCTTCTCTATCTTCTCCGCGTCCTCTGCGGCTTCAGGCCGTCCCGGACGGACGGCCCTTCTTCCCGCCTGAGCTACCGTCTCCGCCGGATAGCCAGAACCAGGCCTGCGAGCAATAGCCACCCTCCCCCGCTCAAGGTCGCCGTACTGTCGCACTGGCACCCGTCGCCGGTCAGTACGACGCCCGGGTCGGGGGGCACGTAGCAGTCCAGGTCGGCGGCGTCGGCCAGGCCGTCGCAGTCGTTGTCCTGGCCGTCGTCGCAGATCTCGATGGCTCCGGGGTGGATCGCCTCGTCCTCGTCGTTGCAGTCCTCGTCCGGGCCCGGGACGCCGTCCTCGTCCACGTCGACGAGGTCTTCGCCGTCGCAGTCCTGATCCACGCCGTCGTAGGCCGTCTCGGCGGCCCCAGGGTGGGAATCGGCGTCCTCGTCATCGCAGTCATCGTTGCAGGCCAGGTAGCCGTCCCCGTCCAGGTCGTCCTCGCCCTCGTCGAGCTCGCCGTCGCAGTCGTTGTCGAACCCGTCGCAGATCTCCTCGGCGTCCGGGTTCACCTCGGCCCGGTAATCGTCGCAGTCCAGGCCGCCGCAGGAGGCGTCGTAGAACCCGTCCTCGTCGTAGTCCTGGCACGTGCAGTACAGCCCCGCCGCGGACACGGCGTCCACGATGCCCCAGCCCAGGGTGTTGTCCGGATTGTTCGCCTGACTGGCGGTGGAGGTCAGCAGCTCCCGCATCTCCGCAGGCCCCAGGTCCGGGAAGGCCTGTAGCATCAGCGCCACCACCCCCGCGGTCATCGGGGCGGCATAGCTTGTACCGCTCCCCTGCTTGTACTCGTCGATGGTGTCCGGATCGACGACCCAGTCGTCCACGCCCGGCGCGCTGACATCCGGCTTGATGCGGCCGTCCGCCGTCGGCCCCCGGGACGTGAAGCTGGCGGGGTTGGTGAAGATGTCCACCGCCCCCACGGCGATGAGCCCGTCCGCGTCCGCCGGCGCGCCGATGGTCGTGTCCTCCGGGCCGCTGTTGCCGGCGCTGTTGATCAGGATCAGGCCGTTGCCGACGGCGATGGTGGCGGCGATGGTGGTGACGGCGGTCTGCCCGTCCATGTCCTCCGCCGAGTACCAGTCGTAGTAACAAAGGGAGGCGGTGAGCAGGTCGGCGCCCGAGGCCTCGGCCCACTCCAGCCCCTCGACGAACCAGTCCTCCTCGATGGGCTCCTCCTGGGACGTGTCCTCGGTCTTGGAGAGCAGTACGGTGACGTCCGGAGCGACCCCCATGTAGTTGCCGGGGTCCGAACCGGCGACGAGGGAGAGCACCGAGGTGCCGTGGCGGTGTTGACTCTCCGGATCTCCTTCTTCGTACGAGACGACGCCGTCGCCGTTGATAAAATCATACTCGTCCAGCACATCCAGCTGGGCGAAGGCCACGTGGTCCCGCTGGAAGCCGGTGTCCTGGACCGCCACCACCACCCCGGCACCGGTCAGGCCACACTCGTGCATGGCGGGCACGCCGATCATGCCCAGCTGCTCCAGAGCCACGCCGTAGTCGTCCTCCGGCCGGGCCGCCTGGATCGGTGCCGGCGACGAGGGGGGCAACTCGGGGCGCGGGCGGCTGGCTACCGGCTGCAGGTGCGACACGAACGGCAACGAGGCGATGGCTGCACGCTGGGACTCGTCGGCCTCCACGGAGATAGCGTTGAGCCAGCGGGAGGTGGACCGGTGGCGTACGCCGGTGGCAATGACCGCCTGGATGTACGCAGCGTTGGGCGGGAGGTCCCGTTCATCCAAACCCGCGTCACCCCGCTCACGCATCCGCCGGGCGATGGCCCGGGGGGACAGCTCGGACCGCCTCTCCTCGAGTGCCTCAGCCACCCCGGAGGATGCCAACCCCCGGTCGCGGAAGAAGACCCACTGGGCCGACACACCCACCTCGGCGGCGCTGGCCGCTGGGGCCGCGGCACAGAGGGTCCAGATCACGAACGACGATACCCAGAGCTTCCAAGTTGCCATGGGCCCAGAATGTCGTGTTATGCAGCACTTGTCGAGGGTCGGGACGTGTTCATTTGCCCGTGGTGGTCAGGGGCAACAGCTCGGCGGGAATCGAGCGGTGGGGCGGGTCCTTCTCCACGAGGATGCGCAGGGTCCGGCCCACGGCCACAGGGTGGTGACGGCTCGTCCGGAAATCCTTGATCACGCCCTCGCGGTTCTTACCGTCCAGCAGGAACTCGTAGTACAGCGTGAAGACTCGGCCCACCGGCTTGTCCGCCCGCACCAGCCGCAGGTTCTTCATCTCGGTGACCCGGCCGGTGATCTCCACTCCGCTGCGGACCAGCTTGACCATCCAGACCTGGCTGCGCAGCCGGCGCAGCATGGCGAGCAAGAACCCCACCGCCACCAGGCCGCAGAAGATCATCGAGCCCTTGCGGGCGGGGGTGAACAGGCCGCTGTCCGGCCGGCCCCGCTGCTGTTCGCCACCGGTCAGGTGGACGTGTAATGTCTCCTGCCCGGCTTCAATGGCCGCGAACTCCCCGGCGGAGATGGGCCCGTGCTGCACCTGGCCGTCCGCCAGGCGATAACTGACCTCGTACCCGAGGATAACGCCGGGGATCGATGCCCCCAGAGACGCCAGGGGCCCGGGTAGGGTCCGCTGCCTCGCGGAGATGACCGACAGCTCGGTCGTCGGCAGGGAGCGGGACAGCTGGTCCGGAAGGGCGATGGCCAGGGCCAGCAGACCGGAGAGCAGAGCCATGCTGGCATAACGCAGGAAGGGACGGCCGTGCAGCCCGGCGTCCAGCAACGCCAGCGTCCTCCACAGCGTCAACGATCGCGGAGGTTTGGGCAGCATGCCCGGCATGGCCCGGGCACTGGAGTCCGTCTGCTCGGTGCTCTGAGTCGGCAAGGTGTTCCTAGTTCTCCTCTTCCAGCGCAGAGAGGTCCGGGAGTTCGTCCATGTTGGGGAGCAGCACGATCTCGATGCGCCGGTTGAGGGCGCGGCCATCCTTGTCCTCGTTGGACGAGACCGGCATGAACTCGGCGTATCCGGCGCCGCTGATGCGCTCCGGCGGCATGCCGTTGTCCACCATGAACTTGACCACCTCGGTGGCCCGCGCCGCCGACAGCTCCCAGTTGGAGGGGTAGCGGGCCGAGTTCATCGGCTGGTCATCGGTGTGCCCCTCCACCTGGAACGAGCGCCCTTCGATCCCCGTCAGCACGGCGGAGACCTCGGCGATGACCGTCTTGCCCTCTTCCTTGAGGGTGGTACTGCCGGATCCGAACAGGATCGCCGACGCCATCTTGACCACCATCCGTCCCCGCTCGATCTTCACCTCGATCTGCCCGCTGTCGATCATGGCCTGGAACTGCTCGAGCATCTTGCGGAAGGTGGCCAAGCGGGCCTGCTCCGCGGCCCTCTTGCGCTCCATCTCAGCCAGCTGATCTTCCGCCAACGCCAGCTCGTTGGCCACCTTGGAGCGCTCGGCCTGGAGCCGGGTCACGTCCGTGCCCAGCGCCTCGAGTTGGGCGATGAGGTCGTCGATCTGCTGCAGCGCCTCTTGTTTGGCCTGGCCACAAGACGCCAGGCTCTCGTTGAGGGTTGCGTTCTCGCTGTTGCAGGCCACAACCGACTGCTCGCACTCGTCCAGCTGGAGCAGCGCCTCGTCGTACTTGGTCTTCAACACACAACCGCTGCCCAGCAAAGGGACCATCACGGCACAAAGCAGGTAGTTCCAGATTCGATTCATCAGGATTCCTCCGACCTCCCGGGATCGCCCGTCGCCGTTCAGGATGCCAAATCGAGGAGCCGTGCGCAAAAGCTGGCTGGGGATTCGGGTTGTTTCGAGCCCGGATCAGACGATCAAACCGATGATCAGGACCACTACGACGGCCAGGCCAAAGGCAAACTCGAAGAGGAAGGAGGCCATCGAACCCAGCAGCGCACCGAACCCGGCCCAGGCCGCCTTCTTGGCCTGACCGTCCTCGGTGACGATGGCCTCGCGGTTGCGGTACATCTCTACCGTCAGTGCCCCCAGGAACGCCCCCACCAGCCCGCCAAAGGGGGGCCAGAACAGCATGCCCACCAGGAACCCCACGGCGGCACCGACCGCCCCCCACTTGCTGGCGCCGAACTTCTGGGCGCCGTAGCTGCTGACCAGGTATTGCCCGACAAATCCGATAGTGGCCAACACCGTGGTCAGGGCCAGCGTGGGCCAGCCCAGCCACTCGAACCCGGTCCAGACCGCAAACACCCAGATCCCCGCGAGGATCAGGCCGCCACCGGGGATGCCGGGCAAGAGGGTGCCTGCCAGTCCCACCAGTACGCACACGGAGAGGACCAGCCAGGGCAGCACAGGAAGCACCACGGCCCAGATTTCACTCATGACAGGTGATTCATCATACGCCCGACCGGGCGCGTTATTTCAGGCCCGGGTCAGGTCGATGGACAGCTGCTGGCCCGAGAACTTGACGCTCTTGGCGTCGCCATCCGCCAGGCCCTCGGCCCGTTCCATCCGGTCAGCGAGGATCTCACGCTGGATGTACTCCTCCCAGTCGGAGAACGCCCGGGCCACGTCTCCGGTGGCCTCCCAGCGCAGCACGATGTGATCATCCATCTCCAGATCGCGGTCCTTGCGCAGCTGCTGGATCTGGCGCACCACGTCGCGGGCCAGCCCCTCGATGTGTAGTTCGTCGGTGATGTCCACGTCCAGGGCCGTGACTCCTGCCGGTGTCTCGCTGACCGCCAGGTTGTCGGGAGTGACGGCCACCAGCTTGAACTCGTCGGGCTCGATCTCCGTCTGCTCGTCGCCATAGGCCACGACGACGGGATTGTCCGACTTCTGGGCCGCCTGCAACGCCGCCGGATCCATCCCGGCGAGGGCCTTGGCCACCAGCGGGGTCGCCTTGCCCAGGCGCTTGCCCAGCTTGCCGAAATCCGCCTTGACCTGGTAGGTCAGCAGACCTTCCGTGCTGTCCTCGACGACCACCTGCTTGACGTTCAACTCGGCGGCGATGACATCGGCGAACTGCTCGATGGCTTCTCCGGCGGCCTTCTCGACGGGGACCGCGATCAATCGGGCCAGCGGCTGGCGCACGCGGATGTCCTTGCTCTTGCGTAGAGCCAGGGACTGGGACACCAGCCGCACCACCTGGTCCATGGCGTAGGACAGGTCCTCGTCCAGCGCCTGCTCGTCCACCTCGGGGAACGGCAACAGGTGGATACTGGTGGGCCATCGGCCGCCATCCGCCGGAGTCAGCTGGTGGTACATCTCGTCGGTGAGGAACGGGATGATGGGCGCGACGACCGTCAGCAACGTCATCTGGGCGTCGTAGAGCGTCTGGTAGGCGGCCAGCTTGTCCTGGTCGTCCTCCCCCACGCCCCTCCAGAACCGGCGCCGGTTGCGCCGCACGTACCAGTTGGACAGGTCGCTGATGAACTTCTCGGCGGCCCGGATCACGGCGGCCATGTCGTACCGGCCGTAATACTCGCGAGCGTCGCGCACGAGGATCTGCACGTTGCTCATCAGCCAGCGATCGATGTCCGGCCGCTGGTCGACGGGCACCCGCTCCGATTCCGGGTCGAAGCCGTCCAGGCGGGCGTAGTTGCACAGGAAGGCATACACGTTCCAAAGGGTATTGATCACCCGCCGGCGGATCTGATCCCCGTGCCCATACCCGTAGTTGAGGTTGTTCGTCGGGTTGTGCCCGCAGTACAGCCAGCGCATCACATCGACGCCCATCTTCTCGGCGGCGTCGTCGAACCAGATGGCGTTGCCCTGGCTCTTGTGCATCTCGTTGCCGCTCTCGTCCCGCACCAGGGCATGGCCCAGCAGGGTCTTGAACGGGGGCATGCGCTCCATCATCGCGGACATGGCCAGCATGGCGTAGAACCAGTTGCGGAACTGCCCGGGGAAGCACTCCAGGACCAGGTCTGCGGGGATCCACTTCTCCCAGTACTCACGGTCCGTGTTGTAGTGCACGGTGGAGTACGGGACGATGCCGGCGTCGAGCCACGGGTTGCCCACGTCCTCGATGCGGGTGGACTCGCCACCGCACTCGGAGCACCGGAGCTTGACCGCATCGACCCACGGCCGGTGCGGGGAGTTGCCGTCGAACTCGTCCCAGCCCTCGACGGCCCGTTCCTGGAGCTCATCGCGGCCGCCCATGACCTCCCAGTGGCCACAGTCCTCACAGACCCAGATGGGCAGGGCCAGCCCCCAGTAGCGCTTCTTGGAGATCATCCAGTCGCGCATGTTGTCCAGCCACTCCAACTCCCGGTCCTTGCCGTAGCCTGGGATCCACTGGATCTTGTGGACCTGCTCCTTGATCTCCTCCCGCCAGCTCATGTCGATGTACCACTCGTCCACCTGACGGAAGAGCAGTTCGGTGTTGCACCGCCAGCAATGGGGGTAGGAGTGGGGGTACTGCTCCACCTCAAAGAGGTGGCCCGAGTCCCGCAGGTGGCCGATGATCCAGTCGGTGGTTTCGCTGTCGAGCACCGAACGGCCGGCGAGGTCGCCGAACTCGCCGGTGTAGCGCCCGGCCTCATCCAACGGCGCGATGGAGACGATGCCGGCGGGCTTGGCCAGCTCTCGGTCTTCCTTACCGCAGCCGGGGGCGATGTGCACGATGCCCACACCGTCGGTGTCGCTCACCTCATCCCACAACAGGACCCGGTGGCTGGTGATACCGGTGACATCCTCCTCGGCGAGCTTCTCGTCCACGAAGGGCGTGCCGCCGGGGAGGGCCTGGGCGGGTAGATCGTCGAAGGGACCGTCGTATTCGAGCCCCTCCAGTTCCTCACCGGGGACGATCTCCTCGACCGTGAAGCCGCCGCGGTCGCGGAAGTAGTCCGCCGGGCTCCGCAGCTTGGGGACCCCTTTGATCCATGTGCCCTTGGCCACGCCACCCTTGAACTCCTCCTGCAGGCGTTTGAGCTCCAACGTGCCCTCGGCCAGCCAGTAGGCGTCTTCTCCGCAGCGCACCTTGGCGTACTTCAGCTCCGGATGCACCGCCACCGCCACGTTGGAGGTGAGCGTCCACGGCGTGGTGGTCCACACCATCAGGTACTCGTTGTCCCGGCCGCGGATGGGCATGCGGATGAATGTGGATCGGTGGGAGGTGACGTGGTAGCCCTCGTGCATCTCCATCTGAGACACGCCCACGCCGCAGCGCGGGCACCAGGGCATCACGTCCACGCCCTTGTAGATGAAGCCGCGGTCGTGGCACTTCTTGAGGAACGACCAGATCGTGTAATTGTTCTCGTCGGTCATCGTGAAGTAGGAGTTGTCCCAGTCCATCCAGTAGCCCAGCCGCACCGACTGGGCCGTCTGCACCGCCGAGAACTTGCGCACCCGCTCCTTGCAGGTGTTGACGAACCGATCCAGACCGAAGGCCTCGATGTCCTTCTTGGATTTGAAGCCCAGCTCCTTCTCCACCTCGACCTCGACCCACAGGCCCTGGCAATCGAAGCCGTTTTGGAACCGCTGATCATGGCCCAGCATGGCGTGGTAACGCTGGAAGACGTCCTTGAGGGTACGGCCCCAGGCGTGGTGCACCCCCATGGGGTTGTTCGCCGTAATCGGACCGTCCAGGAAGGACCACCTCTTTCCGCCGCGAATCTGCTCGCGGAGCTTGTCGAAGGTCTGGTCTTCCTTCCAGAAGTCCAGGATCTTGTGCTCGATCTCGACGTAGTCCACCTGGGTCTGAACCTTGGGGAACACGTGAGGCGATCCGTCACTGTGGTCGTTGCTACCCATCGGGAACCCTTTTTCCGGCGAGCCGCCCCGTGCGACCCGGCTAAACGAGGAGATTTACTGGTTAACGCGCCGGGGTTCAACCATTTGCGGTGCATTCCTATCAAAAGGGGTGGTGGCGCCGTCGGCGCTGGGCCGCTAGCATGCTCAGATGGCTGGCGAGAACAACCCCCAATCCAAGGCCGTACAGGCGGCCATGCGTGCCCTGAGTCAGCGTTCGTACACCGTCCAGAAGCTGGGAAAGGTGCTCCACCGGCGCCACGAACCGGAGGTGGTCCAGCAGGTGCTCGATGACCTGGTGGAGCGGGGCTTCCTCGATGACGCGGCCTACGCGCGGGATTTCGTCGCCCAGCACGCGGGCGAACGGGGCGAGCGACGCCTGGCCAGCGATCTGCGCAGGCGGGGCGTGGCCGGCGACGTGATCCGCGCTGCGCTGGCTGACGCAGTTCCCGACGACGAGGCCCGGACCGTCCAGGACCTGCTGCGGCGTAACCTGCACCGCTACCGGGGCCTGGACCCCATCAAGGCCCGCCGTCGGGCCTCGGGCTTCCTGGCCCGCCGCGGCTACCCTCCCGATCTGATCCGCCAGGCCGTCGAGAGATTGCTGGACGGCTCCCTCGAGGACGTTGTCGAGGACGATGTCTGATCAAGCAGACCTGTTCGGCAAGGCTACCGGCGCCGATGATCCGGTCCGCACCCTCGAAGGGGTCGTCGATCGGGTCGTTTTCGCCAGCGACGAGACGGGCTACAGCGTCCTGCGGGTGACCACTGGCGGAGAGAAGATCACCGCCGTGGGCACCTTCCCCGGGGTCAACGCCGGGGAGGCCTTCCGGCTCACGGGGCACTGGGTCGAGCACCCCAAGTTCGGCCGCCAGTTCGAGGTGGAGAGCGTGCTGCCGGTCACGCCATCGACCCTGGATGGCGTGCGTCGTTACCTTGGCTCGGGGCTGGTCCCCGGTATCGGCGAGGCCTTTGCCACACGTCTGGTCGCCCACTTCGGCGACGCCACACTGGACGTCATCGAACAACACCCGGAGCGCCTGTCCGAGGTCGCGGGCATCGGCCCCAAGCGTATCGCCAAGATCCGCAAGGCCTGGGGCCAGCACCGGGCCGCCCGGGATGTGATGGTGTTCCTCCAGAGCCACGGCATCTCCCCCGCCTACGCCGGACGCATCCACAAGCGGTACGGGGCCAAGGCCCTCGCGGTCCTGCGCGAGAATCCCTACCGCCTGGCCGCCGATGTGGCGGGTATCGGGTTCAAGCGCGCGGACGAGATCGCCCGCTCCTGCGGCATCGCCCTGGACAGCCCCCTGCGGGCCCGAGCGGGGCTCCTGCACGTCCTGCAGTCCGAAGCCGACAGCGGGCACACCCGCACACCCAGGCACGACCTGGTGGGCCGGGGGTCGCGGGAGCTGGACATCGAACCGGGCCTGCTGGAGACCGCCTGCGATGAGCTGCTGGCGGGGAACCGGCTGGTGGCCCGGGACGATCAGCTGATGCTCACGGCCCTGTACGATGCCGAGCTGTCCGCGGCCCGCTCCATGGCGGCGCTGATCGTCAGGGCTCGCAGTGGGCGTCCCCCCGGCGCCCAGGAGATCGAGGCCGCCGAGGGGCGGTGCGGCCTGCGGCTGGAGAGCGCCCAGCACACCGCCGTCGTTTCCGCTGCGGCGGCCCCGCTGAGTATTCTCACCGGTGGTCCCGGTACGGGGAAGACCACCTGCCTGCGGGTGCTGCTGGACATCCTCTCCCGGCGGGGGGAACGCCTGGCCCTGGCGGCCCCCACCGGGCGGGCGGCCAAGCGCATGGCGGAGGCGACGGGCCGCCAGGCCAGCACCCTGCACCGGCTGCTGGGGTACTCGCCCCGGGACGGCTGCTTCCACCGCGACGCCGAGACGCCGCTGCAGACGGATGTCGTCGTCGTCGACGAGGTGTCGATGGTGGACGTGATGCTGCTGCAGGCACTGCTCGCTGCCATCGCCCCACCCACCCGGCTGCTGCTGGTGGGGGACGCGGACCAGCTCCCCTCCGTGGGGCCCGGGCAGGTCCTGTCCGACCTGATCCGATCCGGGCGCATCGAGGTCCAGCGTCTGAGCGTCATCTTCCGGCAACAGGAAACCTCGGGGATCGTGCGCGCCGCTCATCAGGTGCTGGGGGGCGACTGGCCCACCAGCGGGACCTCCCCGGACGACGATTTCTTCTACGTCCGCCGCGAGGAGGCGCAGGAGGCCGCCGAGCTCATCGTCGAGCTGGTCTCCCGGCGCATCCCCGGGCGCTTCCGGCTGGATCCTTTTCGGGACGTGCAGGTGCTCACCCCGATGCACCGCGGTGCCTGCGGTGCCCAGGCGCTAAACGACGCTCTCCGTGAGGCCATCAACCCGCCCCGCGGCCCGCGCCACGAGGTGATGCGGGGCGCCCGCATCTACCGGCGGCGGGACCGGGTGATGCAGATCCGCAACGACTACGACCGGGAGGTGTTCAACGGCGACCTGGGGCAGATCACCGCCATCGACCATGACGAAGGCGAGGTCACCGTCCACGTGGATGGCCGGGCGGTGGTCTACGGCTTCGACGAACTCGATGCGCTGGTGCCCGCCTACGCCGTGAGCATCCACAAGAGCCAGGGCAGCGAGTACCCGGCGGTGGTGATCCCCGTCCTCGGCGAGCACTGGGTGATGCTCCAGCGCAACCTGCTCTACACCGGCCTGACCCGAGGCAAGCAGCTCGTCACCCTGGTAGGCAGCAACCGCGCCCTGGGGCGGTGCATCAGCAACGGGGACACGCTCAGGCGACGGACGTTGTTGCGAAGATTGCTGATCGAGGAGCTAGGAGCGCTGGTCGGTAAGGTGGACTGCCTCCGTCATTGAGTCGTCGCGAAGTAAACCCGCACAGCGCCCGCGGTCGAGTCATAGGAGCGCATCAGTACGACCAGATCTTCGAATCCGTCGCCATCGAGATCGCCCAGCGTCACCCCCGAGTACTGATCCACGATGGCGGGCTGGTCTTCGATGTCCGCGAAGGTATCGACGATCACCGGTGTCCCCGGATACCCCCAGTTGGCATCGCCCAGGTGGTAGATGAGCTTGTCCGTCTTGTAGTAGAGATAGTTCATACCCTCGTCCATCTCGAAGTACACGACATCCTCGACAGCGCCGACCAGGTCCACCAGTCCGTCCCGATTGATGTCCCGAAGCCGCATCGCGGGCCGCACCGTGAAGGATAAACCGTGTGGGATTTGTTCCAGCGGTTCCACCGTATCGCCCACCGTCGAGAAGAACACGCTGTTGTGGGAAAACAACCCGTGGATCACCTGATTTTCGCGGACGAAGAAATGGGGATAGGGGACATCGTCCGACAATGAGTTCCAGTCGCCCCACAGCTCTTGGATGACCTGGTTGGCAAGACCGTCGGTGCCATCGAGGGGTTCCCAGCCGTCGCCGTAGTCGGCCAGGATGCCGAGGTTGCTGTGCATCTCAGCAACGTACGAAATCAGCCTCCTGTCCCCCAGGACGAATGGCACGAAGTGGTTGTGGAAGGAGTCGTTGGGGCCGATGGTGGTCGTTTGGTGCATGTCACCGCGGGATTCAGGATAGTCGGCGAATTGATGATACCGGAGTTCGACGGCGGACCCGGAAGACGCCGCAACGATGTCCCGTTCACCATCGCCGTCCATGTCCACGACATAGGCCTCTCCACCGTGGGTCGACGTACTGTGTTCGACGGGTGGGGCGAATTGCAGATCGCCCAATCCCTCGTAAACCAGGATCCCGTTGTTCCAGAAGCTGTAGGAGATGATGTCCGGGTGTCCGTCCTTGGTCACGTCCGCCACGTCCGAGATGTGTTCGTGGGGATAGCTCTTTTCGAACGGTATGGGATCGGAGAACACGCCGTTGCCCTCGTTGAGGATGAAGTAGGCAACAGTCGTGGGGACGATATGGCTGCTGGAGTTCTGCAACAGCTCGTTGTCGATCACGATATCGAGCCGGCCGTCGTCGTTGACGTCGGAGAGGAAGAGCGAATTGGGGCAATCGTACGGGCTCTCTGGCCAGGCCTCCGTGAGTTCTCCGTCGAAGGGAATGATGACCGCTCCCTCGGCGAAACCAGCCCAAGAGTTGGAGGAAGCGTCGGGCACCAGGTCCTGGTAGAAGCTCCTCAACGAGCCGCCGTATGGGCTTGTGTCCTCCGTATCGTCATCGTCGTCCTCACCGTCGTCCGCGTCATCGTCCGATTCAACGAACCGATCCTCTCGTGGCTGGTTTGCACACCCAAACGGGTAGCTCAGCAGGGAGACCCATGCCGCGATCAAAAAAAAACGAAACTGTGCGATATGAATAGGCATCGTTGTTCACTCCAAACCCGGGACGGAACTAACAAAGAATGATGCGGGCCACTGGTCCGGCGACAGCACAGACCAATCCGATCATTGGCGAGTCATGTTGAGATCATGAGCGGAGGCGATCAAAACGTTCCGGAAAACGCGCAGGCTTGGAAGAACCCTGTTCAGTGCCTAGAGCACACCGTGCTCTAGTAGACGGACTCTTCTTCGATAGAGGTCTCGATGAACTTGGCGATGAGGGCATGGTCGGCTTCGCCGAGGTCGATGAACCGGAAGCCGTTGCCACAGTGGCGGGTGCCGGACTCGTCCTCTTCGAGGTGGCTGACGACCTCGCCGGTGACCTTGATGGAGTCATAGACGCCGGGCAGGTTGAACTCGATCTGGATCTGCTTGCCCACCTTGTAGGGCTCGGGCGTCTCGATGAAGATCCCACCCACGGACAGGTTGGAGCAGTTGTGAAAATCCAGACGACCGTCTACCCGGCCTTCGGTCCAGAGCTTCAGGGGCAGACGTACCGTCGTCCGACGCCTCGTCTCGTCCGAAGGAATTTTGCCATATTCGTCACTGTTTTCAGGCGTTTCCGGGTCGTTCATGCCCTGTCTCCGCATTCGCCAGCTGGCTCTAGGAGTATTTGGCCTTCCGAGAGGCCGTCCGAAACCTGCGTAGTTCCTAGAATTCCCCAGCAGGAACAACTACTTAGCTAATTCTAGCAAGGCAAGATCGTAAAGCTCTGCCGCCGATCTGTCAATCGCCACTTCGTCCCCTGTTGCGTTACACTTCGATCCCCGACGTGGAAAGGACATCATGGACCTCCAAAAAGCCCGCGATTCGCTGATCTTTGCCCTGGACGTACACACCCGAGAGGAGGCCCTCGAGTGGGCCCGAAAACTCGCCGGTTCCGTGGGCTGGCTCAAGGTGGGATCCCGCCTGTTTTGCTCCTGCGGCCCCACCATCGTCGACGAACTCCGCCAGTCCGGTATCCGGGTCTTCTTGGACCTCAAGTTCCACGACATCCCGGCGCAGGTGCGCGGTTCCTGCTACGTGGCGGGCAAGATGGGTGCTTCGATGATGACCATCCACTGCTCCGGCGGCCCGGCGATGATGGCGGCCGCGGCCGAGGGCGCCGCCGAGGGCGCCGCTGCGGCCGGTGAGGATCCGGCCCTGGTGATGGGGGTAACCGTGCTGACCAGCATCGACGCGGCCACCTTGGCCCAGCTCGGCGTGAACCACGAGCCAAAGCAGCAGGCGGACCTGCTCGCCGATCTGGCTCGCGAGTCGGGGCTGGGGGGCATCGTCTGCTCTCCCCACGAGCTGGCCTCGATCCGGCAGCGGCACGCCTCTCCGTTCCGTTTGCTGTCGCCCGGCATCCGCCCCAAGGGCGCCAGCACCGACGATCAGGCCCGGGTAGCCACGGCGGCGATGGCCATCGAGTCCGGCGCCGACTTCCTGGTCGTGGGCCGCCCCATCCGAAGGGCCGAGGACCCGGTCGCCGCTGCCGGCGCTTTGGTCCAGGAGATGGCTTCTGCGGGCGCAGGCTGAGGCCGTACCGTCCGTGCCCCTGTTCTCCCCCCTCGATCGACGACGCATCCAGCTGCTGGCCGTATTGGAGGCTCGCCTGGAGAGCCGGGCCGACGAGGAGCTGGGGCCGATGCTGTCCCGCTGGGCGGGCCTGTCTGAACGGCAACACCGTCGCCACAAGATCGTGGAGCTGCTGTCGAACAGCTGCGACAAGCTGGGAGTACTGGCCATCCGGTGGTTGTGGGAGTCGAGCAACAAGCAGCTGGCGCGGGAGATCCTGCTGGATCTGATGACCTCGCGCCCCCTCACCGAGGTGTTGGGTTATGCCAAGGTCCAGCGGTTGTACCTGCACGCCCGGGCGGACGGAGATCCGGAGATCAGCCGGCTGTTCCTGGCGGCACCAGCGGCCCTGCTACGAGGCCAGGAACCTCAGGAGGGTGACGAAAACGAGAAGATGGCCTCCGTCGCCCTGGGGCTGCGCAAATCTTACGCCCGTGGCCGCGACCGGATGCGCCTGGACCGCCTGCTACACGACCGCAATCCATCGGTGATCCGCCTGCTGCTTCAGAACCCGCGCGTCGTCGAACGGGACGTGATCAAGATCGCGGCGCGTCGCCCAACCCAGCCGGAGATCATCCAGGAAATCTACCGGTCGGCCCGCTGGATCGCCCGCTACCACGTCAAGAAGGCGCTGGTGTTCAATCCCTACACACCGGTGGACATCGCCATGCCGTTGCTGCCGTATCTGATGCGGCCGGACCTTCGCGAACTGGCCCGACTGCCGAACATCGAATACGAAATCCGCATGGCTGCCAGAAAAGTGCTCGGCCGCGTCTGACACGCGGCCAGGATCGGGTTCTACAGATGGGATTGCCGGGCCCGGTGAGCCCTCGAGAGGCTGGATTCAGTCGTCTTTTTTGTCGGAACCGGGGGTGACGTCCAGCTCTTCCCGGCCGTCCGAGGCGGTCTTGAAGTTCTTGATGCCCTTGCCCAGTGCAGCGCCGATCTGCGGCAGCTTCCCCACACCGAAGAAGATCATGATGATGACCAGGATGACGACCAACTCGCCGATCCCCGGGCTCCACAACATGGCAGGTGACATGACTCGGTCCTTCCTGACGGGCGATCAGTCACTGACCGCACGCGCACAACATACCACGCGCTGTTCTAATCGTCTTCGGTCGCATCGGCAAGGCCTGGCCCGCAGACCCGGCCGTCCTTGACCACGGTATGGCACGGGTCGTGGCCGAACCAGTACGCCAGGTCCCGGTGGTCGGCGACATCGAATAGGGCCAGGTCGGCCCGCAGCCCGGGTTCGATCCGCCCGCGGTCCCCGGCCAGGCCCAGCGCCCGCGCAGCATGCGTGGTGATGGCGGCCAGGGCCTGAGCCACGGTCATCCGCCACTGGACGCATCCCATCGAGGCCATCAGCAGCAGATCGAAGGTCGGGGACGAACCGGGGTTCATGTCGGTGGAGAGCGCCACGGGGACCCCCGCCGCCAGCAATTCTTTCACCGGTGGAGGCTGCTGCTCACGCAGGAAGTACGCCGCCCCAGGCAGCAACACGGCCACCGTGCCGGCCTCTGCCATCGCCTTGATCCCTGCCGTGTCCAGGTGGTCCAGGTGGTCCGCAGAGACAGCCCCCAGCTCCCCGGCCAGGGCCGCGCCGCCGCTGCACTTCATCTGTTCGGCGTGGACCTTGCGTCCCAGGCCAGCGGCCCTCGCCGCCTCCAGTACCCTCCGAGTCTCTTCGAGGTCGTAGCCCACACCTGGCTCGCAGAACACGTCACAGAAACGCGCCAGCTTGCCCTGGACCACCGCGGGGATCATCTCCTCGATGACCCGCTGCAGGTAGTCCTCCCGCCGTTGGCGGAAATCGGCGGGCACGGTATGGGCCCCCAGGAAGGTGGGGACCAGCTCGCATGGGGACCGGTGATCCAGCTCCCGCACGACCTCCAGGATCTTGATCTCCGTGTCCAGGTCGAGCCCGTACCCGGATTTGGCCTCCACCGTCGTGACGCCACGGCTGAGGAACTGGTCCACCCGCCGCTGGCCCGTGGCCAGTAGTTCGTCCCGGGTGGCCGCGCGGGTGGCCTTGACCGTGCCGAGGATCCCGCCACCGTCGGCCAGGATCTCCTCGTAGGTGTCCCCCTCCAGCCGGCGGGCGAATTCCCCGGCCCGGGCGCCGCCGAACACCAGATGGGTGTGGCATTCCACCAGCCCCGGCAGCACCGTTGTGCCCCCGGCGTCCAGCACCGCGTCACCCGGCTCAGGTGCCAGTTCCCGCGGCCAGCTGCCGTCCTCGCCGACCCACACGATGCGCTCCCCGGCACAGATCACCGCGCCGTTTTTGATGACGGGGAAACCCTCGGTGACCGGGATCACCTCCGCCGCATTACGTACCCACAGGGTTGGTCTCATGGCGCCTCCACTCTCGGAAACGAGTGTAGACAAAAAAAGGGGCCGGGCAACCGCCCGACCCCTTTTTGAGTCGAACCAATGGCTCCGGATCAGCTGGCTTCGTCGTCGTCCCAGCCGTCGGCACAGTCGGCGTCAGCCTCGTCGATGTCGCCGTCGCCGTCGTTGTCCGCGCCGTCGTTGCACTGGGTCAGGCCGGCGTCCGTCTCGTCGTCATCCGCCGCGTCGGCGCAGCCCGGGTCGTCCAGGTCGGTCCAGCCGTCGCCGTCGTTGTCGATGCCGTCGTCGCAGGGCGGCGTCGCCGCCGTGGACTCGCTGGCGGTACCGGCGTCAATGCAGTCGCCGTCACAGCCGTCGATGTCCGAGTCGCCGTCGTTGTCGATGCCGTCGGCGCACTCACCGAGGTCGCCGTTGGACTCGTCGTTGTCCAGCGCGTCGGCGCAGCCCGGGTCGTCCAGGTCGGTCCAGCAGTCGCCGTCGTCGTCCATGCCGTTGTCACACAGCGGAGCAGCCTCGTTGTCGTCCCAGGCGTCATCACAGTCCGAGTCGGCGCTGTCGATGTCGCCGTCGCCGTCGTCGTCGGTGCCGTTGTTGCACTGGGTGCCGCTGTAGCCGCCACCGACCTCGGGGCTGCCCCAACAGTCCGGATCGTCGTAGTCGATCCAGCCGTCAGCGTCATTGTCGGCGCCGTCGCTGCAGGACGCGGGGCCTTCCTCGTCGTTGTCCTGGTAGTCCTCGCAGTCCGGGTCGCAGCCGTCGGTGTAGCCGTCACCGTCGTTGTCGGTGCCGTCGCTGCACTGGTTACCCGTGGTCTGGCCGGCCTCGTCCGGGCCGCCGAACAGGTAGCAGTCGGGATCGTCATTGTCGATCCAGCAGTCACCGTCGTTGTCGATGCCGTCGCTGCACTCGGGCTCGGCCTCTGCGTCGTCCCAGGCGTCATCGCACTCGGGGTCCTCGGAATCGACGAAGCCGTCGAGGTCGTTGTCCGTGTCGTCGTTGCACTCGGTGCCCAGCATGCTGCCCGGATCCTCGGGATCCTCGTTGAAGCAGTCCGGGTCGTCGGTGTCGATCCAGCCGTCGTTGTCGTTGTCCAGGCCGTCCAGGCAGCTGGCGTCCGGGGCTTCCTCGTTGGTGTCCTCGGCGTTGATGCTGCCGGGGTCGTTGCCGTCGATGAGGCCGTCGCCGTCGTTGTCGTTGCCGTCTCCACACTCCCAGGCCGCGACCGGGATACCGGCCTCGCTGACATTGAGGAAGTAGTAGCAGTCCGGGTCGTCGGCATCGATCCAGCCGTCGCCATCGTTGTCCAGGCCATCCTCGCAGCCGGTGGGCGCCTCGAGGTTGTCCAGATCGTCGTCGCACTCCGGGTCCTCGTCGTCGATGAACCCGTCGCCGTCGTTGTCGAGGCCGTCAGAGCACTGGGGCGACTCGCTGAGCTGCGCCCAGCCCTGGCCCAACATGTCCGAGCACTCCTCGTCGTAGCCGTCGATGGCTCCGTCGCCGTCGTTGTCGAAGCCGTCGGCGCACTCGCCGAGGTTTTCGTTGTCCTCGGAACCGTCATCGGCCGACTCGCAGCCCGGGTCGCCGAACAGGGACTCGTCGTAGTCCTCGGTGTCGGGATCGTCCTCGATGTAGTCGATCCAACCGTCACCGTCGTTGTCCCACTCGTCGTTGCAGCTGGAGAACTCGCCCTCGGACGGGTCGCCCAGGGAATCGCACTCCGGGTCGTCCATGTCGATCATGCCGTCGCCGTCGTTGTCCACGCGGTCGTCGCACTCGCCGCCGATCTCCCAGTGATCCTCAGGATCGGTGGTGTCACAACCTGGGTCGTCCAGGTCGATGAAGCCGTCACCGTCGTTGTCGATGGCGTCTTCACAGTCGCTGACGGTGAAGAAGTACGATCCGTACAGGTGGGCAGCATCCACGACCATGTTCCCGCGGAGCTCGTCGATGGGGATGTGGTTCATGCGGTGTTTGTTGATGTTGAACGAGCCAAAGCCCGAGTAGGCATAGGTCTCGTGCTGCGAGTCATCGGTACCGAAGGTATCGGAGACGTCCGGGAGCTCGGCCAGAGCCTGCGGGGGCAGGCAAAGGCGCTCTTCCTCGTCCCAGGCAAAGGCCACCAGTCGATAGGAGTAGGTGTACCCGGTGCTGCGGCCGATACCGAACTCCATGACCTCCAGGGACGCCGTGACGAAGTCGTCATCCGCGTCCGGGCTCTGTTCCCATTCGATGAGGATACCGGTGCAGGCAATGTCGCTGCCGCCTTCGAAATCCTCCCAGTCCGATTCGGTCATCTCGATGCCTTCGAACTCGGTGCGGTCGATGTAGTAGGGCAGCCCCACGTAGAGCCCCAGCGGCTCCAGGAAGCCGGTGTCCGTCGGCGGGATGGTGACGATCGGCTCGCCGTCATCAACCTCGCCGTCGCCGTCGTAATCCGTATCGAAGGCCTCGATGGCGTAGCCGTAGGACACGCCGCCGTCAGCCCGCACGAACAGCTCGGCTTCCTGCGGTGCGACATTCTCACCGCCGGTGTCGAACTCGGCGTAGTAGTGCACGTCGAAGTCGTAAGGCACCCGGAAGGCGGCCTCCTCGGACAGGGTGATGACCGTCGAGCCCTGCTCGATGTACAGCTCGGGGAAGAACTCCAGCACCACGTCCAGGTTGTCGTAGGGGTTGAACGGGTAGCCGAAGCTGCGCCAGCCGCGGGTCAGGTAGGCGTAATAGGTGCCGGTGGGCAGCTCGATGCCCTCCTCCTGGGTCCGCGTCTCGTAGTCCGGCGATCCCGCCGGCGTCACGATGGCGTTCCACTCGAAGTCCAGCGGTAGCTCGTTCTTGGCCAACTCGTTGTCGTCGGCGTCCTCGCCGCTCTTGAGGTTGGGGTGGACACGGTAGAAGCGCAGGCAGCCCTTGGGTGCCTCATCCGAGGTGTCGCCGCTGCCCCAGAAGTAGCCGCCACCGTCCATCTCCGCGCCGGCGTAGCACATGTCGCTGTCGGTGCGCTCGTAATAGACGCCCAGGAACAGCGCGTTCTCCTCCTGCATGTTCATGGCGTCGTCGGTGCCCACGTAGCTGGCCACCGGGTCATTCTGCAGATCACGCTCGTAATAGAACTCGATGGCGTCCCCGATCTTGAGGCGGTCAGCGCCCTCAGGGAGCTCGAACGGCGCCGGCGGCGTCTGGGGCTTGATTCCCGTGCCGGTGGCCACCGCGTCGTGGTCGCCCGAGAGGAAGATGGACTGGCGGGGCACCGGCTGCTCGTGCACGAAACCGTAGCCGTAGACCATCGGCACGTTGACGAACGGGCCGTCCTGCCAGAACAGGGCAAATCCGCTCACCTCGTCCTCGTGCAGGTCGCGGCCGTCCGGGGAGATGCGCCCGTTGGCGTAAGAGTACTCGTCCATGGCGATACCGCCATTGCAGGCCACCTGGACGTCCACCTTGCCGCCGGCCACCGGGCCGGGGGGGGAGATGACATTGATGGCTTCGTCGTCGAGATCGAACTCGATGTGGCAACGGGCCTTCCAGTAGTCGACGTCCGGGTCGCCGTATTCGACCTTCTCCGACTGCAGTACGGTGGCGTTGCGTGAGCCGAACACCACGGACGGGCTCGAGCACTGGTCCATGTCGTCGATCTCGATGACCACGTGCTCGCAGCCGGCCAGCGAGTACTCCCGCTCGGGGGAGATGCCAGCAATATTGGGAGCCGTACCCGTGAAGTACTTGTCGGGTGGCGGGCAACCGACGAGAGCGACGAGGAGCGCGGCGACGAAGAGCAGATGAATGAGATTGCGCATCGTGTCCACCTCCTACAGGGCTTCCGCATCGACCGCGAGGCGGCCGATGGAGACGTTACTGACACGGACCCGCAGCTCGCCGATATCCACGACGTTGCCGATCTCGTCCTTGACGGCGGGCATCAACACCCGTTCCTCGGCCACGCGGCCCACCATCAGCAGCGCGCCGCCGATGTCGGTGGTGTCCACCTTGCCGAGCATCTCCTGGATGTAATCCTCGGAGATGACGAAGTGACCCAGCTCGTCCTCGACGGTGCAGGTCAGCTCCATGGCCGTGCCGTCGGGGTTGCGGTCGCCGCCCACCATGAAGCAGCGGTTCTGGCCACCGGCGTTGCGGCACTCCATGGTCTTGTAGTCCCGCCCGCACTCCGGGTCCGGGCCCAGCCAGTGCCCGTCCATCCAGGGGGGGCACTGGTAGTCGACGATGCCGTCCTCGTCAACGTCCGTGTTGGAGCAGATGCAGCCATCCACGTCGCACATGAAGTCGCCGTCGTTGTCGATGCCGTCGTGGCAGTCGTCGGTGCCTTCGCCGCCCTCGCTGCCGCTGCTGACGTCCGACCTGACCTCGGTGTCGCACCGCAGGTCCGCAGGGCCGTCGTCGTCACACTCGCATTCCTGGTTGGGGTCCCAGGGGCACGGAAGCAGGGCGCCCTCCTTCTCGTTCTTGAGCAGCCGGACCTGAATGACGATCCGGGAGCTGTTCTCCTCGGCCTGCTCCCAGGGATTCCAGCGCACGTGGAGCACGTCGCCGGATCCGTCGAGGGGGCTGGGCAGGTAGTCGGTGTTGGGCGCGAACGCCAGCACCTCGCCGCCGGTCTCCTCTTCCTTGGCGCTGACGACGATGCCCTCGAGCTTGGGCGGGGAGTAGATGGTCGGGTGACCGGCTTGCTTGCCGGTGCGCGGGTCCGGAGCCGAGGACGGCAGCGGGATGGAGGCCACCGGGGCGCCGTCCGGCGGCACGCCGCCGTCCCACTGGAACTCCAGCTCCTGGTCGTAGGCCCAGTTGTTGTCGAGCACGGGGTGATCCTGCAGCACGGACTGGCTACCGATGTAGTACAGCCACACGTTGGAGGTGGTGCCCGGATAGTCGTTGGGGTCGCGGGGCAGCGAGAAGCGCATCCCGTCCCCCACCAGCCGGAGGCTGTCGCCGGCGTCCAGCGTGGTGTAGGTGCCCAGCTGGCCGCTGCGGTTGGGCGTCACGAAGCAGGTGTTGACCATGTCCGGGCCCTTGGGGCTCAGCAGCTGCATCTCATCCGCTGCGGTGAGCGCCGGGGAGAAGAGCCGGGAGAAGCCCATCACCAGGCTGAAGCTGTCTTCACCGCTGACGAAGGATTCGCTGGCGTAGTACATGCCGGTGACGCCCATATCCAGGTTGGTCGTCTGCATGTTGAGGTTCACGATATCCACCAGGCCACCGGAGGGAACCGGGGCCGGCTGCACCGCGCCGGGCTCGTAGCCGACGCCGACCATCTTGCCATTGGCCTCGTCGGCGTCACGGCCGCAGCTGGTCAGCAGCAGCCCGCCGGCCAGTACCATGGCCATTGTTGAGAGGAGTGTTACTCGCGTCATGGTATTGCTTCCCGGTGCCATCAGGCACCCTTTGTTACCTTGCATTTGGCCTACCACCCGGTCCCGAGACCGACGTACAGCCGAACCGACGGCTTCTCCTTCTCGGAGGATGCCGCGTTGAGGTTCGGGTCCGACACGTTCGTGTAGATGTCGTCGCCGTCCACGTCCCCGATGCCGCCCACCG